>NZ_JAOTIK010000001.1:3905000-4177500 GCF_030116705.1 Streptomyces sp. ML-6
GGTACCAACCCGCTCTCCTCGTGCCTTCCCATCCTGGCGCAGTCGCCGTTCTTCTTCGCCCTGTACCACGTGCTCTCGTCGATCGCCTCGAACAAGAAGGTCGGCGTGATCGACCAGGCGCTGCTCGACAGCGCCCGTCAGGCCCACATCTTCGGTGCCCCGCTCGCCGCCAAGTTCATGGACAGCGAGGAGAAGGTCCAGGCCCTCGGCGCCTCGCTGACCGATGTCAGGATCGTCACCGCGGTCATGATCGTGCTGATGTCGGCCTCGCAGTTCTTCACCCAGCGCCAGCTGATGACGAAGAACGTCGACCTGACGGTCAAGACGCCGTACATGCAGCAGCAGAAGATGCTGATGTACATCTTCCCGGTGATCTTCGCCGTGATGGGCATCAACTTCCCCGTCGGTGTCCTCGTCTACTGGCTGACCACCAACGTCTGGACCATGGGTCAGCAGATGTATGTGATCAACCAGAACCCGACCCCGGGCAGCAAGGCGCAGGACCAGTACCTGGGACGCCTGCTGAAGAGTGTCGCCGCGCGCGGTGAGGTCCGCGGAAGGACCCGTCGCAACACCGTCAAGCGGATCGTGGCCAAGGGCCCGGACCGCAATGACATCGAGCGGAAGTTCATCACGGGGCTGGCCAAGCTGGGGCTCGTCGCCCAGGAGGACGGCACGGTCATCAAGGGCGAGACGTCCGTCGCCGACGCCGAGGGCACGGCCGCGCAGCGCCGTCAGCAGCCCAAGCGCCAGACCAAGGCCCAGCGCCAGACCGGTGCCACGGCGGCCAAGAGCGCCGATTCCACCGAGTCGGGCTCCAAGACTTCCCTGCAGAAGGGGAAGGCACCGCAGGACGAGAAGCCCAAGCCGGCGGGCAAGCCTGCGTCCGGCTCCTCACGCCAAGCCAAGTCCGGGCAGCGCAAGGGTCCGCAGCGGCCCAAGCACCCGTCCAAGAAGTAAGAAGGAGTCCATCCGTGACGGAAGGCACCATCTCCACGGCCGCTGAGGGCAGCGACACCTTGACCCGCCTCGAGCAGGAGGGCGAGATCGCAGCGGACTACCTCGAGGGCCTGCTCGACATCGCCGATCTCGACGGCGACATCGACATGGACGTCGAGGCGGACCGGGCCGCGGTCTCGATCATCAGCGACTCGGCACGTGAACTGCAGAAGCTCGTGGGCCGCGACGGTGAGGTGCTGGAGGCGCTCCAGGAGCTGACGCGGCTCGCCGTGCACCGGGAGACCGGGGACCGCAGCCGGCTGATGCTGGACATCGCGGGCTTCCGGGCCAAGAAGCGGGCGGAGCTCGCCGAGCTGGGCGCCAAGGCCGCGGACGAGGTCAAGAGCACCGGCGAGCCGGTGAAGCTGGACCCGATGACCCCGTTCGAGCGCAAGGTCGTGCACGACGCGGTCGCGGCCGCCGGTCTGCGCAGCGAGTCCGAGGGCGAGGAGCCGCAGCGCTTCGTCGTCGTTCTCCCGGCCTGACCGGACCCTTTGCTCCACCGGCCCCGTCTGTTCGCAGGCGGGGCCGGTCTTTGTCAGCCTGATAGTCAGCCACTCACAGTGCGGTAGTGCGGTAAGGAAGGACGGTTCCCGTGACGGCGGAAGTAGAGCTTCCCGAGGCGCCGGAAGGGGCGCGCGCGGTTTTCGGCGAGTTCTTCCCGGAAGCTGTTCGGTACGCGGAGCTGCTGGCGGACGCCGGAGTGAAGCGGGGGCTGATCGGGCCGCGCGAGGTACCCAGGCTGTGGGAGCGGCACCTGCTGAACTGCGCGGTGCTCTCCGAGGTCGTGCCCGAGGGGGTCACGGTCTGCGATGTGGGCTCGGGCGCGGGGCTTCCGGGCATTCCGCTGGCACTGGTGCGACCGGACCTCAAGATCACTCTGCTGGAACCCCTGCTCCGGCGGACGAATTTCCTCCAGGAAGTCGTCGAGCTGCTGGGCCTGGACCACGTGACGGTCGTGCGCGGCCGCGCCGAGGAGGTCCTGGGGACGCTGCAGCCGGTTCATGTGGTGACGGCCCGAGCGGTGGCCCCGCTGGACCGGCTGGCCGGCTGGGGCGTGCCGCTGCTGCGCCCGTACGGCGAGATGCTGGCGCTGAAGGGGGATACCGCCGTGGAGGAGATCGCCGGGGCGCGGGCAGCCCTGAGCAAGCTCGGCGTGGAGGAGACCGAGGTGCTGCACGTCGGTGAGGGCGTGGTCGACCCGATGTCCACGGTGGTGCGCGTGGTGGTCGGGGAGAGCCCCGGTGGTGTGAGGTTCGCCGCGAAGAGGGCCAAGGCCGCGCGGACGAGCCGCACGCGACGTCGTCGCTGACGACCCCGACCATGCGGCGAGGTCAGCCGTAATGGGCGATTGCTACCACTTAATGATGGTTCTCCCGGCATGTGGCCATACGTGACCATGCGGAGTGTCGTGCCCCTGCGGCCCAGCCGCAGGGGCATCGTGTTTCACGTGAAACGTCGCTCTCTGCTGCAGGAGTTCATCAGGCGCGGTCGCGCGGCTGCCGCGCCACGGCATCGCAAGCCCGTGAGGGCTACGGAGTTGTCCACAGAAGAGGAATCATCCACAGAAGAACCGACCTCGCTGGTTCACGACCCCGAAAGCATGGCAGGCTCTGTTCATTGCGAGCCTGAAGTCGAGGAGAGTGAATCCTTGCGGTCCGACGCCAACTTCGCGGGACCGATGACCGATCCGGTCCCCGGTCCCCGAACCGAATCGGCGGGGGAGGGTGTTTCACGTGAAACACCACCGCCGATGGACGACACACCCATCGGTCGTGCGGCCCAGCTGGCGGTCGAGGCCCTAGGCCGCGCCGGCGAGGGCATGCCCCGGCCTGACCGTACGCGCGTCATGGTGGTGGCCAACCAGAAGGGCGGGGTGGGTAAGACCACCACGACGGTCAACCTTGCCGCCTCGCTCGCGCTCCACGGCGCGCGCGTTCTGGTGGTCGACCTCGACCCGCAGGGGAACGCCTCCACGGCTCTGGGCATCGATCACCATGCCGAGGTCCCCTCCATCTATGACGTCCTGGTGGACAGCAGGCCGCTCTCCGAAGTGGTCCAGCCCGTTCGGGACGTCGAAGGTCTCTTCTGTGCCCCCGCCACCATCGATCTCGCCGGTGCGGAGATCGAGCTGGTGTCGCTGGTGGCACGGGAGAGCCGGTTGCAGCGGGCGCTCCAGGCATACGAGCAGCCGCTGGACTACATCCTCATCGACTGCCCGCCCTCGCTCGGTCTGCTGACGGTCAACGCTCTGGTCGCCGGTGCCGAGGTGCTGATCCCCATCCAGTGCGAGTACTACGCGCTCGAAGGGCTGGGGCAGCTGCTGCGCAACGTGGACCTGGTACGAGGGCACCTCAATCCCGACCTCCACGTGTCGACGATCCTGCTCACCATGTACGACGGCAGGACCAGGCTCGCGTCACAGGTCGCGGAGGAGGTGCGCACGCACTTCGGCAAGGAGGTGCTGCGAACGAGCATTCCGAGATCGGTGAGGATCTCGGAGGCGCCGAGCTACGGGCAGACGGTGCTGACCTACGATCCGGGTTCCAGCGGGTCGCTGTCGTACCTCGAAGCAGCGCGTGAGATCGCCCTGCGGGGCGTCGGGGTCCAGTACGAGGCCCAGCATGCCCACGCAGGCACTGGGAACAGCCAGCAGAGCATTTCGGAGGGTATTCAGTGAGCGAGCGTCGAAGAGGGTTGGGGCGTGGGCTGGGTGCTCTGATCCCCGCCGCTCCGCAGGAGAAGCAGGTGCCGTCCGCGGGGATGGGCCCGGCCTCCTCCGGGGCGGGACCGGTGATGACGACGGAGCGGGGCGTGGCCGCGGCGAAGGTGGCCACCCTCGCGAGCACCCCGGTGGTGCCGGAGCCGAGTGCGCCGGTCCTGGAGAGCGATGTGGTTCCCGGGCCGGCAACGGCTTCCGGGGCGTACTTCGCCGAGGTGCCCCTCGACTCCATCACCCCGAACCCTCGTCAGCCCCGTGAGGTGTTCGACGAGGACGCACTCGCGGAGTTGGTGACCTCCATCAAGGAGGTGGGTCTGCTCCAGCCCGTCGTGGTGCGGAAGGTGGGGCCGGAGCGCTTTGAGCTCATCATGGGTGAGCGGCGCTGGAGAGCCTGTCGAGAGGCGGGGCTGGAGCGGATCCCGGCCATCGTCCGGGCCACGGAGGACGAGAAGCTTCTCCTGGACGCGCTCCTGGAGAACCTCCACCGGGCCCAGCTCAACCCGCTGGAGGAGGCAGCCGCGTACGACCAGCTGCTCAAGGACTTCAAGTGCACGCATGACCAGCTGGCCGACCGGATCGGGCGCTCGCGCCCACAGGTGTCGAACACGCTGCGTCTGCTGAGGCTGTCGGCTCCGGTGCAGCGGAGGGTCGCGGCCGGGGTGCTGTCCGCGGGGCACGCACGGGCCCTGCTGTCCGTGGAGGACTCGGAGGAGCAGGACAGGCTCGCCCACCGCATCGTGGCCGAGGGGCTGTCGGTGCGCGCGGTCGAGGAGATCGTGACCCTCATGGGTTCCAACCCCACGAGCTCCGCCAAGCCCAAGGGACCGCGGGCCGGCGGCCGGGTCTCGCCCGCGCTGTCCGATCTCGCCTCCCGGCTGTCGGACCGCTTCGAGACCAGGGTGAAGGTTGACCTCGGGCAGAAGAAGGGGAAGATCGTCGTCGAGTTCGCGTCGATGGAAGATCTCGACCGGATCCTCAGCAGCCTGGCACCGGGTGAGGAGCGCGTGCTGGACCGGACGCCTTCCGAGGAATCCGACAAGGACGACGAGGACTGATCCCGGCCCGCCGGGATGGTGGGCGGGCTGTGTTCCGGTGGTTGCCGGAACACAGCCCGCCCTTTGCCTTCTCCCGGTGTCGGCTTCACCTTCGGGTGGATACGATGCGTTCCGGTATGGCACATCCGGCTTGAGTCGCCTCGGTGGGGAGGGCCATGCGACCAGTGAGCCGCACTCGAGCGATGACGGCGGAACCGGGCCCGGGAACCATGAGGGCTTTGCCGGGGCCTGCTTCTCGAACGGGGTGCACTGACCGTCGTACACGATGCGACGAGTGAAGGAAGCGAGGAACAGCCTTCATGGGGCGTCGGCTCGTACCGCTCACACTGGACAACCTTTCCGATCTCCCCCGACGCTGCCGATCATGCGTCTTCTGGGAGCTCGATCCCGTCAGCGGGGAAGCCGCGCTGAAGGCGGGGACGTCCGCGCTGGAGAAGGAGGCGTGGATCTCGGCCGTTCTCCTGGATTGGGGATCGTGCGGACGTGTGGTCTACGTCGACGATGTACCGGTGGGCTTCGTTCTCTACGCGCCACCGGCCTATGTGCCGCGCTCGACGGCGTTTCCCACCAGTCCGGTCTCCCCCGATGCCGTGCAGCTGATGACTTCCTGGATCGTGCCCGGCTACCAGGGACAAGGGCTGGGCCGGGTCATGGTGCAGACCGTGGCCAAGGATCTGCTGCGGCGGGGGTTCAAGGCGATCGAAGCGTTCGGTGACGCCCGCTGGAAGGAGTCTGCCTGTGTGCTTCCTGCGGATCATCTGCTGGCGGTCGGCTTCAAGACCGTACGACCGCATCCGATTCATCCGCGGCTGAGGCTGGAGTTGCGGACGACGCTCTCCTGGAAGGAAGACGTCGAGCTGGCGCTGGACCGGTTGCTGGGCGCGGTGCAGAAGGAACCTGCCCTCAGACCGCTGTGATCCGTGTACTCACGGAGACCCGTGTACTTACAGAAAAGCGAAACGGGTCCGTCCCCGAGGGACGGACCCGTTTCACGTGAAACATCGTGCTGCGGTGCTACGCGCCGATGAAGTCTTCGAGGTCACGGAGGATCGCGGCCTTCGGCTTGGCACCGACGATGGTCTTGGCGACCTCGCCGCCCCGGTAGACGTTCAGGGTCGGGATGGACATGACGCCGTACTTGGCGGCCGTGGCCGGGTTCTCGTCGATGTTGAGCTTGACGATCTCGATCTGCTCGCCATGCTCGGCGGCGATGGCCTCCAGAGAGGGCGCGATCTGACGGCACGGACCGCACCAAGCGGCCCAGAAGTCCACCAGTACAGGCTTCTCGCTCTTCAGGACGACCTCGTCGAAGGAGTCGTCGGTCACGTTCTTCAGGGCGCCGGCCACGGCGACCTCCTTAACTTCTTGGGGGTGTGGGGTGAGAAGCGTGGATCAGACGGTGGCCACGGCGGTGGCCTTCTCGTCGTCGGCGAGCGCGGCAAGGAAGCGCTCGGCATCGAGAGCTGCCGAGCAGCCCGTGCCGGCAGCGGTGATGGCCTGCCGGTAGATGTGGTCGACGACGTCACCCGCACCGAAGACACCGGTGAGGTTGGTGCGGGTCGAGGGGGCGTCGACCTTGAGGTAACCCTCTTCGTCGAGGTCGAGCTGGCCCTTGAAGAGTTCGGTGCGCGGGTCGTGGCCCACCGCGATGAACAGGCCGGTCACCGCGAGCTCGGAGGTCTCGCCGGTTTTGGTGTTCCGAAGGGTCAGGCCGGACAGCTTCTGCTCGCCGTGGATCTCGGCGACCTCGCTGTCCCAGGCGAACTTGATCTTCGGGTCGGCGAAGGCGCGCTCCTGCATGGCCTTGGAGGCGCGCAGTGTGTCCCGGCGGTGGACGATGGTGACCGACTTGGCGAAGCGGGAGAGGAAGGTTGCCTCTTCCATCGCGGTGTCGCCGCCGCCCACCACCGCGATGTCCTGGTCCTTGAAGAAGAACCCGTCGCAGGTGGCGCACCAGGAGACGCCGCGTCCGGAGAGGGCGTCCTCGTTGGGCAGACCGAGCTTGCGGTGTTGGGAGCCGGTCGTCACGATGACGGCCTTGGCGCGGTGAACCGTGCCGGCCGTGTCGGTGACCGTCTTGATGTCCCCGGTGAGGTCCACGGAGACGACGTCGTCGGGGACGAGCTCGGCACCGAACCGCTCGGCCTGGGCGCGCATGTTGTCCATGAGCTCGGGGCCCATGATCCCGTCCTGGAAGCCCGGGAAGTTCTCCACGTCGGTGGTGTTCATCAGCGCGCCACCGGCGGTGACGGCGCCCTCGAACACCAGCGGCTTCAGCGAGGCACGTGCGGTGTAAAGGGCGGCCGTGTAGCCCGCGGGGCCGGAGCCGATGATGATCACGTTACGGACGTCGCTCACGGGTTTCTTCCTCGTCTCTGCAGACTGCCTACTGTCCACGCCTACTGGGGTCGGTTCAACGACTCTCACCCCACCCAACGGATCCTACGGGGGATGCATTCCCCGACGTGTCGGAGCGGCTCCGGAAGCGTTTTTCAGGGGCGCGCGTAGGTGCGGGTCAGCAGGAGCTTGCTCTTGTCCGTGGAGTTCTGGACGCAGGTGGCATCGACGACATAAGCCTGCACACGGCCGGTGTCGGAAGGGTGCGGAAGGACGACGAGGAAGGCGTCCGTGCCCTCGTAGGCCCCGGTTTCCGCAGCGAGGGCCGGGGCCTTGCGGCCGATGCCCTGCTGCACACAGGCCGGTACGGACACGGTGGGGGCTCGCAAGGGCGTCTGAGGCAGGGCGGTCGAATCGCCCGTGGGGGTCGACTGGGCCCCGACGGACGGGGCCTGCTTCTCGGTGTGGAAATCGTCCGGGCTCGAAGGCTTCGTCTCGGCGCCCAGGAGGAGGGTGTGTACCCGGCTTTCGAGTGGGGTGCCGGAGAAGGTGTCCTCATTGCTCGCCGTGGAGCCGGACCGGCGGTCCGAGGCGCTGATGCCCGCAGAATCGTGGGTCGGCTGGAGCCCCTGGATGATGAAGACGCTCATCCCGATCATGGCTGCGCCGAGGGCGGCACCGAGCACGGCGACGCGGCGGCTACGCCGGACCGGCCGTCGGCCGGGACCCGTGGCCGCGCGGGGGCGGCCTGCCGGGCGGTCCGGGGGACTGCCGGGATCGGGGACGGACTTCTGTATCGGCAGAAGCTCCGTTTCACGTGAAACATGTGCGGAGTCGTCGGGTGCTTCGGTGTCCGTGAGAGCTGCTTCGGCGGCAAGCGCGGCGTCGATGCGGTCCGCGACATCGTCCGGCATGCGTGGGGGCTCGGGCGTGGAGCCGAGCAGTTCCCGGATCTCCTGGAGGGCGGCATGGACCTCGCCGCAGGGTTCGCACCCCTCCACGTGGCGGTGGACCTCTGCCGCACGCGGCGGCGGGAGCAGCCCCTCCGTGAGGTCGGAGATCTCCGTGACGTCCGGATGCCGGGTCGTGTCGGTCGTTGATGTCATGCCTGTCCACCTCCGCCCTTCACTACTGCAGCGGGATCACCCGTGCCGGCGTTACTCGGCCCCGATGCCGGTGGGACGGATGAGCGCCCCGTCCGGTTCCTTTCCGCGCCGGATCCGCCGGTTCCCGCGTTCTCATTGCGGAGGTGGACGAGGCGGGGGGCCAGCCGGGCTCGCCCCCGTGCGCAGCGGCTCTTCACGGTGCCTGCCGGTACGTCGAGGATGCGTGCCGCCTCGGCCACGGGGTAGCCCTGCATGTCCACGAGGACGAGTGCGGCACGTTGCTCGGCGGGGAGAGTGGCGAGTGCGGCCAGCAGCTCGCGGTGGAGGTCCTGACGTTCCGCGGGGGCCTCTGCGGATTCATGCGGTTCGAGGAGTTGCTCGAACCGTTGGGTGTCGTCGATGGGCGCGGTTTTGCGGGTGGCCGCTTTGCGAACCCGGTCGAGACAGGCGTTGACGGTGATGCGGTGCAGCCAGGTGGTGACGGCGGACTGGCCGCGGAAGGTGTGGGCGGCCCGGAACGCGGAGACGAGGGCGTCCTGGACGGCGTCGGCTGCTTCCTCGCGGTCGCCCAGGGTGCGCAGCGCCACGGCCCACAGCCGATCGCGGTGGCGCCTCACGAGCTCGCCGAAGGCATCGGGGTCACCAGCCACATGGCGAGCGAGGAGGTCTGAGTCGCTGAGTGGTTCTGACGGCTCGGCGGCCACCTCCCCCTCCCTCCCTTTCTCCATGTCGCGGTGCGTCTGTCTATCACGATTCCGGGCGGGCGGGGCAGGGGGCGTGGGGCAGCCGTCCGATGTGGGCGCCGGATGTGCGGGAGGCCGGTGGGGCGTCCCCACCGGCCTCTTCGTCAGTTGAGTACGGAGATCTCCGCGATCCCGCCCCGATAGCCGCCCGTTCCGTCCGACGGGAGCTCGGTGACGTGGATCAGGACGTAGCGGGTTCGTACGGGCTTGTCCAAGGTCTGCTTCAGCTCCTTCCCCACCGTTTCGAGTTTCGTGAGGCGCTGCGGGAAGTCCGAGAGCAACGACGGGGCGGAGGCATCTGTACCGGCTGCGAGAACCTCGATCTTCTGTCCGCTGCGGTACATGCCGATCTCGAGGCCGGAGACGTCCTGGACGCTGCCCAGATCGACGACTATGCCACTGCCGTCCTTGCGGTTCGAGTAGTTGCCGAAGTTCGCGTAGCCCACATAGCGCGGGGTGACCCAGGCCGTGCTCGCATCGCCGTCGATGGAGTTCGACACCTGATTTGTCTGGATGCCCGAGCCGCTGGGCATGAACTCCGTCGCATCGGTGATCCGCAGCGGTTTGGGCGGGGCCGGTGCCTTTTCGTCGCCGCCCTTCGGAGTGGTCTGCGTGGTCTCTTCGGGCTCCGAGCCCTTGAGACGGTCGATGAGCGTTTCGGCGAGCTGCCAGCTGCCGAGGCCCAGTGCGGCGATGAGCAGCGCGGACACGGCCCACTTGAGGACCTTGCCGGTGCGGCTCTGGAGCGGGGCCGGTGGCACGACGACCACGGGCTGCGGGGGGACGGGCCCGCTCGGTGGACGGCCGTAGGAGCCCTGCTGGTAGGTCGTGCGCTGGTACTCGGGCGGCGCCGTGAAAGCGGGCTCCGGCGGACGGATGCGGGGCATCGCGGCCACGGCCTTGGCCAGCTCGTCCGGCGTGGTGCACGGCTGTTCCTGCCGGGAGGCGGTGGCGCCGTCGTTGGCCAGCGCGCGCATGGCGATCTCGGAGAGGCCGCGGTGGACGCCGGCCCGCACCTGGTCGGGGGCGATCAGCCCCACTCCCTTGGGAAGCCCCGTCAGGCCGTACGCGTCGTTCTCGTACGGCCAGCGCTGGGTCAGCGCGGCGTAGAGAAGGGCGCCGATCGCCTCGGTGTCCGCACGCTGCGGGCCCTCGGAGGTGATGCCCCGCAGAGCGGCGTTCACCGCGAGGCCGCGGATCCGGTACTGCCCGGTCGAGCTGCGCAGCACCGCACCCGGGGTGAGCCGCAGATGCGCGAGCCCTTCCCGGTGGGCGGCGGCCATGGCCTGGGAGACCTGGCTGACGAGCTGGTACGCGTCGTGCGCGTCCATCGGTCCCGAGGCCAGCAGGGAGGTGAGTTCGGTGGCGTCGGGGAGCCATTCGTGGACGACGTAGACGAGGTCGTCCTCCTCCACCGCGTCGAGCACCTGCACGAAGCGTGGGTCGCCGAGCAGGGCGGAGGACCGGGCCGCGGCCAGCACGGAACGGGCGCGGGGGTGATCGGCGGGGAGGAGATGGACGCCAACCGCCCGGCGCAGTTTCTCGTCCACGGCCCGCCAGCTGCTGAATCCGTCCAGACGGGTGACGCATTCCTCGAGCCGGTAGCGTCTGGCAAGTTTGTGGCCACTGTGCAGATCAGGGGTTGGCAGGGTGGGCCTGGAACCAATGCGCTCGCCGTCCGTCCCCTGTGGCTCCGAGCTCGTCTTGTCCTGAGCTTCTGCCGTCCCGTCGGTCGTGGCCTCGTCCGCCTTGGCGGTCAGCGGCTCGTCGCCACTGTTGTCGGCCACGTCGACGGCAGCCGTGCTACGTTCCGCCACCGTCGTTCCTGCCTCCCCATCCGTTGCGCGATGCCAGCCAGCTCTGCACAGTCACGCCAATTGTGCCCACACTCCGGCGCTATGCACGACACGCAAGGGGCGGGGATGGTTGTGCGGCCGACGGACCTCAGCGTCCGAGACGTCCTCGAACCATGCCGACCATGCCGTTGATCTCCTCGATCCGCATGCGCTTGGCGGCGACGAAGAAGACGCCCAGCAGGACGGCCCCGCCGCAGATCAGCGCGACGAGCGAGCCGAAGGCGCCTTCGCCCAGGCCCAGGAGCACGGCGAAGCCCACGCCTCCGCCGAGCACCGCCGCCGGGACGGCGGCCATGCACAGCCGGGCGTAGGTGCGTACGACGTGCGCGCCGTCCAGGTCCCCGCCCAGGCGGTTGCGCAGCCGCCGCCAGGCGATGCCCACACCGACGGCGTAGGCGAGCCCGTACGAGGCGGCCATGCCGACCACGGCCCACTCGGCGGGCAGCATCACGTAGCAGAGGGCCGAGGCGGCGGCGTTGACCGCGGCGACGATGACCGTGTTGTAGAAGGGGGTGCGGGTGTCCTCGTAGGCGTAGAAGCCACGCAGCACCACGTACTGCACGGAGTACGGGATCAGGCCGAGGCCGAAGGCCATGAGGATGTAACCCATCGACCGGGCCGCCTCGGTTCCGGCGGAGGAGTACAGCAGGGTGCACATCGGCAGGCCGAGGGCGAGGAACATGAAGGCCACCGGCACGATCGCGACGGCCGAGTTCCGCAGACCCTGCGAGATGTCGTCCCGGACGGCACCCGGGTCGTTGTCGTGGGCGGCGCGGGAGATGCGGGGCAGCAGGGCCGCCATGACGGACACGGTGATGATCGCCTGAGGCATGCCCCAGATGAGCTGGGCGTTGGAGTAGCCGAGGAAGCCGGCGCCGTCCTTGCCGGACAGCTTGCCCGCCGAGGTCGCGAGCTGGGTGACGACGATCACGCCCGCCTGGTTCGCCAGGACGAACAGGACGGTCCACTTGGCCAGCTTGACCGTCTTGCCGAGCCCGTGTCCCTTCCAGTCGAAGCGCGGACGGAAACGGAAGCCCGCCTCGCGCAGGTACGGAATCATGGCCAGGGCCTGCACGACGAGGCCGAGCAGCGTGCCGATGCCGAGGAGCCGGACCCCTTCCGCCGGAATCGTCTCGACGCCCATCCGGGACTCGGCGGACGTGCCGTAGACCCAGATGAACATGCCGAACGTGAAGATCATGACGATGTTGTTGAGGACCGGCGTCCACATCATCGCGCCGAACTTGCCGCGGGCGTTGAGGATCTGGCCCATCACGACGTGCACGCCCATGAAGAAGATGGTCGGCAGGCAGTACCGGGCGAACGTCACGGCGACGCTGTTGGCCGCCGCGTCCTGGGCGATCGTCGGCGACATCATGTGGATCAGCCAGGGGGCGGCGAAGACCGCGATCGCGACGATCACGCCGAGCGCGACCATCACGAGGGTCAGCAACCGGTTGGCATAGGCCTCGCCGCCGTCCTCGTCGTCCTTCATGGAGCGGACGAGCTGGGGCACGAAGACCGAGTTGAGGCCGCCGCCCACGGTGAGGATGTAGATCATCGTGGGCAGGGTGTACGCGATGGTGAAGCTGTCACCGAGCAGGGCCGCACCGAGCGCGGCGGTGATCACGAGGCTGCGGACGAACCCCGTCAGGCGGGACACCAGGGTGCCGGCCGCCATCAGGGCGCTGGACTTCAGCAGCCCGGAGACCCGGCCGCCGGACTTGGGCGGAGCGGCCGCAGGAGCCGGTTCGGGTGCCGCGGGGGCGGGTGCCGAGCCGGACGGGCCCTCCTGGTCCCGGAAGAGGTGTGCGAAGGCGTCGGGCTGCTCCTCGTCCCGGGAGGCCTGGCTGACGAGGTCGTCCACCCCGACGAACTGGGTGGTTGCCGCGTTGTCGCCGTACGGCAGGTGCCGCGACGGGCCGCCGGGCTCGGGGGGCGGGGCCTGTGCCCAGACGCGCGGGTCGGGCGGGTACTGCGCCGCAGGCGGCTGCTGGTAGAGCGGATGAGGCTGCTGGTAGGTGCCCGGGGGCGGCGGCGGGTGCGCGGCGCGGTCGTACAGGGCCTCGGTCACCGGGTCCTGGACGGTCAGGTCCTGGGCGCGGTAGGGGTCGCGGTCGTAGGCGTCCTGGAGGTACGGGTCGGGCATCGGCGGAACCTGGCCGGGGCCCTGGGGCATCGGAGGCCCGCCGGAGGACCCGGCTCCGCCCGCACCCTGACCGCGGTCACCGTCATACGGCGCGTTCATCGAAACCCCACCTCATCGTCCCCGGCCGACCGGCCACGCCAGACATCGCTCAACGTTCCACTTTCTCACCCGGCGCCGAAGGCCCCCCGCTTTCCGGACCGGTGTCCGGCGTCGGGTCACTCGGCTGCTCGGGTTCGTCGCCACCGTCGGCCGGGCCGCCCGCGTTGACGCGCTTGCGCTGGGTGTACATCCTGACGCCCGCGAGGACCAGGAGCAGCAGCCCTCCGGCGATGACCAGCAGCACGGTCGGGGTGAGCTCGGAGACCTTCACGGTGAAGGTCATCTCCTCGCCGTACGGTGTGCCGTCCTCCGTGTAGAGCTGCGCCGTCATCCGCACCTGGCCGTTGATGTTGGCCGCGGCGTCGAACTTCACGGACTGGCTGTGGCCGGGACCGATGCGGATCGGCTGTTCCGCCACGGCTCCGCCGTCGTTCAGCCTGAGACGGGTGGCGTTCTCCGACTTCAGCCGGAGGACCAGGTGGTCCACACCCTGCAGCAGCCGGTTCTGCACGGTCACCGGGATGGTGGCGCTGCGGCCGGACAGGGTGACGTCCGACTTCGAGATGAGCTGGACCTCGTTGATGAGGCCCTGCAGATAGGTGCGGACCGAATCCCGGTACTGCTGGGCCTCCAGCGGCCGACCGCGCCACGACGTCGACATGGAGCGGTTGAGCGCGTTGCCGAAGGGGGTCACGACCCGCTCGGTCTGGGTGAGGATGACCTGGAAGTTGTCCAGCGAGACCTGGGTGGACTTGATGTCCTGGAAGGCCTGGGTGGGCAGCTCCTGGCTGCGGAGCTTCTTCGGGTACTTGGAGGCCTTGGGGACGGTCGTGGTGGCGTTGGCATCGGGCTTCGCCCCGGCCGCCTCCACGAGCCCGAGCGGCTGCGTCCAGCGCTCGTCGTCGAGCCCGTGCAGGGCGCGGGCCATCGACTGAGCCTGGGCGACCGTGGGTGTCCGCTGCGGTGCGACGACGATGCTCCGCTCCGCGTCGGTGTCCTGCTCGGCCAGCGCCAGGGTCAGCGCGAGGAACTTCTGCACGGCGAGGGTGGAGTCCTCCGCCTTCGACATGTCGCCCTGGAAGGCCGTGGAGAGCCGGGCGTCGGCGACGACCGCGGTGGTGCCGCCACCGATGGGCCGGGCGGCGGTCGGGGTGTAGGTCAGGTTGCCCGTCTCCTGGAGGCTGTCGCTGCGGGCGATCACCTTGTGGGCGCCGGCCGAGGTGGCGACATCGACGATCGACGGGTCGATCGCGCCGTCGACGGGCCAGGCGAAGTCGGTCGACGGTTTCACGTGGAGCACGGTCTGCACCGTCGTCGCCGCCGCCTCCGTGGCGGTCTGGAGGTGGCTGAGGGTGCCCGAGACGTTCTTGCCGCGGTGCGCGATGGACGCCAGATCGGGATCGGCAAACGGCAGCGCGACGACCTTCCCGTCCGCCACGGCGGCTTCGAGGGAGGTGAGCCACTTCTTGGCGACGGCCTGGTTCTTCCCGGCGACGGTGGTGTCACCGGACTTGACGCGGTAGTCCCCCGTCATCGCGTCGGCACTGGCCAGCAGGTCCGGGTCGATCACCCAGGTCACCGGGAGCCGGCTGCCCAGCGAGACCAGCTGCTCGAGACGCCCGCCCGGAGCCAGTTCGGCGGCCAGGCTGTCGTCCGCGAAGACGGGGGTCCGCTGATCGTCGGTATCCGTCTCGGCGGTGACGTGGGCCGACGCGATGAGCGGCCAGAGGTAGGTGACCTTGGTCCTGGAGTCGCGCTCCTCCTCCTGCCAGGGCAGGAAGGTCCGCTCGATCCCCAGCACCTGGCTGTAAGGGACCCGGGAGGTCTGCCCCGACAGCGAGACGCCGAGCTGGTAGACGCCGTCGTCGCCGAGCCCCAGCTTGCCGACCGGGACGGAGAGCGTGAAGTCCTGGCTGATGCCGGAGGGGAGCTTCGCGAACTTCACCGTGTACTTGCCGCCGAGCGGGGCGGGGTCGCTGCCGAGTACGAAGCCGGTGCGCTTGGCGGCGGTGTCGATCGCCGTCCTGCTGGGGAGCTTCGAGCCCACCCGCAGATCGACCGTGGCCTGGGTGATCGTCTCCTTGCCCCGGTTGGTCACGGTGCCGGAGATGGTCAGGGTGTCCCCTTTGACCGGGGCGCTCGGGGCCACGCCGTCCAGGGACACGTCGACCGTCCGGGAGCCGGTGGGGGCCTTGCCGATCTCGCCCGCCCGCGCCGCGGGCGCGGCCGGACCGGCCAGCAACGCCGCGACGAGCGGCGCGCCGATCATCAGGGCCGCGGTGCGCCGCAGCCACCGGCGGGCAGGAGAGGTACCGATCCCCTGGATGTCTGCCGGCTCGGCCACGCGCTTACCCGTCCCTCGTCGTCGTCAGCTGGTGTCGATGGTTGTCGGTTGCTGCGTCCACGCATGGTAACGATGTGCGCGAGTGCCCGTGGCCGGGGAGTGCGCTACAAGATCGGGAAGAGCTCTGCGGGGTGTGACGAAACCGGGACGACCGGGCCGGTCCGGGCACGTACCCTTTTCTGTTGTGCCGAACGCCAATGAAGACAGCTCCCGTGCCCTGACCCAGGTGCAGCACCGCGCAGTCAGCGAACTGCTGCGGGTCTCCCCGGTCGCCGACGACCTCGCCCGCCGTTTCCAGGAGGCAGGCTTCAGCCTGGCCCTGGTCGGCGGCTCGGTCCGGGACGCACTTCTCGGCCGCCTCGGGAACGACCTGGACTTCACGACCGATGCCCGTCCCGAGACCGTGCTGAAGATCGTCCGGCCGTGGGCCGACTCGGTGTGGGAGGTCGGGATCGCCTTCGGCACGGTGGGCGCCCAGAAGGACGGCTACCAGATCGAGGTCACCACCTACAGGTCGGAGGCGTACGACCGGACCTCGCGCAAGCCCGAGGTGTCCTACGGCGACTCCATCGAGGCCGACCTCGTCCGTCGCGACTTCACGGTCAACGCGATGGCCGTCGCGCTCCCGCAGAAGCACTTCATCGACCCCCACGGCGGTCTGGAGGACCTGGCGGAGCGCGTACTGCGGACCCCGGGAACGCCGGAGGAGTCGTTCTCCGACGATCCGCTGCGCATGCTGCGGGCGGCCCGTTTCGCCGCCCAGCTGGACTTCGACGTCGCTCCGGACGTGGTCACCGCGATGACGGAGATGGCCGGGCGCATCGAGATCGTCTCCGCCGAGCGGGTCAGGGAGGAGCTCAACAAGCTCCTGCTCTCCGCCCACCCCCGCAAGGGGCTCGCGCTGCTCGTCGACACGGGGCTGGCGCAGCAGGTGCTGCCGGAGCTCCCCGCGCTGCGTCTGGAGAGTGACGAGCATCACCGTCACAAGGACGTCTACGAGCACTCGCTGACCGTTCTGGAGCAGGCGATCGACCTGGAGGAGGACGGGCCCGACCTGACCCTGCGCCTGGCCGCTCTCCTCCATGACATCGGCAAGCCGAGGACGCGACGCTTCGAGAAGGACGGCCGCGTCTCGTTCCATCATCACGAGGTGGTGGGCGCCAAGATGGTCAAGAAGCGGATGACGGCGCTCAAGTACTCCAACGACATGGTCAAGGACGTCTCGAAGCTGGTGGAGCTCCATCTGCGCTTCCACGGCTACGGAGACGGCGAATGGACCGATTCCGCAGTCCGGCGGTACGTGCGCGATGCCGGCCCCCTGCTGGAACGGCTGCACAAGCTGACCCGCTCGGACTGCACCACGCGGAACAAGCGCAAGGCCGCCGCCCTCTCGCGTATCTACGACGGTCTTGAGGAGCGCATCGCCCAGTTGCAGGAGCAGGAGGAGCTGGATGCCATCCGGCCCGACCTGGACGGCAACGAGATCATGAAGATTCTAGGCATCGGCCCCGGGCCGGTGATCGGCAAGGCGTACGCGTTCCTGCTGGAGCTGCGGCTGGAGCACGGGCCGATGGGGCACGAGGCGGCGGTCGGGAAGCTCAAGGAGTGGTGGGCCGCGCAGAGCTGAGGGTTCCGGGTCTACGAACCAGGGTGACGAGAGGGCGACGTGTGGTCATGTTTCACGTGAAACATGACCACACTCTTGGCTCCGTGCCACTGGACTCGTTGAACCCACGATCCGGGGGCGGCATGCCCGGCTCCGGGTGTCGTGTGTCCGGCTTCGGACTCCTGTCTGGCGAGGGCGCCGTTTCACGTGAAACATCCGCTCGCCTCACTCCTGCCCTGAGGGCCGGAGTGCCGTGCTGGCGGTGCGGCTCCATCGGAACATCGCCGCGGCGACGACCGCGTAGAGGACAGCCACTCCGATCACTACCGCGGGCGACCGTCCGTCGGGCGGCAGGGTCACGGCGGCGACGGCGGCGGCCCCCACGAAGGCGACGTTGAACAGTACGTCGTAGAGGGAGAAGACCCGACCGCGGTAGAAGTCGTCCACCGAGGTCTGCACCACCGTGTCCGTCGCGATCTTCACGCCCTGGGTGACCAGCCCGAGAACGAACGCCGCGACCAGCATTGGCGCGGGGACGAACCACAGCCCCAGCGCGGGTTCGAGGACGGCGGCCGTCGCCGCGCACACCGCCATCCAGCCGAACCGTCCGAACCGGCCCACTGCCCAGGGCGACAGCACGGCTGCCGTGAAGAACCCCGCACCGGAGGCACCCACCGCCAGTCCGAGAAGGGCCAGCCCCTCGGAATCGGTACCGGCCCAGGCGTACCGGCAGAGCATCAGCACCGTCACGGTCAGGGCCCCGTAGCAGAAGCGGATCACGGCCATGGCGGCCAGCGCCCGGCCGGCCGGCTTTCGCTCCGCCAGGTGACGCAGACCGTCGGCGAGGCCCCGTGCGGTGACTGCCAGGGCCGCCCCCAGGCGGGCACGGTTCCCCTCCTGATCCGGCCCGAGCAACCGGATGCCAAGAGTCAGGGAGGTCAGCGCCGAGGAGAGGTAGAGCAACGCGGCCAGCAGCACCACTACGGCGTCGGAGTCCGAGACCAGCAGCCGCACGACGAAGGCGAGACCACCGCCGGCCGTGGCGGCGAGCGTACCGGCTGTGGGCGAGAGCGAGTTGGCCAGCACCAGCCGGTCGTCGTCGACCACTCGTGGCAGTGCTGCCGAGAGACCGGCCAGCACGAAGCGGTTCACCGCGGTGACGCACAGGGCCGAGGTGTAGAAGAGCCATTCGGGCGCGGAGCCGAGGATCAGGAGCGCGGTGCAGCAGGCGAGCGCGGCGCGCAGCAGATTGCCGTACAGGAAGACCTGACGGCGCGACCAGCGGTCCAGCAGGACACCGGCGAAGGGGCCGACAAGCGAGTACGGCAGCAGCAGAACGGCCATTGCCGAGGCGATGGCACCGGCCGAGGCCTGTTTCTCCGGGGAGAAGACGACGTGTGCCGCCAGCGCCACCTGGTAGACACCGTCGGCGGACTGGGAGAGGAGTCGTACGGCGAGCAGACGACGGAAGTTTCGAAGGCGCAGAAGAACGCGCAGATCACCGACGACGGCCATGCGATCAAGAGTCACATACGCCGAGGGCCCCCGGGCGGATTACCCAGGAGCCCTCGACGATGCGGAGGGGCGGGAGCGTTGCCGCTCCTCGCCGGGCCGCGCCGACGCACCGTGTCCGGTCGCGTCAGTTGGAGACCTCGCCGCGGATGAACTTCTCGACGTTCTCGCGGGCCTCGTCGTCGAAGTACTGGACCGGCGGGGACTTCATGAAGTACGAGGACGCGGAGAGGATCGGGCCACCGATGCCGCGGTCCTTGGCGATCTTCGCGGCGCGAAGGGCGTCGATGATGACACCGGCGGAGTTCGGGGAGTCCCAGACCTCGAGCTTGTACTCCAGGTTCAGCGGAACGTCACCGAAGGCGCGACCCTCCAGGCGCACGTAGGCCCACTTGCGGTCGTCCAGCCAGGCGACGTAGTCCGACGGACCGATGTGGACGTTGTTCTCACCGAGCTCACGGTCCCGGATCTGGGAGGTGACGGCCTGCGTCTTGGAGATCTTCTTGGACTCCAGGCGCTCGCGCTCGAGCATGTTCTTGAAGTCCATGTTGCCGCCGACGTTCAGCTGCATCGTGCGGTCCAGGATGACGCCCCGGTCCTCGAAGAGCTTCGCCATCACGCGGTGCGTGATGGTGGCGCCGACCTGCGACTTGATGTCGTCACCGACGATCGGGACACCGGCCTCGGTGAACTTGTCCGCCCACTCCTTGGTACCGGCGATGAAGACCGGGAGGGCGTTGACGAACGCGACCTTGGCGTCGATGGCGCACTGCGCGTAGAACTTCGCAGCGACCTCGGAACCGACCGGCAGGTAGCAGACGAGGACGTCGACCTTGCGGTCCTTGAGGACCTGGACGACGTCGACCGGGGCCTCGGAGGACTCCTCGATCGTCTGGCGGTAGTACTTGCCGAGACCGTCGTGGGTGTGGCCACGCTGGACGGTGACGCCGGAGGTCGGCACGTCGCAGAGCTTGATGGTGTTGTTCTCGCTGGCACCGATGGCGTCCGCGAGGTCGAGGCCGACCTTCTTCGCGTCGACGTCGAAGGCGGCGACGAACTCGACGTCACGCACGTGGTAGTCGCCGAACTGGACGTGCATCAGACCGGGCACCTTGCCGGCCGGATTGGCGTCCTTGTAGTACTCGACGCCCTGGACCAGCGAGGCGGCGCAGTTGCCCACGCCGACGATGGCTACGCGAACCGAACCCATTCCGGTTGCTCCCTGTGTGTTTTGGATGTTCCCTATGAAGCCCCGCGGATCTGCGGGGGCCTCACTTTGCGGTGTCGTCGGACGGATCCGGCGGGGAGTCACCCCTGCGCCGGGGCAGGCCGTCCGTCTCTCCTGCTGTGTTCTGCTGAGCTTCGCTCCCGGGCGAGGATCGTCGCTGATCCCGTCCCGACCGCTCGCTCTCGATGAGCTCGTTCAGCCAGCGCACTTCGCGCTCCACGGATTCCATGCCGTGTCGCTGCAGCTCAAGCGTGTAGTCGTCGAGGCGCTCACGAGTGCGGGCCAAGGAGGCCCGCATCTTCTCCAGGCGTTCCTCCAGCCGGCTGCGCCGGCCCTCCAGCACACGCATCCGGACCTCGCGCTCCGTCTGGCCGAAGAAGGCGAAACGGGCCGCGAAGTGCTCGTCCTCCCAGGAGTCGGGACCGGTGTGCGAGAGCAGCTCCTCGAAGTGCTCCTTACCTTCCGCCGTCAGCCGGTAGACGATTTTCGCGCGGCGCCCGGCCAGTGAGGAGGCGGGAGCGGCCACACGGCCGGTGGGTGGCGGGAGGTCGGCGGGAGCGCTCCCCGGTTCCTCGATCAACCAGCCGTTGGCGACCAGCGTCTTGAGGCAGGGATAGAGGGTGCCGTAACTGAAGGCGCGAAAGATCCCCAGTGAGGTGTTGAGGCGTTTGCGCAGCTCGTACCCATGCATCGGGGATTCACGGAGCAGACCGAGAACGGCGAATTCGAGGATGCCGGAGCGCCTGCTCAACTTCGCCTCCTCGTTCTCCGAGTGCTTTCGGGGAACCTCTGAAGCGGTCCCGCGGAACCCTGTGCCGGGCTGATGTACCGAGCTGATGTATCGACTCGATACATCACGACGATAGATCGGTGACAGCGTTGCGACAAGAGGGGGCATCGTGAACGGCGTCACATCGTGAATTCGTAGGCACCGACTTGCGTTGTTTGAGGTGAAGTTCGGCCCTAGGCGGGTTTTGACCGTGCGTAGTCTGTGCGGCATGCAGACCACCGGGAACCGCGTGACGCCCCCGCGCGTCAGTTTTCGCGGACTAGCCGGACGCACTGCGGGCGGGCCCGTCACCAGGCTGGCCCGTCATTCGGGGGGACCGGATCTCAACTGCCGCTTCCAGGCGCTCTCGCCTGCCCGAGGAGTAGTCGTTCGATGAGCGAGCACCGTCGCAAAGCGCCGCAGCCACAGGGTGGCGGGCGTGCAGCGGCCAGACGAGCAGCCCAGCGTTCCTCAGGACGCCGCGCAGCTCCGTCACATGGAGTGACGTCTGAAACACCTTCCGATTCGTACGGCGGACGCGCCGAGGCCAGACGCGCCGCCCAGCGGGGCGGCGGGAGCCGTCGTGCCGCCGAGGGCGGTGGGGCGGGCCGCGGGGGCGGCGGCCGTCGCCGTGGTGGCGGCGACGGAGGGCCCGAGGAGCCGGGCCGGGGGCGGGGCCGTGGCGCCCGGCGTCCGGGCAAGAAACGCTTCATCGACTACCCCCGTGCCGACAAGGACGGCTTCCGGCGCTGGGTTCCGTCCTGGAAGCTGGCCTCCGGCCTCTGCATCGGCTTCCTCGGCCTGCTCATGGGCCTCGCCGGTCTCGCCTACGCGATGGTCGACCAGCCCAAGGTGAACGAGGCCGCGAAGGCGCAGAACAACGTCTACTACTGGGACGACGGCACGCAGATGGTCGCCACGGGCGGTGAGGTCAACCGTCAGATCATCAACTATGAGCAGATCCCCAAGGCGATGCGGGACGCCGTCATCTCGGCCGAGAACAAGACCTTCGAGCACGACCGGGGCATCGACCCCATGGGCATCGCCCGAGCCCTGTTCAACATGGCCACCGGGGGCGAGACGCAGGGTGGTTCCACGATCACCCAGCAGTACGTGAAGAACTCGCGTCTGTCCCAGGAACAGACCCTGAGCCGGAAGTTCCAGGAACTCTTCATCACGCTCAAAGTCAACAACAGCATGAAGAAGAATCAGATCATCACGGGCTATCTCAACGTCTCGTACTACGGTCGAGGTGCTTCGGGTCTCCAGGCGGCGGCCCGTACGTACTACGGCAAGGACGCGATAGACCTGAATCCGAGCGAGTGCGCGTTCCTGGCGACGCTGCTCAAGGGTGCGTCCTACTACGACCCGGCGGGCGCTCCCGATGTCGACCCCGAGCAGGCGACCAAGGAACTGAACACCGAGCGGGCCAAGAAGCGCTGGAAGTGGATCCTCGACGAAGAGGTGAAGGACGGCCGCCTCTCGAAGACGGAGCGCGCCAAGTACACCGAGTTCCCGATGCCCAAGCCGCCGCGGAAGAACGCCCAGCTGGGCGGCCAGATCGGTTACCTGGTCGACCTCGCCAAGAAGTCCTTCCTCAACAACAACGACCGTGGCATCACCGCGGACATGCTGGCCCAGGGCGGCTACGAGATCCACACCACCTTCAACAAGAAGAAGGTCGAGCAGCTCGAAGCCGCGGTCCAGAAGGTCTACGACAGCAAGATCAAGCCGAAGGAACGCCCGAAGACGGACACCCACGTCCAGTTCGGCGGCGGGTCGGTGGATCCCAAGACCGGGGCCATCGTGGCGATCTACGGCGGTCAGGACGCGACCAAGCACTTCACCAACAACGCGGATCCGACAGGTGCGCAGGTCGGTTCGACCTTCAAGCCCTTCGTGCTCGCGGCGGCGATGCAGTACGGCAAGCGCGACCCCTCGCTCGGCGAGGAGCAGGACGATTCGCAGCGCACGAAGGTCTCGCCGCTCAGCATCTACAACGCCGACGACATGCTGAAGATCAAGAAGTACAACGGCGAGATCTGGACCGACGAGAACGGCAAGGAGTGGCTGCAGGCCAACGACGGCGGTGAGTCGAGGGGCAACATCACCCTCCGCGAGGCCATGCAGTGGTCCGCCAACTCCCCGTACGTGCAGCTCGGCATGGACGTCGGCACCGACAAGGTGAAGGACGTCGCCATGGCCGCGGGGCTCAAGGACGACAACCAGATGGCGGACTCGCACGTGCCGTCGTTCTCCATCGGTACGTCCTCGCCCAGCGCGATCCGCATGGCCGGCGCGTACGCGACCTTCGCGGCCAGCGGCAAGCAGCGCGAGCCCTACTCGGTCACCGAGGTGAAGCACGGGGGCGAGGTGATCTACCAGCACAAGGAGGTCGTCAAGAGCGCCTTCGACCCCGCGATCGCCGACAACGTCACCGACGTCCTGAAGAACGTCGTCGACAAGGGCACGGGTACCCCCGCGCAGCTCCCCGGCCGGGAAGTGGCGGGCAAGACGGGTACGACGGACGACAACAAGTCCGCCTGGTTCGTCGGCTACACGCCGCAGCTGTCCACGGCCATCAGCATGTACCGGCTCGACGACGACGCGAACAACAAGAACCGCGCGTTCGAGAAGATGTACGGCACGGGTGGCGAGCGGACGATCCACGGTGCCTCGTTCCCGGCGCAGATCTGGCACGACTACATGGTCGACGCGATGAAGGGGAAGAAGGCCATCGCCTTCCCCGAGCCGGGACCGATCGGTGACAAGGTCTACGGCGGCGGCGCGCAGAGCCCCAAGCCGACGCCCACCAAGGAAGTGACGCCCACGCCGACCAAGACGGAGACCGAGACGCCTCCGGCGAGCACGAGCCCGTCGCCCAACCCGACCGGGAGCTGCGACACCTGGGACTGGGACTGCCAGCACAACAACGGCGGTACCAACAGCGGTGCGAACGGTGCGAACGGCGGGGACTCGGGCGACACCGGAGGCTTCCCGAGCACGTCTCCCTCGCCACCGAACGGCGGCGGTGACAACAACGGCGGGGCCGGAAACGGCGGCAACGGCAACGGGGCGAACGGCGGATTCATCGCCGGACCGGCCGGATAGCCCCCGCCGGGGCCGCAGGGCCGACCGGCAGTGAGGGCCGCCGCACCCCGGGGTGCGGCGGCCCTCACCGTTTTCACGGGCACGTACGGCAGTATGAGCGGCATGCCGAGCGCAGAAGACACGAGTGTGCACCAGCCTCAGGAACAGCCTGTCGTACGGCCCACGCACCAGGACAGGATCGCCGAGGCCGGCAGCGAGCTGATCGGCGGACGCTCGGGGCGCTGGGCGAGACTCGGCGGCACGACGCTCACACCCGTGGCCGTTGTCGCGCTGGTGGCCCTCGGGATGTTCGCGCTGGGCATGGTGCAGAAGCTGCCCTGCTACAACTGGGCCTGGTTCAGGGGAGCGGGCTCGCAATACACCCACGCCTGCTACTCGGACATCCCGCACCTCTACGTGGGCCGCGGTTTCTCCGAGGGTCTCGTGCCGTACTTCGACCGGCTGCCCGGCGACATGCAGTACCTGGAGTACCCCGTGCTGACGGGGGTGTTCATGCAGGTCGCGTCCTGGCTGACGCCGGACGGGTCGATCCAGTACCGCGAGCAGATGTACTGGATGGTCAACGCGGGCATGCTGATGATCTGCGCCGTGATCATCGCCGTCTGCGTCGCCCGCACGCACCGGCGCCGCCCCTGGGACGCGCTGCTGGTCGCCCTCGCTCCGGCCTTCGCGCTCACCGCCACGATCAACTGGGACCTGCTGGCCATCGCGCTGACGGCCGCGGGGATGCTCATGTGGTCCCGGGGCCGGGCCCTGGCGTTCGGCGTCCTCATCGGGCTCGCCACGGCCGCCAAGCTCTATCCCGTGTTCCTGCTGGGGCCAGTGTTCGTCCTGTGCTGGCGGGCGGGCAAATGGCGGGAGTTCGGCACGGCCACGTTCGGGGCGGCGGTGTCCTGGCTGGTGGTGAACCTGCCGGTGATGGTCTTCGCGCCCGAGGGGTGGAAGAAGTTCTACACGTTCAGCGAGGAACGGGGCATCGACTTCGGTTCCTTCTGGCTGATCATTACGCAGCGCACCGGCGAGAGCATCGAGGTGTCGACCGTCAACACCGTCTCGACCCTGGTGACGGTCCTGCTGTGCGCGGGCGTCGGCGCGCTGACCCTGATGACACCGCGCAGGCCGCGCTTCGCGCAGCTCGCCTTCCTCGTCGTCGCGGCGTTCATCCTCGTCAACAAGGTCTACTCGCCGCAGTACGTGCTGTGGCTGATTCCCCTGGCCGCCCTGGCCCGGCCGCGCTGGCGCGATTTCCTGATCTGGCAGGCGTGCGAGGTCATGTACTTCCTGGGGATCTGGATGTACCTCGCGTACACGACGAGCGGCGACAAGCACCAGGGGCTGCCCACGGAGGGGTACCAGCTGGCGATCGCCCTGCACCTGCTGGGCACGCTGTACCTATGCGCCGTCGTCGTACGGGACATCCTCGTGCCGGAGCGGGACGTCGTACGGCTCGACGGGTCGGACGACCCGTCCGGCGGGGTTCTCGACGGGGCCCCGGACGCGTTCGTGCTGGGCCGGGCGGTCCGGCCGTCGCGGTACGCACATCCCGGGGCCGAGGCACCGAGGGTGGAGTGGGGCGCGACGCGGGGGCCGGCCGAGGACTGAGGACGGACCGGCCCCGGGGAAACGTCCGTTCCCGGGGCCGGTCCGTCCTCGTCAGCGGTCGACCAGGCGGTCGAACTGGGTGGTGGTGTGGCGCAGGTGGGCCACCAGCTCGTCGCCCACCTTCGGCTCCTGCGCGTCCGCCGGGACGAACAGGATCGACACCTGCATGTGCGGCGGCTCGGCGAACCAGCGCTGCTTGCCCGCCCAGACGAACGGCGACAGGTTGCGGTTGACGGTGGCCAGGCCCGCGCGGGCGACGCCCTTGGCCCGCGGCATCACGCCGTGCAGGGCCTTCGGGGCCTCCAGACCCACCCCGTGCGACGTGCCGCCGGCGACGACCACCAGCCAGCCGTCCGAGGCGGCCTTCTGCTGTCGGTAGCCGAAGCGGTCCCCCTTGGCGACGCGTGTGACGTCCAGGACGGACCCCCGGTACTCCGTCGCCTCGTGGTCGCCGAGCCACAGCCGGGTGCCGATACGGGCGCGGAAACGGGTCTGCGGGAACTGCTGCTGGAGCCGGCCCAGCTCCTCGGCGCGCAGATGGCTGACGAACATGGTGTGCAGCGGCAGCCGGGCCGCGCGCAGCCGATCCATCCAGGCGATGACCTCCTCGACCGCGTCCGAGCCGTCCGTGCGGTCCAGCGGGAGGTGCAGGGCGAAGCCCTCGAGCCGTACGTCCTCGATGGCGGCGTGCAGCTGCCCGAGTTCCTCCTCCTTGACGCCGTGGCGCTTCATCGAGCTCATGCACTCGATGACGACCCGTGCGCCCACCAGGGCGTGCACACCGTCCACGGAGGAGACGGACCGGATGACGCGGTCGGGCAGCGGCACCGGCTCCTCGCCCCGGCGGAACGGGGTGAGGACCAGGAGGTCGCCGCTGAACCAGTCCTTGACGCGGGCGGCCTCGTAGGTGGTGCCGACGGCGAGCATGTCGGAGCCGAAACGGATGGCCTCCTCGGCCAGCCGCTCGTGACCGAAGCCGTATCCGTTGCCCTTGCAGACCGGGATGAGGCCGGGGAACTGGTCGAGGACGGATTTCTGGTGCGCCCGCCAGCGCGCGGTGTCGACGTAGAGGGAGAGCGCCATGGCCGGTCCGGAACCTTTCTGGTGGCTGCGATGTGTCAGCGGTGCGCGGAGCCTGCCCGGGGGCCGCCCGCGGTGGTCGCTGGAGGGTGGGTCGGTGGAGGAACTGTCGCGATGCCCATTGAAACGAACGAAACCGGCTTCGTCAGCGGGGCGACGGGGATCAGCGCCGGGACATGTAGATGTCGAGCGCCTTGTGGAGCAGCTTGTTGAGCGGGAAGTCCCACTCGCCGAGGTACTCGGCGGCCTGCCCGCCGGTGCCGACCTTGAACTGGATGAGGCCGAAGAGGTGGTCGGTCTCGTCCAGCGAGTCGGAGATGCCGCGCAGGTCGTAGACGGTGGCGCCCATGGCGTACGCGTCGCGCAGCATCCGCCACTGCATCGCGTTCGAGGGCCGGACCTCGCGCTTGTGGTTGGCGGACGCCCCGTAGGAGTACCAGACGTGCCCGCCGACGATCAGCATCGTCGCGGCGGCGACGTTCTCGCCCTCGTGACGGGCGAAGTACAGCCGCATCCGGTTGGGGTCCTCGTTGTTGAGGGTCGTCCACATGCGCTGGAAGTAGGCCAGCGGACGCGGCCGGAAGCGGTCGCGCTCCGCGGTGATCTCGTAGAGCCGCTGCCACTCGGCGAGGTCCCCGTAACCGCCCTGGACGACCTCGACGCCGGCCTTCTCAGCCTTCTTGATGTTGCGGCGCCACAGCTGGTTGAAGCCCTTGTGGACGTCTTCGAGCGACCGGTTCGCCAGCGGCACCTGGAAGATGTAGCGGGGCTGTACGTCACCGAAGCCGGCGCCGCCGTCCTCGCCCTGCTGCCAGCCCATCTTCCGCAGCCTGTCCGCCACCTCGAAGGCCTGGGGCTCGATGTGGGTGGCCTTGACGTCGCGCAGCCGCTTCACTTCCGGGTCCTGGATGCCCGACTTGATCGCGGCCGCGTCCCAGCGGCGGATGACGACGGGCGGGCCCATCTTCACGGAGAAGGCGCCCTGCTGCTTGAGGTGCGCCAGCATCGGACGGAGCCAGTCGTCCAGGTTCGGGGCGAACCAGTCGATGACCGGGCCCTCGGGCAGGTAGGCGAGGTACCGCTTGATCTTGGGAAGCTGCCGGTAGAGCACCAGGCCGACGCCGACCAGCTGCCCCTCCTTGCTGAACCAGCCGAGGCTCTCCGAGCGCCACTCGGCCTTCACGTCCGCCCACGCCGGAACCTGCATGTGACTCGCCGCGGGCAGACTCTGGATGTACGCCAGATGCTGCTCTCGGCTGATGGTCCTCAGGGTCAGGCTCATGCGGGGCGCTCCTCGGCAGGTGTGTCCCCATGGGTCAGGGGCTCCGGCTCTCGCGCCGAAGCCTACTGTGACCGCGAAGCGCGCCGTCCGGCCCTATGGGGCCTTTTCGCTCCGCCACCGGCGGGGCACGGGGCGCCGGAACCCGCGCAGGGAGCGGTGCGGGGCCCGGAGGAGGACCCCGCGCAGGGAGCGGTGCAGGGTCCAGGGGAGGACCCTGCACCGCTCCAGGTGTCCGGTTGCGGCTCCCGCGGCTGTCGTGACGAACCCGACCCCGTCTGCCGGGGCCCGTCGTCCGTCAGCCCACCACGCCGCCGAAGAGGCCGCCGTGGGCCATGCCCAGGAAGAAGCCGATGGCGGAGGCGCCGAGGCCGATGATCAGCGGGAATCTCTCGCGCGTGGTCGCCGAGATGTACTGCCCGTAGGCACCCGTGAGGATGCCGATGAGCCCCGCCCAGGAACTGATCAGGTGGAGGTGGTGGAACATCGCCGTCACGAAGGCGAGCGCCCCCAGGGCCAGGGTCACGACGACCAGGATGTTCTGGAGCGGATGGGACTTGCCGTCGGTGGCGAAGAGCGAGACGGGGGGACGGGGTCGTACTGCCTGTGCCATGGAGCACCTCCTGGCCGAAAGGCGGCGCCTCGTGGCGCCGCTCACACCCGATGTGTCCAGATTGCGTCTCCTGACCACCGGATTTCAACCGGAAGCGGTTGTGCGGGTACTCTGTACGGTCTGCACCGGTGTCTGCCCAGGCCAGCACGTCGACTTCCTCGTGATCGAGGGCGCTGTCAGTGGCGGCTGTTCTGCTCGGGGACACTGTTGCTCACGCATCACGACCCTCCTGCCACGGAACGACCGTGGCCGCTGAGTCCAAAGGAGGTGGGTTTTACATGCGTCACTACGAGGTGATGGTCATCCTCGACCCCGATCTCGAGGAGCGCGCTGTCTCCCCGCTGATCGAGAACTTCCTCTCCGTCGTCCGTGAGGGCAACGGAAAGGTCGAGAAGGTCGACACCTGGGGCCGTCGTCGTCTCGCTTACGAGATCAAGAAGAAGCCCGAGGGCATCTACTCGGTCATCGACCTGCAGGCCGAGCCTGCGGTCGTCAAGGAGCTCGACCGCCAGATGAACCTGAACGAGTCGGTCCTCCGGACCAAGGTCCTCCGTCCCGAGATCCACTGAGCGTCTAGCTCAGAGGTCATCGGGTTCGAGTAGCAAGCAGCCAGAAGCAATCCCCGCCGAGAGGTTCATCCATGGCAGGCGAGACCGTCATCACGGTCGTCGGCAATCTCGTCGACGACCCCGAGCTGCGCTTCACCCCGTCCGGTGCGGCGGTCGCGAAGTTCCGCGTCGCGTCCACTCCTCGCATCTTCGACCGGCAGACCAATGAGTGGAAGGACGGCGAAGGCCTGTTCCTCACCTGCTCGGTCTGGCGGCAGGCGGCGGAGAACGTCGCCGAGTCGCTCCAGCGAGGCATGCGCGTCGTCGTGCAGGGCCGGCTGAAGCAGCGGTCGTACGAGGACCGCGAGGGCATCAAGCGCACGGTCTACGAGCTGGACGTCGAGGAAGTCGGCCCCAGCCTCAAGAACGCCACGGCCAAGGTCACCAAGACCACCGGTCGCGGTGGCCAGGGTGGATACGGCGGAGGCCAGCAGGGCGGCGGCAACTGGGGCGGCGGTCCCGGTGGCGGTGGCCAGCAGGGTGGCGGCGGCGCTCCCGCCGACGACCCGTGGGCCACGAGCGCGCCGTCCGGCGGTCAGCAGGGCGGGGGCCAGCAGGGTGGCGGCTGGGGCGGAAGCTCCGGCGGCTCCGGCGGCGGCTACTCGGACGAGCCGCCCTTCTAGGGCGACTCGTACCCCCACTTCTTGATCACACAGGAGAAACATCATGGCGAAGCCGCCTGTGCGCAAGCCTAAGAAGAAGGTCTGCGCGTTCTGCAAGGACAAGACCCAGTACGTGGACTACAAGGACACGAACATGCTGCGGAAGTTCATTTCCGACCGCGGCAAGATCCGTGCCCGCCGCGTGACCGGCAACTGCACGCAGCACCAGCGTGACGTCGCCACGGCCGTCAAGAACAGCCGTGAGATGGCGCTGCTGCCCTACACGTCCACCGCGCGATAAGGGAAGGGTGACCGAATCATGAAGATCATCCTCACCCACGAGGTCTCCGGCCTCGGTGCTGCGGGCGACGTCGTCGACGTCAAGGACGGGTACGCCCGTAACTACCTGGTTCCGCGTGGCTTCGCCATCCGCTGGACCAAGGGTGGCGAGAAGGACGTGGCGCAGATCCGCCGCGCCCGCAAGATCCACGAGATCGCCACGATCGAGCAGGCCAACGAGATCAAGGCCAAGCTCGAGGCCGTCAAGGTCCGTCTGGCTGTTCGCTCCGGCGACGCCGGCCGCCTCTTCGGCTCCGTGACCCCGGCCGACATCGCCTCGGCGATCAAGGACGCGGGTGGCCCCGACGTCGACAAGCGTCGCGTCGAGCTCGGCTCGCCGATCAAGACGCTCGGCGGACACCAGGTGTCCGTGCGTCTGCACCCCGAGGTCGCTGCGAACCTCGGCATCGAGGTCGTTGCCGCCTGAGGCACGGCTCCTCGGAGCAGATGAAGGGCCGCACCCCTCGGGGTGCGGCCCTTCGCCATTTCCGTTGTTCGGTTGTCCGGTGATTTCTCGAAAGGGAGGAACACTGGCCACGGACCGCCCCGGTGAGGTCGTGTTTCACGTGAAACCGTCGTTTCACGTGAAACACGGACATGGGGTCGGGGTCAGCGCGTGGCCCCGGTGACGATCCACCGGCCCGACCGGGTGCGCAGCCAGAGCGTCACCAGTCGGACGGCCATCATGAGGGTCATGGCCCACCACAGTGTGGTCAGGCCGCCACCGATCACCGGCACCAGCAGGGCGACCGGGGCGAAGACCGCGAGCGTGACGAGCATGGCCCAGGCCAGGTAAGGCCCGTCCCCCGCTCCCATCAGTACGCCGTCCAGGACGAACACCACACCGGCGATCGGCTGGGACAGCGCCACCACGAGGAGCGCAGGGAGCAGGGTGTCCTGCACGGCCTGATCACTGGTGAACAGAGGGACGAACAGCGGTCGGGCGAGGATGAGCAGTACCCCGAACACCACTCCGGAGGCGATGCCCCACTGCACCATCCGGCGGCAGGCCTCGCGTGCTCCCTCGGTGTCACCGGCTCCCAGGTAACGGCCGATGATGGCCTGCCCCGCGATGGCGATGGCATCGAGGGCGAAGGCCATCAGGCTCCAGAGGGAGAGGATGACCTGGTGTGCGGCGATATCGGTGTCGCCGAGGCGTGCGGCGACGGCCGTGGCGATCATCAGGACGGCACGGAGCGAGAGCGTGCGGACCAGCAGTGGAACACCTGCCTGGGCGCTGGCCCTGATGCCCGCGGCGTCGGGACGCAGCGAGGCACCGTGCTTCCGCGCTCCTCGCACCACCACGATCAGGTAGGCGGTGGCCATCGAGAGCTGGGCGATCACGGTTCCCCAGGCCGATCCGGCGATCCCCAGCCCGGCGCCGTAGACCAGTCCCGCGTTGAGGGCCCCATTGGCCGCGAAGCCCCCGATGGCGACGTACAGCGGGGTCCTGGTGTCCTGCAGGCCCCGGAGCACGCCGGTTGCTGCCATCACCACGAGCATGGCCGGGATGCCGAGGCTGGAAATCCTCAGATACGTGGTGGCGTAGGGCGCCGCCGTGTCGGAGGCGCCGAAGACGTCCACGAGCCAGGGGGCGGACGGGAGCACGACGGCGATGACGGCCATGCCCAACAACAGGGCCAGCCAGATGCCGTCCATGCCCTGCCGGATGGCGGCGGCCGGATCGCCCGCGCCGATCCGCCGTGCCACGGCCGCGGTGGTGGCGTACGCCAGGAAGACGAAGATGCTGACGGCGGTGGTCAACAGTGCGGCGGCGACGGCCAGGCCAGCCAGTTGCGGGGTGCCGAGATGGCCGACGATGGCGCTGTCGACCATCACGAAGAGCGGCTCGGCGACAAGCGCGCCGAAGGCGGGGACGGCGAGGGCGATGATCTCGCGGTCGTGCCGTCGACGACTGGATGGTGGCGATGCCGGGGCCTGGATCATGAGGGTCAATCTAATCTTCCACAGGTAATAGATGCAATGCTCTCTCAGTCCTTACTTTTGTTGGGGTGGGGCGTTCTCCCGTGCGCTGTTTGTCGTGATCTTGTGCCGACGCGCGAAGTTTTTCTCCCCCACAGTCGGTGGATGAGAAAAGCCCAGGTCAGCACGGTGATGGCGGAGGGGTTATGAGTTTGTCCACAGTGCTGTCCCCCGCTCCGTGCACAGGTTCTGCAGGGTTCTCCACAGCATCTGGTCAGTCGTCCACATGCCCTGTGGATAACCAGATTGGCTGACGGTGCGGAGCGGCCTACCGTGGTCCGGCGCCCGCACCCTGTTCCGGTCCTGGAACCACGCATAACTCGACGCGCCGGAACCGGAGTCGGGCGTCTTGTTTGTCGGTGCTGTGCCGTAAGAAAGAGTGGCGTGGCGAGGTCCGCTGAGCGGACGGGAGGAGGTGGCCCGGTGAGCATTCCCGAGCCTTTGGACGACCCCTGGGCCGACACCGGTCCCGGCGACCGTCTGCCCGTTTCCCGTCGCCGCCGCGGTGAGGGCAGGGACCGCGGCGAGCAGCACGACCGTGAGGTGCGGGGTGATCTCTGGGAGGGCGGCTCCCCCGGTTTCGAGCGGGTGCCGCCCCAGGACCTCGACGCCGAGCAGTCAGTCCTCGGTGGCATGCTCCTGTCCAAGGACGCCATCGCCGATGTCGTGGAGATCATCAAGGGGCACGACTTCTACCGCCCCGCACACGAGACCGTCTACCAGGCGATCCTCGACCTCTACGCCAAGGGCGAGCCGGCCGACCCGATCACGGTGGCGGCCGAGCTGGTCAAGCGCGGCGAGATCACCAAGGTGGGCGGGGCGCCGTATCTGCACACCCTCGTCCAGTCCGTGCCGACCGCGGCCAACGCCTCGTACTACGCGGAGATCGTCCATGAGCGGGCGGTGCTGAGGCGGCTCGTCGAAGCCGGTACGAAGATCACGCAGATGGGATACGCGGCCGACGGCGATGTCGACGACATCGTGAACTCCGCGCAGGCCGAGATCTACGCCGTCACCGAGCAGCGCACCAGCGAGGACTACCTGCCGCTCGGCGACATCATGGAGGGCGCTCTCGACGAGATCGAGGCGATCGGTTCGCGCAGCGGGGAGATGACCGGGGTGCCCACGGGCTTCACCGATCTCGACTCCCTCACCAACGGCCTGCACCCCGGCCAGATGATCGTCATCGCAGCCCGTCCGGCCATGGGAAAGTCCACGCTCGCCCTGGACTTCGCGCGGGCCGCGTCGATCAAGAACAACCTGCCGAGCGTCATCTTCTCCCTCGAAATGGGCCGCAACGAGATCGCCATGCGCCTGCTGTCCGCCGAGGCCCGGGTCGCCCTGCACCACATGCGGTCCGGCACGATGACGGACGAGGACTGGACGCGGCTGGCCCGCCGGATGCCGGAGGTGTCGACCGCGCCGCTCTACATCGACGACTCCCCCAACCTGTCGATGATGGAGATCCGGGCGAAGTGCCGTCGGCTCAAGCAGCGCAACGGCATCAAGCTCGTGATCATCGACTACCTGCAGCTGATGCAGGCCGGTGGTTCCAAGCGTTCCGAGAGCCGCCAGCAGGAAGTCTCGGACATGTCCCGAAACCTCAAGCTCCTGGCCAAGGAGCTGGAGGTCCCGGTGATCGCGCTCTCGCAGCTGAACCGTGGCCCCGAGCAACGCACCGACAAGAAGCCGATGGTGTCCGACCTGCGTGAGTCCGGCTCCATCGAGCAGGACGCCGACATGGTGATCCTGCTGCACCGCGAGGACGCGTACGAGAAGGAGTCCCCGCGCGCCGGCGAGGCGGACATCATCGTCGGCAAGCACCGTAACGGTCCGACGGCGACGATCACCGTGGCCTTCCAGGGCCACTACTCGCGCTTCGTGGACATGGCCCAGACCTGACGACGGGATTTGCAGGGTCTCAAATCCAGCTTCATAATCTCAGCGCCAGCTGCATATGGATGGCATTTATGCAGCCATCATGAGACTCGCAGCTCGGAGCGCTCACTCTTCCGGGTGACGTAAGGGGCGACCTCTCCATGCGGGGAGCGAACGCTGACACCTTGGCTACACGGGCAGTCACTCGTGGGCTGGGGGTGCGGTGGACGTCGCTGCGACGGTGAGTATCCGTCATCAACGTGGTGCTCTCGTAGAGGACCGAGACTGGCGTACGGTGCCTGCCGACTTCCTGCAGTCGGCTTGCCCGTGGCGGACGTTCCGCTGGCACAAGGGCCAGAAGCCTATGAACCGCCCCGGGTGAAGTGGAGACTCGATTTCATGAAAGGATCGAGTCATGGCACGACCTTCCCGTTACCCGCTTGAGCTGCGCCGACGTGCGGTGCGCATGGTCGCCGAGGTCCGCGGCGACCACCCGACCGATACCGCGGCCTTGCAGGCGGTGGTCGAGAAGCTGGACATCGGCTCCCGCGAGACGCTGCGGAACTGGGTGAAGCAGCACGAGATCGACGCGGGGACCCGTCCGGGGACCACGACGGAAGAGTCCGCCCAGGTCAAGGCTCTGAAGAAGGAAGTCGCCGAGCTGAAGCGGGCCAACGAGATCCTGAAGGCCGCGGCGTCTTTCTTCGCGGCCGAGCTCGACCGGCCACACACACGCTCGTAGCGTTCATCGACGAGCACCGGGACCGCTTCGGCGGCGTCGAGCCGATCTGCCGTGTGCTGAGCGCACACGACTGCAAGATCGCCCCCTCCACCTACTACGCCCACCACAAGCGCCGGACCGTGCCGTCCGCCAGGACCGTGCGGGACGGCGAGCTGAAGGAACTGATCCAGCACGTCCACGACTCCAACTACCGTGTCTACGGGGCGAGGAAGATCTGGAGGGAGCTGAACCGGCAGGGCCACGTCGTGGCCCGCTGCACCGTCGAACGCCTGATGCGCGAGCTCGGCATCGCCGGCGCGGTCCGCGGCAGACGTGTGATCACCACGCTTCCCGGCGGCCAGGCCGAGCGGGCCCCGGACCTGGTGGACCGCGACTTCGTCGCGAGCGCCCCGAACCGCTGCTGGGTCGCGGACTTCACCCACGTCAAAACCTGGGCCAGTGTCGTCCACGTCGCCTTCGTCGTGGACACCTTCTCCCGCCGGATCGTCGGCTGGTCCGCGGCCACCGCGAAGGAAACGGTCTTCGTGCTGGACGCCCTGGAGATGGCGATCTGGCAACGCGACCGAGACCAACACCCCATTCGGCCGGGAGAGTTGATCCATCACAGCGATGCGGGTTCGCAGTACACGAGTTTCCGGCTCGCCGAGCACCTGGACACCGCCGGCATCGCCGCCTCGATCGGATCGGTCGGGGACGCCTACGACAATGCCCTGATGGGAGAGCACGATCGGCCTGTACAAGACCGAGCTGATCAAGCCCCAGAGGCCCTGGAAGACGCTCTCGCAGGTCGAGCTCGCCACCGCCGAGTACGTCGACTGGTACAACCACCGCCGACTTCACGGTGAGATAGACCACGTCCCGCCCGCCGAATACGAGGCCAATCACTACATGGAATCCACGAAACCCCAGGTCACAACCACAATCTGAGATCTCTACCGAACCCGGGGCGGTTCACTCGGCGCCGCACTGGCTTCTTGGCATCATCGCGACATGACCCCGACCCTTCCCCGCACCGTCCGAGCCGTCGACACCGCTCAGCTCCTGGACCTGGCCCAGGAGGCCGCTATGCATGGCTTCAGCCAGCGGCTCCCGGTCGACTGGCTACGAGAGCACCTCGCCGCAGAAGCGACGCACTACCTGTTCCCGACACTCGTGCAGCGGCTCACGCACCGTCCCGAGGTGCCGCTGCAGTGGAGGTGCCAGCAACTGCTGACCGTCAGCACCGGCGAGCAGATCTGGGGTCTCCTCGACGTCCTTCCCGACACCTTCGACAAGATCCCGGAGACCTTGGACACGGCGTCCAAGAAGGACATCGTCAACCGCATCGAGCAAGCAGTGAAGGTGCGGGAGTGGATGGAACGGACGGCCGCCGATGCAGGTTCATGAGGTCCGGCAGCCGGCTGGGCAGTCTGAGGAAATGACACCGATCTGAGACAGCCGGCGGCCGACACGTCGTGAGACTGAAGAGGAACGTCCAGCTCACAGCGTCGGCGCCTGACACCGAAAGTGAGAACCTACAGGATTTGCAGGGGGCCGATTGAGTCCAGCAATCGAGCCCGTATCTCAGCGGTACATCAGCAATGCCGAGCGATTCGGGAGTCTGAAACCTCGGTGGACCGCTACCACTCGACTTGTTGGATCAGGTTCAGCCATCGCGTTCCACCTCAGTTCCCAGCCGGGCAAGAAGCGGCGCCCTGGGACTCCTTTGCCACTCCCATGATCGTTTCGCAGGCGATAGCGTGCGCCCATGACTTGGCGGGGACCGACGTACCGGATGGTGGACGGAGAGAGGATCGACGGGGCCTGGTGCCACGTCTGGCGGCGGTATCGACCAGGCAGTGAGTATTACCTCGACGACTTGATCGTCTTCGCGGACGGAGCGATCATCTGCGGAGAACGTACGGACTTGGTCGGTCTCGCGAAGATGCTGGCAACGGGTCGATTGGCGGTGAGCAACCCTGAGACTCCACCGCTTCCCGACGAACCATCGAAGTGGGCCTCCCGTCATGCCGAACCGCTGACACCAGAGGGATTTCTTTTGGAAGTCGCTGATCGCATCGAAGCACTCAATGAGCGGCCAACTGCCGGGCAACGTTGCCGGGAGGCGATCCGACGCTTTCAGCAGGAGCCGTCCGAGTCCAACCGAGCACTTCTCCGGAAGGCATATCTGGCGGTTCCGCCGCATCTTCGGATCTACGTCCTCGGAGACATGGACCGCCAGGACCGTCCCTTGCGGATCCTGCTCACGAACATTGGTGAGGCCGTCGACGGCGATGGCCCGGTAGTGACGGCGGAGATGCATCAGGACGTCCTGGACTACTTCAGCCGCGGAGATCAGGGAGTCCAGAGGGAGCAGGAGCGGCGAGCCATCCAGCATGCCGACGACCCTTCAGAACCCGGCCGACCGGCTCTCATCTCGCACGAAACCTTTTACTCACAGGGATGGCCTGAGCAGCCGGGGCTGTTCATGCTCCGTAACGACTTCCCCGCACAGATCGTGTTCGCCGGCGAGTCCTATGCGTCCGTACTGCATGGGTACTGGGCGCTGTCGGCGGCCGACGCTTCTGACAGAAGCAGAATCCGGGAGGCGGCCTCCGGCAGAGAGGCGCATGACCTGGGTGGCCGGGCAACGCACCGGAGTGACTGGCCCCTCGTTCGGCTCGCGGTCATGGCAGGGCTCCTTCGTGCGAAGTTCACTCAGCACCCCGAACTCGCCCAGGTCCTCGTCTCCACAGGGGACGCCAGGATCAGCTACACCGGCTTCTCGGACTCACCCTTCTGGAGAGACGTTCCCGACAGCCGGGGACGAAACTGGATGGGGCGGTTGCTCGAGCTGACCCGCTCCGAGCTCCTTGCCCAGCAGTTGCTCCGGCCCGAGAACCCCAGCGTGCTGAACCAGGAAGAGTTGCTGAGCGGGGAGAGTGCTCGTCTACGCACACATCGTAAGTAGACGTGCCGGACTCCATCCGCTCCCTACACGGGAGTCCCGCGGACCAGGGGAGTCCCGCGGGTCCTCGTTCGTGGTGCCGGACTTCTCGGCGGTGGTGTTCCGGTTCTCGGAGCGGGTTGTGACGGCCGTTCTGCTGCTTCGTCCTCGCCCTATCCCCTCCGATCGGACCGAGGCACTGGCCGCGCGGTCGGTCATCCGGTTCCGCGGACTCCGTCACGTCGCATGACCACGACTGCTCACAGGCCCGTGACTGCTCACAGGCCCTGGACCAGGCGGTTCGTCGCGGAGGCGAAACCCAGCCAGGTGTGCCGGTTGCCCGCCCAGCACCAGCCCACCTTGGGGGCGTTGCGGCGCTCGCGGCCGTCCCGTCCGGTGCCGTTGCTGATCCAGATCGCCGGCGTGCGGGCGTCCAGCGCGCTGTCGGTCTTGCGCAGCCGGGAGCCGATGGTCATGAAGCAGTGGTTGCGCTCCAGGACGGCGGGCTGCTGCATCACCCAGTGGATGCCCTCGGTGAGCAGCAGCGGGGTTCGGGCCTTCGCCGTGAGGGCGGGCAGCGCCTCGTTCGGGCTCCAGTCGGCCATCTGGTCGCCTCGGTCGACGCCGGTGAGGAGGTAGAGCGGAGCATCGGGCAGGGCGACGGTGTCGAGCGGGGCGAAGAGGTCGACATCGGGCATGTCGGTGACGACGAAGCCCGGCTTGCCGTCGCGGCGGAGCAGCGGCGCGAGAGCGGAGGCAGGAGCCCGGTCCGGGTGAACGGCGAGCAGGGCGCCGTCGCCGCCCGCGGGGAGCTCGGCGGCCTCGGCGAAGGTACGCAGATCGTCGACGGACAGTCCGGCGATCTCGTGCACCCCCAGTTCGATCAGCCGCTCGGCCTGTGCGCTCAGGGCCGGAAGCGCGGGGAGAACGGTGGAGACGGCGGACATGGCGGACATGGCTTCGGACACGATGCTCCCGGGAGTCGCGACGTGCAGGGCGCAGAGGCAACGAAGCCGGCCGCCGGAACATTCCCGCACCCCGAGGGAAACGACACGCACCAGGGGAGTCCGCGGGGTGCGCGACGACGGTGGGGGTACCGACGCTCCGGCTCACTTCGTCCCGGGCAGGCACTCGGCGAGCAGGCCGACGATGTCGCGCCAGGCCCGCTGCGCGCGCCGGGGGCGGTGGCCGACGTCGGGGAGCACGGTCTGATCGGCCGACGGGTGGTGAAAGGCGTGCAGGGCCCCACCGTATGGAGCCGGAACGTAGTGATCGCCGAGCCAGGCCGAGCCGGTCTTCACCCTCGGCGGAACGGAGTGGACGCGGGAGACGGTGTCGCCCGCGTACCGGGGAACCACCCCGTACGGCCTGATCGTCGGTTACAGGTGTGACTGAAGTGACGCCTGCTCTGACTGACGAACACAGCGAACTGATCTCCGACCTGTCCGGAATCGTCAGTGACTACCCCTGTGTGGATCCCGAGGCGACCCTCGTCGTTCTCGCCGACGATGCGTCGGACGCGCTCGGCCGCGTCGGCTCCCCGGAAGGCCGCCGAGAGCGGACCGGGTACGCGATCCTCCTGTACGCCACGTGCTGGTACGTGGCGGCACGCGTCTTCAACAAGTCCTTGTTCGTGTCGTACACGGAGGCCCTGGACGGGTTCCGGGCCACGCTGGACCCGGCCACCTGCACCTGCCCGGCCGACTCCCATCCCTCGGACCTGGACTCGGAGTACGGGATCGAGGCCGGGGTGAGTCTGCTGACCGAGGCCGGCCGGGCCGTGTTCGCCGAGGACTACGGTCTCGAGGGCGAGGAACTGGTGGCGTTCGACTGCGAGGGGTTCCTCGCGGACCTCGTCGACCAGGCCGCGGGCCACGTGCGTGAGGCGTACCGGAACATCTTCGGCGGCGTCGACGTCTCCCACCTCGACGCGGAGTTCGTCCGGGATGACGGCGGCATCGACATCGTCGCGGTGCAGGAGTCGATCCGCCGTACCTGGGAGAACAACACGGGCCCGGTCGCGCTGTGGGCGGCCCGTCGTCGGCTCTCCGGACAGGTGCGGGACGAGGAGCGGCTCGGCCTGTTCCTGTGCATGTGGATGGGCATCGTCCAGACCTACGAGGGGCTGCCGCCCTCCTACGCCCGTGATCTGGTCGCCGCTCTCGACACCGTCGACCTGGACGTCTCCTGCGACCACCCGAGGCATCCCTGGTCCACCGCGGACGGCTCCGTGCAGAGCCGGTACCGCGCGGTGGTCCACCTGTACGCGCCGGAGGACCACCCGGACACTCCCGTGCCCGCCGAACTCTCGGCCCGTGAGCTGTGGGAATGCCCGGTGCAGTACGCCGAGCTGGCCCGCAAGGCGCAGGAGAACATCAAGGGCTGGCGCGTCATGCGCGGCGGCGAGGACGAGGACTGGGAGGACTGAGCCGCCTTCGCTCCTCGGGCCGGTGCCGAAGGCCGACCGCCGACTCTCGTCACCGGCCCGACCGGCCGCCGAACAGCGTGGAGAGCCGATCTCACCAGCCCGTACAGCCCGGCGCGGGAGCGGGCGGCCACATGGGCACGCGGTCCCGGCCACGCCCTTGGCCGGGACCGCGGAGCGCCCTGAAATGAGGTCGCCGCCGCAGGCTTCTCCAGGTAGTTCTTGAGCATGACCTCCCTATCCGAACAGTTGCTTCCCGGTACCCGGCGCGCCCTGCTGCACCGCATCGCCACCGCGCAGTCGGAAGGCCGCGCGCCCTCGCTCGTCGCCGCAGTGCAGCGACAGGGAAAGATCGTCTGGAGCGGTTCCCGCAGCTGCATCGACGACCACGCCCCCGACACCGACACACAGTTCCGGATCGGCTCCCTCACCAAGACCTTCACCGCGGTGCTGGTGCTGCGCCTGCGGGACGAAGGTCTCCTGAACCTGGACGACCCGCTGGAGAAACACCTGCCGGGCACCGGCGTCGGTGACGTCACGGTCCATCAACTGCTGGGACACAGCGCGGGACTCGCCGCCGAATCCCCCGGACCCTGGTGGGAGCGGACGCCGGGCGCACTGCGGCCCGAACTGGCCGACGTGCTCGGCGAGCAGACGCGGCTACACACCCCCGGCCACCGCTACCACTACTCGAATCCCGGCTACACCCTGCTGGGCGCGCTGATCGAGAAGATGCGCGGGGCGAGCTGGGAGCAGGTGCTGCAACGGGAGATCCTGGAGCCGTTGGGCATGCACCGTACGAGTTCCCAGCCGCAGTCCCCGCACGCGGGGGGCTGGGCCGTGCACCCCTGGGCCGATGTCATGCTTCCCGAACCGGTGGAGGACCTCGGGCTGATGGCCCCGGCCGGCCAGCTCTGGTCGACGACCGGTGATCTCCTGCGCTTCGCGGCCTTCCTGGCCGAGGGGGACGACCGGGTGCTCCGCGCCGCCTCCGTGCGGCAGATGCGCGAACCGTCCGCGCCGGGCGAGTCCGTTGACTGGGAGCTGGCATACGGGCTGGGACTCCAGGTGCTGCGGGTGGACGGCCGTACGCTCATCGGGCACATGGGCTCGCTGCCGGGCTTCCTGGCATCCCTGTGGATCGACATCGAGAACGATGTGTCGGCCGTCGTGCTCACCAATACGACGGCCGGTGTGATGGTCGGTGGCGTCGCCGCCGATCTCGTGGGCATCGTGGCCGAGGCCGAGCCCCGCATCCCCGAGCCCTGGCGTCCGTTGCCGGAGGTGGACGCCGAACTGCTCGCGCTGACCGGCCCCTGGTACTGGGGCACCCGGGCGAACATCCTGCGCATGACCGCGGGCGGCGGGGTGGAACTCCGGCCGATGCAGGGCAGTGGCCGCGGCGCCCGGTTCACCGCACGGCCCGACGGCACCTGGGTCGGTCTCGACGGCTACTACGCGGGGGAGACGCTGCGCGTGGTCCGGAACGAGGACGGCAGCGTGAACCACCTCGATCTCGGCTCGTTCGTCTTCACACGGGAGCCGTACGACCCCGCAGCGGCGGTTCCCGGCGGTGTCGACGAGGGCGGGTGGCGGGGCCTGGAGGTCTGAGCGTCACGTTTCACGTGAAACACGGGCGGCCCGATCGGGCCGCCGCCTCCCGGTCCAGCGGGGCGCGGGGGCACGGAGCGGTCCGTGTCCCCGTCAGCTGGACGGAGCGGGGCCTCGGACCACGCATCAGAGCGCGAGTTTGAAGCCGACGTGGCTGGCGGTGAAACCGAGCCGCTCGTAGAAACGATGGGCGTCGGTCCGGGTGGCGTCGGACGTCAGCTGGACCAACTGGCAGCCCTGGCGCCGGGATTCATCCACGGCCCATTCGATCAGCAGGGTGCCCAGGCCGCTGCCGCGCTCATCGGCGTGGATGCGTACGCCCTCGATGACCGAGCGGGTCGAGCCGCGACGGGAGAGCCCCGGGATCACGGTCAGTTGCAGTGTTCCGACGACCCGGCCTTCGCGCACGGCGACGACCAGATGCTGGTTCGGGTCGTCCGCCAGCCGTTGGAACGCGGTGCGGTACGGGGCGAGGTCGTCCGGCGACTCCCGCTGTGCCCCCAGTGGGTCGTCGGCGAGCATGGCCACGATCGCCGGGATGTCGGTAAGGCCCGCAGGGCTTATTTCCAGGTGGCTCATGATCGGCAGACTATGCAGAACGACCGGGTGGCGCACCCGGGTTCGGCCTGTTCGCGCGGTCGGTGGCGACCTGTTCGGTTCACGCGGTCGGTGCGGGGGCCTTCAGCGTTTCGACGGCTTCGACCAGCGGGGCCAGCTCAGGGTTCCTGGCGGCTTCGTCGAGTGCGGTACGCAGCGCGCTGTCGTTGGTCGGCCGGGCCTCGGCGAGCAGGGCGAGACCGGATTCTGTGACATCGGTGTAGATGCCGCGACGGTCGGTGGCGCAGAGATACCGGGTCAGCAGCCCGCGGTCCTCGAGACGGGTGACCAGACGGGTCGTGGCGCTCTGGCTGAGAACGACGGCATCCGCGACCTGCTTCATCTGGAGGTGTCCCCCGGGGCCGCTGTGCTGCCTGCTCAAGACGTCGAGCAGGGAGTACTCCCGCACGCTGAGACCGTGCCCGGACTGCAGGGCCCGCTCGATGCGGGCCTCAATCTTCCCGTGAAGCAGGGAGAGGGCGCACCAGCCCTGGGCGAGGGCGGTCAGTGCGGGGTCCGTCGCTGTCATGGGTCTCTCTTCCGGGTCGGAGCCGCTTTCATTCAGGGTAGGCGACTTCCGAAACAGCCCCGGCGTGCCAATTGACCAGTGACTGCAGGCATGGGGACGCGCATGAAGCGCTGCGGCGATCCCCTGGGAAGTAAAACCCCCGCCGCTCGTGCTCCGTGCCGTCGGGGTCTTCGGTACCGGATCGGTCGTCAGCCCATCGCCACGGTCAGGGGGGCGTAGCGGCGGCTCCAGTCCCCGGGCAGGTCGGAAGCCCCACGAACCATCAGCGTGGTCGTGGGGCCGGGCCGCAGACCGCATTCCCCGAACCAGTCGAGCAGCTTCGAATGACGTGCGTCGATGTCCGTGCGCAGGGGGCGATCCGTCGTCCCGGCGAGAGAGGCGACGAGTTCCCGGGCCGTGGCGGTGTCACGAGCGATCAGCGGGCCCACCACCTGAGTGCCTCCGCTCGGCCAGGTCGCCGCGTAACCGACGAGGTCTCCGCCGTCCTCGGCGACCCGGATGTGGTCGGCGTACGCGGGCAGCCGGGCGAGGACGTGGGTCCGGTCGGTGCCGAAGACCTCCGCGTCCAGCCGGACCAGGGTGCGCAGGTCCTCCGCCGAGGCCGGGCGGACGGACACGGTGGGGGAGCTGTCCCCGGTCGGCCGGAAGAGGCCGGTAACCCGCTCGGTGCGGCCCACGGCAGTGAATCCGAGCTGTTCGTAGAGAGGCTGCCCCGCGGATGTCGCATGGAGGCTGAGCGGTGTGTCCCCGGTCCCGGCCATCACATGGTTCATCAGCCGTCGGCCTATGCCCTGCCGCGCGTACCGCTCCGCGACGAGCAGCATGCCGATGGCGGCCAGCCGCGAACCGTAGGAGGTCACCACGCAGGTGGCCATCAGCCCCTTTCCCTCGGGGTCGTCCATGCCGTAAGCCGTTCCCGCGGCCAGGAGGAGACCCCATCTGTGCTCGTCGCGGGACCAGCCCCGGTCCTCGCAGAGATCGGCGCAGGCGACCAGGTCACCCGGGGTGAGGCGCCGCACGGGCGAGTCGGCGGGCGGGCGGGGAAGTGAGCTGGGCATGGGGGTCAGGCTGTCCGACGTGGTGTTCGCACGTCCACTGCTTTACCGCTCCCGGCAGCTGCCTCACCGGTTCTGGCAGCCGGACGCTGCCGTCGACCGCGACGGGTCGGCCCCCAGGGCTTCAGTACCGATATCGCGGTGATGAACAGGTAGGTCGCCGTCGCCACCGACGGAGCGACCACCAGGTCGATGTCGACGGTGCCGCGTGCCGCTGCCTCGTCGATGCCGGGACGCAACGAGAACACGGACAGTGCCGTCGTGATCAGGGTGAGCCAGAACTTCGTCCAGACCCATCGGTGTCTGGCCAGCCCCCAGGGGGTGCCGAGTGCGAGGACGAGGCCGCTGATCAGGGAGAGCAGAGCGACCGGTACGACCAGCCAGTCACCGAAGACCTTCATGGCGAGGGTGGCGGCCCGTGCGGTGGCGGGCTCCTCGGTGAGGAAGGCCGTGATGCCGAGCGTCAGCAGCCCGACGGTCAGTCCCAGCCAGCTCACGGATATCGAGACGTGCGCCACCAGGAGACCGCGGCGGAGGGAGCGTTTGAGTGGTTTCACGTGAAACACGGTGCCCGCACCGAGGCGAGAGGACGTCCCACAGCGGGAGTAACCGCGCGTACTGGCCTCGGCGTACAGCACGCCTTCTCCGCGAGCTTCCTCCCCGGAGCGGGACGCCGTTCCGTCCGGCTGCGAGGGCGGTTGCCGGAACCGGCACAGTCCGAGTGCGCGTGATGGATTCCGCAGGTCGGTCGCGGGGCAGAGAGCCGGACGGAAGGTCGTTTCGATAACCGGACTTCCTGCTGTTCCGTCCGGCCCGTACGTGGGGCAGGGCATGCTGGACCGAGGGATGTGGCAGAGCTCACCGGGCGGCTGCCGATGGGTCCCGACCGCACCCATGGACAGGGCTGCGGACCGTGTGGGTACGTAAGGCGACCATTAAGACGTTTGAGGCGAGGCACAGGATGGATGCTCCGGCCACCGGGTGGACCGAGGACGCGACACACAGATCTGCCGACGCGGCTCTGATCCATCGCACTCTGACCGAGATCTCACCCGTGGCCGACCAGGTGACCTCGTACTTCTACGCCCTGCTTTTCGTCCGGCGTCCGGAGCTGCGCGAGCTGTTCCCGGTCGCGATGGACACCCAGCGCGACCGGCTCCTGCGCGCGATCCTCAACGCGGCCGATCGACTGGACGATCCCGTTGCCCTGACCGAGTACCTCGGTGAACTGGGCCGGGGACACCGCAAGTACGGCACGCTGTCCGGGCACTATCCAGCGGTGGGGGAGGCGCTTCTGGGTGCCCTGAGCCGGTATGCGACCGCCACGTGGGACGAGAAGGCGGAAGCGGCATGGGTGCGCGCCTACACCACGATGTCGCAGATCATGATCGACGCGGCTGCCGAGGACGAGCAGTGGGCCCCCGCCTGGTGGCATGCGGAGATCGTTTTCCACGAGCTGAGAACCCGCGACATAGCGGTGCTCACGCTCCGTCCCGACCACGCCTACCCCTTTCTCGCAGGTCAGTACACGGCCGTGGAGACCCCGTGGTGGCCCCGGACCTGGCGGCACTACTCCTTCGCCTCGGCGCCCCGCCCCGACGGTCTGCTCACCTTCCACGTCAAGGCGGTCCCGGCCGGCTGGGTCTCCAGTGCCCTGGTGCACCGGGCCCGGCCGGGGGACGTCGTGCGCCTCGGCCCGCCCACCGGCAGGATGACGGTCGACCACTCCACCCACCACGGGCTGCTCTGCCTGGGCGGGGGCACGGGCATAGCCCCGATCAAGGCACTGGTGGAGGAGGTCGCCGAGCGGGGCGACCGGCGTCCGGTGGAGGTGTTCTACGGGGCGCACAGTGATCACGACCTGTACGAGATCGACACCCTGACCGAGCTGGAGCGGATCTACCCCTGGCTGGCGGTGCGGCCGGTGGTCGCCTCCGGCCGGGGGGAGGACGGAGTCCTGCAGGGGCTGCTGCCCGAGGCCGTGCGCGCGTGCGGCCCGTGGCACGAGTACGACGCCTATCTCTCCGGCCCGCCCGGCATGATCCGCAGCGGCGTGGACGTGCTGAGAGGGGTCGGCATACCGGCCGAGCGCATCCGGCACGACTACCTGGAGGAGCTGACGGGGACCGGCCACGGCTGATCCGGGCGACCACCCCGGGCCCGGCCCGGACCGCGCCCACGACCCCAGCCGACGACGACCCGCGCCCAAGAACGAGGACGGGACGGGATCGAGGGCGGGAGCGAGAACCAGAACGGTAACGAGGGCGGGCCGAGGCTGTCGCCGGTCAGCCCAGGTCGGGTGCGTGCATCGCCCGTACGCCCTCGATGTTGCCGTCCAGGTAGTGCCGCAGCGACAGCGGTACGAGGTGGACGGCGGCGATCCCCATGCGGCTGAACGGCACCCGCACGACGTCGTACTCCCCGCAGGGGTCATCGATCTCCGGGCCGTGGCGCCGGGACAGATCCATCGACTCCAGTCGGCAGACGAAGAAGTGCTGGACCTTCACTCCCTTCACCCCACCGCCCTCGATGTGCTCCACGGTGTCGACGAAACAGGGGACCACATCGGTGATCTTGGCGCCGAGTTCCTCGTCCACCTCCCGGTGCAGGGCATCGACGACGGTGGCGTCCTCGGGCTCGACCCCGCCGCCCGGCGTGAGCCAGTACGGATCCACTCCGGGCTTGGTGCGCTTGATGAGGATCAGGTCGTTGCCGTCGAGCAGGATGGCGCGTGCGGTGCGCTTGACCACAGGACGTTCGGTCATGGCAAGAGAGTGGCCCACTGAACCGCTTCTGAAACACTCGTCCGGTCCTGGGCGGGTATGCGCTCACCAGTCGGCGGCGGCACGCAGCAGCCCCTCGTGCGCCCGCGCGAGGTGCGGCAGGGCGAGGGTGCCGGTGCGCACCGCCAGGAAATAGGTGCGCAGCGGGGGCACGGGGGGATCCAGGAGGGCCACGAGTTCTCCCCGCTCCAGCGCCCTCTCGCACAGGTAGCGCGGCAGCACGGCGAGGCCGGCGCCCGCCGCCGTGCACTCCAGGACGGCCCGCAGATCCGGCACGATGACGGTCCCGGACACGGCGGGCGGGCTCTCGAAGACGGCGGTCCAGTAGCGGGAGACGAGCGGCAGGCTCTCGTGGACCTCCACGACCGGAAGCTGTGCCAGCACCACCGGCCCCTTGTGCCGCAAGGTCCCCGGACCGAGGCGTCCGGCCCAGCGCGGCGCGGCGACCAGCACGTGTTCCTCGTCGCAGAGCGGGGTCGCGGTGAGCAGCCCGCCGCGCGGACGGGCCGTTGCGATGGCCAGGTCGTGATGCCCGGCCGCCAGGCCCTCCAGCGCCTCCTCGGCGCGGGCGAAGAAGGAACTGCGCAGCGCCAGCCCCTGGGCGACGAACGGGGTGAGCGCGGGCAGGGCTCGTACCGAGGTGAATTCGGGCGGCCCGGCCAGATGCAGGGTCCGTACGCCCGACTCCTCGTCGAGCTCCGCCTCGGTGATCTCGATCAGCGCGTCCAGATGCGGGGCCGCCCGGTGCGCGAGTTCGTCGCCGATGGTCGTCGGGGTCACCCCGCGGGCCCTGCGCAGGAAGAGCGGCCGGCCCAGCTGTCTTTCCAGCGTGCGGATCTGTGAGGTGACCGCGGGCTGGGAGAGGCCGAGCAGGGCGGCCGCCCTGGTGAAGGAACCGGCCCGGTGCACCGTGACGAACGTGCGCAACAGGGCCAGGTCCATGTCCGGTCCCTCCCACCTTCGCGACGCTTCGGGCCCGTACAACTATAAATATGTCGATAGGTCGCTGTCGCTGCGGTGATTGGACACTGACTGAGGGTCAACTAGCCTGGCTTGGGCGGTTCTTCGCAGGGAGAACCGGAGGCGGTCCGAGCCGCGAGGGGGGAGGCTCGGACCGCCGTACCGTCGGCCGGTCAGCTGCCGGCCGCGGCCGTGTCCAGCGCCCGTTCCACGTCGGCCACCAGGTCGTCCGGGTTCTCGGCGCCGACCGAGAAGCGGATGAAGCCTTCCGGCACGGCGTCGCCTCCCCACCGCCCCCGGCGCTCGGCGGTGGAGCGCACGCCCCCGAAGCTCGTCGCGTCGTCGACCAGCCGCAGCGCGGTCAGGAAACGCTCGGCCCGTCCGCGGTCGGGCAGGACGAACGACACCACCGGCCCGAAGCGCCGCATCTGCGCGGCGGCCTGCGGGTACGAGGGGTCGGAGGGCAGCCCCGGGTACCGCAGCCCGGTGATCTCCGGCCGCCGGGACAACGCCTCGGCCAGGGTCAGCGCGGTGGCGCACTGCCGGTCGATCCGCAGCTCCAGTGTGGCCAGCGAACGGTGCGCGAGCCAGGCCTCCATCGGCCCCGGGATCGCGCCGACGACCTTGCGCCAGCGCCGCACCCCCGCCATCAGCTCCGGATCGCGGCAGGTCACATGGCCGAGCAGGAGGTCGCCGTGCCCGGTCATGCCCTTGGTGTCGCTGGCCACCGAGAAGTCGGCCCCCAGCTCCAGCGGCCGCTGGCCGAGCGGGGTGGCGAGCGTGTTGTCGACGGCCACCAGGGCGCCGACCGCGTGCGCCGCGTCGACGAGCCGGCGCACGTCGCAGACGTCGAGGCCCGGATTGGACGGGGTCTCGATCCACAGCAGCTTCGCCCCGTCGAGGACCGCCAGCTGCCCGTCGTCGCCGGTCGGCGCGGTCCGCACCTCGACGCCGTACGCCTCCAGCTGCTCCCGTACCAACGGCAGGGCCTGGTAGCCGTCGTCGGGCAGCACGACCACGTCGCCGGTGCGCGCCCGGGACAGCAGCACGGCCGAGACCGCCGCCATCCCGGAGGCGAAGACCGTGGTCCCGACGTCCTCCCCCGGCGCCTCCAGCTCGCTGATGGCACGTTCCAGAAGGGTCCAGGTCGGGTTGGTGTCCCGGCCGTAGGTGTACGGGCCGGTCGGCTCGCCGGAGAGGTGGAAGTGCGCGGCGAACACCGGGCCGGGCAGGGTGGGCTCGAACTGTTCCGGGTCGGGCAGCCCGGCCCGTACCGCCCGGGTTCCGTCGCCCAGGGTGCTCATGGTTCATCCTCGCTGCTCTCCGGTGTGCCACCGGTTCCGTGCGCACCGTTCCGGTTGCTGTCGAAGCGGTGCGCGGACGTCGTTCAGTCGTTGTCGGGCAGGAGCGCGTTCAGCGCCCACGAGACGATCGAGATGATCAGTCCGCCGAGCACGGCGGTCCAGAAGCCCTCGACATGGAAGCTCAGGTCGAACAGACCGGCCAGCCATGAGGTCAGCAGCAGCATGACCGCGTTGACCAGCAGGGTGATCAGCCCGAGCGTGAGGATGAAGAGCGGCAGCGTCAGCAGTTGTACGACCGGCTTGACCACGAAGTTCACCAGGCCGAAGAGCAGGGCGACCAGGATCAGCGTGAGCGCCTTGCGACCGGTGCTGCCGCCGGTCAGCGTGATGTCCTGGATCAGCCAGACGGCCACGGCCAGGGCACCCGCGTTGGCGATCGTCTTGACTAGGAAATTCTTCATGTGTCTGATCGTGGCAGACATGATCGGTGGCGGACACCGGCAGTGCAGAGGCAAGGGACGGACTGGCCATGAAGGCATTCAGACTGGACGAACTGGAGGCGGAGCGGGCCGCCAACGACGGCGCGTACCTGCAGTTCGTGAAGGAACGGAACATGTCCGTCGGCCTGTACGCGCTGAACGCCGGTGAGCTCGACCCGCAGCAGCCGCACAACCAGGACGAGGTCTACTTCGTGGTCAGCGGGCGTGCGGCGATCACGGTCGGCATGGAAACCACGCAGGTGGGCAGGGGAAGCGTGGTGTACGTGCCCGCAGGGGTCGCCCACAAGTTCCACCACATCACCGAGGACCTGCGGGTGATGGTGGTTTTCTCCCCGCCGGAGAGCTGATTCCCGCCGGAGAGCTGATTCCCGTCGGAGAGCTGATTCCCGTCGCCCCGGGAACCGCTCCCCGCCCTCCGGGGAGCGGAGGCCGAAGAGCGGGTGGCCGGTCTCAGGGATCCCTAGGGGGTCGATCAGGGGACTTCAAGGGCCGCGGAACCGCCGCCGGACCCTGCCGCGCCTCTAGCATCGAAGGCAGGAACTCACAGAGACGAGGTAAGGACGATGGCTGTGCGGGAGATATTCGCCGGGATGCCCTGGTGGGTGAAGTGGATCGCGTTGCCGGTCATCGCGATCGTCGTGTTCGGCGGTCTGATCGCCAATGTGGTCGGATTCGTGATCAGTCTGCTCTTCAAGATCCTGGTATTCGTGATCCTGGTCGGCGGGCTCATCTTCGTCGTACGCAAGTTCATGTCGTCCTCCTCACGTGGTGACTGGTAGGAAGATCGGAAGCCGGCCGGGGATTAGCCCGGCTGAGCTAAGCGTAAGGACGAAACAACGCTCCGTGCGGACCCGGCCGATACAGTGACAATTCACTGCCACCATCTGGGAATCAACCGACCGTCACCGAGCTGACCAGTGGTTTGTACGGCTTTCACTCTCCGGACCCAGTCGTGCGGCAGTCGGTGGGGGCGGCCCCCACAGGCGGGCTGACTGCCCGTCACCATGCCTGGGGGTGACCGTTGACCGCGGCATCGAGCACTGCTGTCCCGACGCTGATCGGTTCGGTTCAGCGAGCGCTGAGACTGCTGGAGGCCGTGGGTGCCCACCGGGACGGGGCGCCCGCGAAACAACTGGCCAGGGAGACGGGGCTGCCCCTTCCCACCGCCTACCACCTGCTGCGCACACTGACGCACGAGGGCTATCTGCGCCGGGAGAAGGGCTTGTTCCTCTTCGGGGCCGCCGCCGAACGCCTGGCCTGCGAAGGGACATTGCGGCACCGCCGCAGCAGGATGGCCGATTCGCTGAGCCGCTGGCGCGAGATCATCGGCGCACCGGTGTATTGCGCCGTCTACCGCGAAGGCGAGATCGACCTCCTCGCGGTCGCCGACGACCCGGCCACCCCCGCCGTCACGGAATGGGCCTCCTTCCGGGAGACCGGGCACGCCCACGCGATCGGCCAGTGTCTGCTGAGCCAGCTCGACGAGAAGGCCCGCGAGGACCACCTCGATCGTTACCCTGTGCGCCCGCTGACCCGCTACTCGGTGCGGGACCGGGCGGCACTCCTCGAACGATTGCGGTCGCTGGAACGGATGGAACCTGTCATCGAACGACAGGAGTACGCGCTGGGCACGGTCTGCGCGGCCATCCCGATCGCGGCCGGATTCACCGCTGCTGCGATGGCCATTTCAGTACCCCTGGAGCAGGAGAGCCGGTTGCTCCCCGCAGTCGAACAGCTACGTGGCGAAGTGTCCAACCTCTTGCGTTCGTTCGTGTTCTCTATCAGTATCTGAAAAATCACTCCTTGTGATCTGCTATCGCGTGCACCACGATGGCGTCAATAGGGCCATGGGGGATCATTCCTGGCCAGATTCATCTACTGCGGGGTTGAACGATGCGCGAGTCGGTTCAAGCTGAGGTCATGATGAGCTTCCTCGTCTCCGAGGAACTCTCTTTCCGGATCCCGGTGGAGCTCCGGTACGAGGTCTGCGATCCGTATGCGATCCGCATGACCTTCCATCTGCCCGGCGATGCCCCCGTCACCTGGGCATTCGGTCGTGAGTTGTTGCTCGACGGCCTCAACAGTCCCAGTGGGGACGGTGATGTGCACATCGGGCCGACGGAGCCCGAGGGGTTGTCCGATGTGCACATCCGGCTTCAGGTCGGCGAGGACCGGGCCCTCTTCCGGGCCGGTACCGCGCCGCTGGTGGCTTTTCTCGACCGGACCGACAAGCTCGTGCCGTTGGGGCAGGAGTGCACGCTCGGTGACTTCGAGGGCAATCTGGAGGAGGCCCTGGGCCGGATTCTCGCCGAAGAACAGAACGCCGGCTGAAGGAACCGGTGCGACCGGCCGGGTCACCGGTCGAACACGACACCTGCCGAATGGGTGAATTGCTCACCCCCTGGAGACGTTGAGGCCTTCGTCCTGCGACGCCGGCCCTTCCCGGTCCGTACGGGTGCCGAAGCTCCGGCTTCCGCGCCGAGCCCTGTGCGGTCCGCGGAGACCACCAGTGCAGCGAGCACCGTCGTCACCGGCACCGAGGCGACCAGTCCGATCGAGCCGACCAGGGTTCGTACGATCTCCTCCGCCACCAGCTCGCTGTTGGCCACCGTCCCCATGCTGCTCTGCGCGATGGAGAAGAGCAGCAGCAACGGCAGTGCGGCGCCGGCATAGGCGAGCACGAGCGTGTTGACCACCGAGGCGATGTGGTCGCGCCCGATCCTGATCCCCGCCCGGTAGAGCCCGCGCACGCCCATCGACGGGTTCGCCCGGTGCAGTTCCCAGACCGCGGACGTCTGGGTGACGGTCACATCGTCGAGCACCCCGAGCGAACCGATGATGACACCGGCCAGCAGCAGACCACTCATGTCGATGTGCGGGTACAGGCCGTGGATGAGGCCGGTGTTGTCATCGGTGTTGCCGCTCAGGCTCGCCCAGCCGATGAAGAGCGATCCGAGCAGTCCGATCAGCAGCAGCGAGGCCAGTGTGCCGATCACCGCCACCGAGGTGCGGGCGCTCGGGCCGTGGCACATGTAGAGCGCGATCAGCATGATCGCGCTGGCTCCCACCACCGCGACGAGCAGCGGGTTGGAGCCCTGGAGCACGGCCGGGAGGATGAACAGGGTCAGCACGGCGAACGACACCGCGAGCGCCACCAGCGCCAGCACCCCGCGCATGCGGCCCACCGCGACCACGACCAGGGCGAAGATCCCGGCCAGCAGGGTCATCGGGACCTTCCGGGCCACGTCCGTCACCGAGTACTGCAGCTCGCGGGGCGCGTCGGGCGCGTATGACACGATCACGCCCTGGCCCTCGCGCAGTTGGCGCGGGGCGTCGGGCTGCACGATCTCGACGAACGTCCGGCCCTTGTCGGGCCCGGACGCCACCTCGACGGTGGCCTTCCGGCACAGCCCCCTGTCGTTGTCCTTCGGCGGGGCGGCCTCCTGGCCGACCGGCACCTGCACCGCGTTCACGTCCTTGCAGTTCACCTTGTCGACTCTCACCACCTTCGCCTGTTGGGTCTGCCGGTCGAACCCCACGCCGGTCCGCTCGTGGGCGGGAGCGCCGCCCGGCCAGAGCACCACCAGACCGACGACGACAGCGGTGGCGAACGGGATCAGGACGGCCGCGATGACCTTGCGCAGATGTCTGGAGACGGGCGCCGCGGGACCGTGACTGTGCGAGTGGCCGTGCTGATGGCCCTGGAGTTCGGTGTCGATACGGGGGGATGTCACCGGCAGATCATCGCAAGAAGAGCCGGGCCCCCTGTTCATTCCGCCGGACGGGGCGCTAGCGTGGGGGAACCTTTGTACACGCGGGAGCTCGGAGCACCGGGCTGAGAGGGCGCTGACATCCGTACGTCCGTACGGAAGCAGCTGCGCCGACCGCCGAACCTGTTACCGGGTAATGCCGGCGTAGGGAGTAGGTCTCATGACCACATCGGACGCACGCACGCCTGCCTCCAGTCGGAGCGACGAGGCCGGGAAGTCCATCGGCTGGCACAAGGGATACGTCCTGGGCTCGCGCCCGGACCTCCGGGTGCCGGTCCGTCAGGTGCACCTCACCAACGGCAAGGACGTGACGCTGTACGACACGTCGGGGCCGTACACCGATCCCGCTGTCGAGACCGATGTCCGTCGCGGACTCGCCCCGCTGCGGGAGAACTGGATCACCGCCCGCGGCGACACCGAGGAGTACCCGGGCCGCCCCGTCCGTCCCGAGGACGACGGACTCAGGCACACCTCGCCGCGCGGGGGGCTGCGCAACCTCGACGCGGTCTTCCCCGGCCGCCCCCGACTGCCCCGCCGCAGCCGGGACGGGCAGCCCGTGACCCAGCTCGCGTACGCCCGGCGGGGCGAGATCACCCCGGAGATGGAGTACGTGGCGATCCGGGAGAACGTCGCGCCGGAGGTGGTGCGCGAGGAGATCGCGGCGGGCCGGGCCGTGCTGCCGGCCAACGTCAACCACCCCGAGATCGAACCGATGATCATCGGGAAGCGGTTCCTGGTGAAGGTCAACGCCAACATCGGCAACTCCGCGGTGACGTCCTCCATCGAGGAGGAGGTGGAAAAGATGACGTGGGCGACGCGCTGGGGCGCCGATACCGTGATGGATCTGTCCACCGGCCGCAACATTCACACCACCCGTGAGTGGGTTCTGCGTAATTCACCCGTTCCGATCGGTACCGTCCCGCTCTACCAGGCGCTCGAAAAGGTCGACGGCCGGGCGGAGGAACTGAGCTGGGAGATCTACAAGGACACCGTCATCGAGCAGGCCGAGCAGGGCGTCGACTACATGACGGTCCACGCCGGCGTGCGCCTGCCGTACGTGCCGCTGACCGCCCGCCGCAAGACCGGTATCGTCTCGCGCGGCGGCTCGATCATGGCGGCGTGGTGCCTCGCGCACCACAAGGAGTCGTTCCTGTACGAGCGCTTCGAGGAGCTCTGCGAGATCCTCGCGGCCTACGACGTGACGTACTCGCTGGGCGACGGGCTGCGGCCCGGCTCGATCGCCGACGCCAACGACGAGGCGCAGTTCGCCGAGCTGCGGACGCTCGGCGAACTCAACACGGTGGCCAAGAGGTTCGGCGTCCAGACCATGATCGAGGGGCCGGGCCACGTTCCGATGCACAAGATCAAGGAGAACATCGACCTCCAGCAGGAGATCTGCGAGGAGGCGCCGTTCTACACGCTCGGCCCGCTGACCACCGACATCGCGCCGGCGTACGACCACATCACCTCCGGCATCGGCGCGGCGATGATCGCCTGGTGGGGCACGGCGATGCTCTGCTACGTCACGCCGAAGGAACACCTGGGCCTGCCCGACCGGGACGACGTGAAGACCGGCGTCATCACCTACAAGATCGCGGCCCACGCGGCGGACCTCGCCAAGGGGCACCCGGGGGCGCAGGAGTGGGACGACGCGCTCTCCGACGCCCGGTTCGAATTCCGCTGGGAGGACCAGTTCAACCTGGCCCTCGACCCGGACACCGCGCGGGAGTACCACGACGAGACGCTGCCCGCCGAGCCGGCGAAGACGGCGCACTTCTGTTCGATGTGCGGACCGAAATTCTGCTCAATGAAGATCTCGCAGGACATCCGGCGCGAGCACGGCGGTTCGCAGGAGGAGATCGAGGCGGGCATGGCGGAGAAGTCCAAGGAGTTCGCGGCCGCGGGCAACCGGGTCTATCTGCCGATCGCGGACTGAGCTCTGCTCCGGAACCCGCGCGAGGGGCCGCTCCGGAACCCGCGCCGAGCACCTGCTCCTGAGCCCCCGCCGAGCACCCGCTCCTGAGTTCGCGCCGAGCACCCGCGGCACCTGGCCGTGGGTGCTCAGCGCGGGCGGGGGGCGGCCGGTGCCGGTTCGGGAGGGCCCGCCACCCCGAACGGGTTGTCGATCACGTAGCGCCAGTATCCGTCGGGCCCACGACGGGCGACATCCGTCGCAGTGCCCTCGATGCGTACCTCACCGCCGTGCGCGGCGGTCCCGGCGATGACGAAGTCGACGATCAGCAGGGCCAGGTCACCGACGACGTACGTGTGGCGGGGCGACACCTCGATCGGGACGCGCAGGCGGAGGAAGTCGTCGTTGGCCCGGAACCGCTCGGCTCCGGTGACCAGGCGGCCGGGCCTCGGCACGAAGCCGGCGTCGGGCTCGTAGAGCCGGTCCAGGACCGCCGGATCGAAGGTGTTGAAGGCCCGGGCGAAGACGAACGGATGGTCGGCGGCCCTGCGGGCCAGGGCCGGGCTGGGAGGATGTGTCATGTGGCAAGCGAACAGCCCGACGACATACGTCACCAAACGGAAACCCACGGCTGGGACGCGGAGTTGGTACCCGGGCAGTCGGGCCGTACCCATCGGCCCGAGGCCGGATGCCCGGTGGAAGTGGCGCTCACGGCGGTTTCGGGCCGGTGGACCACCTTGTTGCTGCGCGAGTTGTTGGGAAGCCCCCGCAGCTTCACGGAACTGCGCGCGCTGTTTCCCGAGTTGTCGCCCAAGGTGCTCAGCGAGCGGCTCCGCGCCCTCCGGGAGCGGGGGCTCGTGACGGTGGAGCGGCGGCGCGGCTTTCCCGTGCGGACGCGGTACGACCTGACGGAGGCGGGCAGGGCGATGCGGCCGTTGCTGGTCGAGCTGTACGCGACCGGGGAGAGACTGCTGCGGCTGAACCGGTCCGGTTCCCGGGACGAACAGCCGCCCGGTGAACGCGCTCGTCGATGAAGATCTCCCAGGACCTCCGGCGCGAGACCGGCGGCGCGCAGGAGGGGGCCGCGGCGTCCCGTGCCGGACCGGGGCGCGGAGCCGGTCAGTCCGGTTCGTGCTCGGGGCCGCCGAAGTCGGGGCCGGTGAAGTCCGGACTGGTGAACGTCGGCCGGGGGCCCGCGGTCGGGCCGCCGTCCGGGCTGGTGAAGTCCGGACGGCTGTAGCCGACCTTCGGGATGCGGTTCGCCGAGCGGGCCGGTGTGCGCGCGGCGCGCCCGGCGTCGGGGTCGTCGAGCGCGTCCCGCAGGAACGGCAGTATGCCGCGCTCCAGCAGGGCGTGGCGCCATGCCTCCCGGGCCCGCGCCACCTCCTCCGGAAGCTCCTCCTCCGCCTCCTCGACGGGGCGCGGCTCCGCGCCGTTGCGCAGCGCGGTGATGAGCAGCCCGACGGCGGCGACCAGGATCGCGGCCGCCATGGCCGCGGCGAAGAACCAGCCCGCGGAGACCATGGTCGAGGCGAAGGCGGGCGGATCGTCGAGCAGCCGCAGCAGATAGCCGACCAGCAGGAATATGAACGCGGCGGTGCCCGCGAGCACCGGCGCCAGGACCGTGATGACGGCTCCTGCACCCGCGCCCGACCGGCGCTGCGGGTTCGTGCCGGGGGGCGGGCCCGACTCCTCGTCCTCGCCCTCGGCCGGTCTGCGCAGTTCCGCGCGGGCCTGCACGTAGTGCTGGTACTCGGTGGCGGCCGTCGCGGTGATCAGCGCCGTGGCGTCCAGTGCCATGGTGCGCAGCTGCACGGCGTTGAGCCGTTCGCCGACCGCGGCCAGATCTGGTCGCTCATGGGCATGACGCAGTGCGTCGTCGAGGATCCGCTCGTACTCGGGGCGGTCCTCGGCCAGCAGGTGCGGAGCGCTGTTCATGTGCATCCCCCGATGCTCCGTAGGGCCCGAACACCCGCGTTCGTACCGGGCTTTCGGGCGGAAACGGAGGAGAGCCTGCTACTGATACGCCGATGGTAGAGCGCCCACGGCACGGGGAGACAGGGGGTTTCCGTAAATAGGCCCAGCAGTCGGCGCGGTCAGGTCGAGGATGCGTCTTCCCGAAAGCGCGTCAGTCATGCAGAGGCAGCTGGACGACCAGTAGCTTTCCGGCCATGGTCACGCCGCCGTCCATGGCGATGGCGAGCCCGTCCGCGTACACGTGCGGGCCCTCGACCACGGGGCCGGAACCGTCCTCGCCGTCCTCCGACCCGACCTCGCCGAGGAGGTACGGAATGGGGCTGTGGCCATGGACGATGCGCTGTCCGCCGTAGGCCGCCATCAGTTCCCGGACGGCCTGCGGGCCCCCTTCGTCGCGGAAGGCGAACCGCTTGGTGAGCTTCCGGAAGAGGTCCCAGCACTCGTCGGCGTCGTTGCGCGTGAGAATGGCGTGCACATTGTCGTTGACGTCCTCGATGGTGGTGCCGTATTCGAGGTACGCCGTCGTGTCGGAGTGCATCAGCAGATGCCCGTCCTCCTCGACGATCGCGTCGAGCCGGGACATCCACTGGAGGTGGACGTCCTGGAGCCGCTCCATGTCGTTCTTCTGACCGCCGTTGAGCAGCCAGGCGGCCTGGAAGGTGGCGGTGCCGGCGCCGGAGTTGACCGGGGTGTCGTTGAACCGCTTGGCGCCGAGGAGCAGCAGTTCGTGATTGCCCATCAGGGCCTTGCAGTAGCCGCCGGCGGCGGCGGCCTCGGCGGACAGCCGCATCACGAGGTCGATGACGCCGATGCCGTCGGGGCCCCGGTCGGTGAAGTCGCCGAGGAACCAGAGCCGGGCGTTGCCCGCGGACCACTTGCCGTCGGCGTCGATGAGGCCCTGCTCGGCGAGGGCGGCGCGGAGCTCGTCCAGATAGCCGTGGACGTCACCGACGACGTACAGCGGCCCGCGGCCCTGCTCCGGGGCGGGACGCGGGTCGGGGACGGCCGGCACCTGGAGGGTGTCCCCGCGGTTGATCACGGGCAGGTCGCGCGCGGTGGGGGTGTACCCCTCCGGCGGCTCGTGGCCGGGCACGGCGCTGCCCGGGTGCGGCGACGCGGGCGGCACCGGGTTCTGGGCATAGGGCGGTACGCGGAAGTCGCGCAACGTCGCAGTCCGCACCACGGGTTCCTGACCGGCCCCCTGTGTCATCGACCCCTCCACCACCGTCGCGCCGCCGTACACCTGACGGGCCCTGCTGGTCGGGGCGGTCCGCGGTGTCGTGCGCCCATCATAGGAATGCGGATCGTGCTGTGTGACGCACCAGGGGTGGTGAATCCGGACGCACATCGGGTTCACCGGTCGATTGGTCCGAAATCACCCGATCAATCCCCGGCCGGGGAACGGGGTGCACTGACCGTGGTGCGCGGCGGACGGCGCTGCGATGACGTCCGCACGATGAGTTCCGTCGGTATGACCTGCTCCACGGGTCCGTCGTGATCGACGCCCTCGATGGCGTCGATCAGGAGCTGGACGACCGCCGTGCCGATCCTGCGCGGCTTGAGCGAGAGCGTGGTGATGGGGGGCTCGGTCGTCGCGTACACGGTCGACTCGCTGCAGCAGACCAGCAGCAGGTCCTCGGGGACCCGCAGGCCGTAGCGGCGGGCCGCCGCCAGCAGGTCGGTGCCGTTGGGGTCGAAGAGGCCGTAGACGGCGTCGGGGCGGTCGGGGCGGGCGAGCAGGCGGTCGGCGGCCACCGCGCCCGCGCAGGGGTCGTGGGCGGGGTAGGACTCGTACACCGGGTCCTGGCCCACGCGCTCGCACCAGTGGAGGTACGCGGTGGTGGAGAGCCGGGTGTAGGTGTCGGTGGTGGTGCCGGTGAGCAGGCCGATGCGGCGGGCCCCGGCGGCGGCCAGGTGGTCGAGCAGGTCGAGCACGGCGGCGCCGTGGTCGTTGTCGACCCAGGCGGTGACCGGGAGCGTGCCGGCCGGGCGTCCGTCCGAGACGACGGGCAGCCCCTGGCGCACCAGCTCGGTGACGACCGGGTCCTGGTCGGAGGGGTCGATCACGACGGTGCCGTCGAGGGCGACGTTCGACCAGACGTCGTGGCGCGAGGTGGCGGGCAGGATGACGAGGGCGTACCCGCGGGCTAGCGCGGCGGAGGTGGCGGCTCTGGCCATCTCCGCGAAGTACGCGAACTCGGTGAAGGTGAAGGGTTCGTCCCCGTAGGTCGTCACGGTCAGGCCGATCAGGCCCGACTTTCCGGTACGGAGGGTGCGGGCCGCTGCGGAAGGGCGGTAGCCCAGGCGCTCTGCGACCTCGCGGACATGGCGGCGGGTGGCGTCCGGGAGCCTGCCCTTGCCGTTGAGCGCGTCGGAGACGGTCGTGATGGAGACTCCGGCGGCGGCGGCCACGTCCCGGATCCCCGCTCGTCCCTGTCGGCCGCCGCCGCGCCGGGGTGTGTCCGTCCGGCTCACCTGGTGCTTCCCTGCTGCTGTCATGGCGAGCCGATAGTAGGGCTCGGACGGGCGGTTGGCCCGGTCGCATATTCACCCGTTGACAGGCACGTTTTTGCATGATCATCAGCAGTCAATTGCCTTGTAAATCAAGGAGGTTGGCAAGTTTGTCCATGGCGTGTCAGGCGCCTTGACCGATGGGCCTGCCGAATGGTCGATGTCTCGAAGAGGTCTCATCTCACCTCTTCGGGGGACGCGCGCCACGGCGTGAGCCACCGGCGTGCGCGGGAACGGGTGGCGCTCCCCCCATTCCCGGTCGCACCGGACGATTGGGCGATCGACCCATTCGCAGCGGCGTCCAATCCTCATAAGGTGAGCAGTATTGATGTGTACAGACGGTCGAGGAGGACCTGCGGTGAGCGAGACGAGCCCCAAGCTGCGCGCCGAGCTGGACGGCGTCCCCGCCTATGTGCCGGGCAAGCCGGCTGCTGCCGACGGACCGGTCGCGTTCAAGCTGTCCTCCAACGAGAATCCGTATCCGCCGCTGCCCGGGGTGCTGGAGTCGGCCCTGGCGGCGGCCTCGAACTTCAACCGCTACCCGGACATGGCCTGCACCGGTCTGATGAACGAGCTGTCCGACCGTTTCGGTGTGCCCCTTTCGCATCTCGCCACCGGAACCGGCTCGGTCGGTGTGGCGCAGCAGCTGCTCCAGGCCACGTCGGGCCCCGGTGACGAGGTCATCTACGCCTGGCGTTCCTTCGAGGCGTACCCGATCATCACGCAGGTCAGCGGCGCGACCTCGGTGAAGGTTCCGCTGACCGACGGCGAGGTGCACGACCTCGACGCGATGGCGGACGCGATCACGGACCGCACCCGGATGATCTTCGTCTGCAACCCCAACAACCCGACCGGCACCGTGGTGCGCCGGGCCGAGCTGGAGCGGTTCCTGGACCGGGTGCCGGGTGACGTCCTGGTGGTGCTCGACGAGGCGTACCGGGAGTTCATCCGCGACACCGAGGTGCCGGACGGCATCGAGCTCTACCGGGACCGGCCCAACGTGGCGGTGCTGCGGACCTTCTCCAAGGCGTACGGCCTGGCGGGGCTGCGGGTCGGCTTCGCCGTGGCCCACGAGCCGGTGGCGGCCGCGCTGCGCAAGACGGCGGTGCCCTTCGGGGTCAGCCAGCTCGCGCAGGACGCGGCGGTCGCCTCGCTGCGTGCCGAGGACGAGCTGCTGGGGCGGGTCGGCTCCCTGGTCTGCGAGCGCGACCGGGTGCAGCGGGCGCTGGCCGAGCAGGGGTGGACCGTGCCGGAGTCCCAGGCGAACTTCGTCTGGCTGCGGCTCGGGGACCGCACGGCCGACTTTGCCGCGGTGTGCGAGCGGGCCGGCGTGATGGTCCGGCCGTTCGCGGGCGAGGGGGTGCGGGTCTCGATCGGTGAGGACGAGGCGAACGACCTGTTCCTCAAGGTGACGGAGGCGTACCGCAAGGAGCTGTAGCGCGGCGCGGTCCGCCCGCGCACGACGGCAGGCCCAAGGGCCCCGCACCTCGCCGGACGAGGTGCGGGGCCCTGCTGCGTGGGGCTCCGGAGGGCGAGGAATCGGGGCCGGGCGGTGGTCCGGAGGCGCTTCCTCCGATTGTCTGCTTCGGGGGGAATGATCGGAACGCTGCCGGAACGCCCGAAGAGGGGTACCCCGCCCGAACGTCCCGAAAGTCTGTGCGCCATAATGCTTGTGAATGTGAACGCGTTCACAAGTGCGTCCTTTTTGTTCCACTGATCAATCGGACCTAAAGGGCAAACTGCCGGAATGGATACGGCGAAGTAAGGAGAAGTCGACGTGGAGCTGGCTCTGGCGCCGGAAACCATGGCGCGATGGCAGTTCGGTATCACCACCGTCTACCACTTCCTGTTCGTCCCTCTGACGATCTCTCTCGCCGCGCTCACCGCCGGCCTGCAGACCGCCTGGGTGCGGACGAACAACCAGAAGTACCTCAGGGCGACGAAGTTCTGGGGCAAGCTCTTCCTGATCAACATCGCCATGGGCGTCGTCACCGGCATCGTCCAGGAGTTCCAGTTCGGCATGAACTGGTCCGACTACTCGCGGTTCGTCGGCGACATCTTCGGTGCCCCGCTCGCGTTCGAGGCGTTGATCGCGTTCTTCTTCGAGTCCACCTTCATCGGGCTGTGGATCTTCGGCTGGGACAAGCTGCCGAAGAAGATCCACCTCGCCTGCATCTGGATGGTCTCCATCGGGACCATCCTGTCGGCGTACTTCATCCTGGCCGCCAACTCCTGGATGCAGCACCCGGTCGGTTATCGGATCAACGAGGAACGCGGCCGGGCCGAGCTCACCGACTTCTGGCAGGTGCTCACCCAGAACACCGCGCTCACCCAGTTCTTCCACACCATCACCGCGGCCTTCCTGGTCGGCGGCGCGTTCATGGTCGGCATCGCCGCCTTCCACCTGGCGCGCAAGCGGCACATCCCGGTGATGCGGACCTCGCTGCGGCTCGGGCTGATCACGGTCGTGATCGCCGGCCTGCTCACCGCCGTCAGCGGCGACCGGCTGGGCAAGGTCATGTTCAAGCAGCAGCCGATGAAGATGGCCGCCGCCGAGGCGCTCTGGGAGGGCGAGGAGGGCGCGCCGTTCTCGATCTTCGCGGTCGGTGACGTGGCCAAGGGCCACAACACCGTGGAGATCTCCATCCCGGGGATACTGTCCTTCCTCGCGGACGACACCTTCACCTCGTACGTCCCCGGCATCAACGACATCAACAAGGCCGAGCAGGAGAAGTACGGCCCCGGCGACTACCGGCCCAACATCCCGGTCGCGTTCTGGAGCTTCCGCTGGATGATCGGCTTCGGGATGGCGTCCTTCGGCCTCGGACTCCTGGGGCTCTGGCTGACCCGGAAGAAGTTCATGCTGCCGCCGGGACTGCGCACCGGTGAGGACGAAGTGCCGAACCTGGTTCTCTTCAAGAACAAGGCGCTCAGCCCGAAGCTCGCCAAGTGCTACTGGATCCTCGCGCTCTGGACCCTGCTCTTCCCGCTGATCGCCAACTCCTGGGGCTGGATCTTCACCGAGATGGGGCGTCAGCCCTGGGTCGTCTACGGAGTGCTCCAGACCCGCGACGCGGTCTCCCCCGGCGTCTCGCAGGGCGAGGTGATCACCTCGCTGATCGGATTCACCCTGCTCTACGCCGTGCTCGCGGTGATCGAGGTCAAGTTGCTCGTGAAGTACATCAAGGCGGGCCCGCCGGAGCTCACGGAGGCCGACCTCAACCCGCCCACCAAGATCGGCGGCGACCACGAGGACGCCGACCGGCCGATGGCCTTCTCCTACTGAGAGCAGCGGAGCTGAGAGATGGAACTCCACGACGTCTGGTTCGTGCTCATCGCCGTCCTCTGGACCGGCTACTTCTTCCTGGAGGGATTCGACTTCGGGGTCGGTGTCCTCACCAAGCTGCTGGCCCGCGACCGCAAGGAACGCCGGGTCCTGATCAACACGATCGGTCCCGTCTGGGACGGCAACGAGGTGTGGCTGCTCACGGCGGGCGGCGCGACCTTCGCCGCCTTCCCCGAGTGGTACGCCACCCTGTTCTCCGGCTTCTACCTGCCGCTGCTGATCATCCTGGGCTGCCTGATCGTGCGGGGGGTCGCCTTCGAGTACCGGGCCAAGCGGTCCGGTGAGAAGTGGCAGACCAACTGGGAACACGCGATCTTCTGGACCTCGCTGATCCCCGCCCTGCTCTGGGGCGTGGCCTTCGGGAACATCGTGCGCGGCGTGAAGATCGACGCCGACATGGAGTACGTGGGCAACTTCTGGGACCTGCTCAACCCGTACGCCATCTTCGGCGGACTGGTCACGCTCTTCCTCTTCACCTTCCACGGCACCGTGTTCGTGGGGCTCAAGACCGTCGGGGACATCCGGGAGCGGGCGGGCAGACTGGCGCTGAAGCTGGGCGTCGTCACCGCGGTGCTCGCGCTCGGCTTCCTGATCTGGACCCAGCTGGACCGGGGCAACGGCTGGAGCCTGCTGGCGATGATCATCGCCGCGGTGGCGCTGGTCGGTGCGATCGCCATGATCGCGGCGGGACGTGAGGGCTGGTCGTTCGCGCTCTCCGGAGTGACCATCGCGGCCGCGGTGGCGATGCTCTTCCTGTCGCTCTTCCCGAACGTCATGCCGTCCTCGCTGAACGATGCCTGGAGCCTCACGGTCACCAACGCCTCGTCCACCCCGTACACGCTGAAGATCATGACCTGGTGTGCCGGGATCGCCACCCCCCTCGTCCTGCTGTACCAGGGCTGGACGTACTGGGTGTTCCGCAAGCGCATCGGCACGCAGCACATCGCCGAAGCGCACTGACCCCATACGGGTCCGTCCGGCGGGCCGGGACCGGGGCGCGACACCGGCCCCGACCCTCCGGACGGACTCCGTCCACCGACCTCACAGGGCAATACACCTAGCTCGCCAGGGGCTGTTTCACGTGAAACCGATCGATCCGCGTCTGCTCCGTCACGCCCGTGCCACCCGCCTCTTCCTGGCCGCCGTGGTGGCGCTCGGCGCTGTCGGGGCGGGGCTGGTCATCGCCCAGGCCATGCTCATCGCCGAGGTGGTGGTGGGTGGCTTCGAGGACGGGCTGACCGTCTCCGGGCTGCGGACCCCGCTGATCCTGCTCGCCGCGGTCGCGCTGGGGCGGGCGCTGGTCTCCTGGCTGACCGAGCTGGCCGCGTACCGGACCGGCGCGGCGGTCAAGTCCGAACTGCGTGGCCGGCTGCTGGACCGTGCCGCGGAGCTCGGGCCGGGATGGCTCGGCGATCAGCGCACCGGCTCCCTGGTGACGCTCGCCACCCGGGGCGTCGACGCGCTCGACGACTACTTCGCGCGCTATCTGCCCCAGCTCGGACTCGCGGTGATCGTGCCGGTGGCGGTCCTCGCCAGGATCGTCACCGAGGACTGGGTCTCGGCGGCGATCATCGTGGTCACCCTGCCGCTCATCCCGCTCTTCATGATCCTGATCGGCTGGGCCACCCAGTCGCGGATGGACCGGCAGTGGCGGCTGTTGTCCCGGCTCTCCGGACACTTCCTCGACGTGGTCGCCGGGCTGCCGACGCTGAAGGTCTTCGGCCGGGCCAAGGCGCAGGCCGACTCCATCCGCACGATCACCGCGCAGTACCGCAGTGCCACCCTGCGGACCCTGCGCATCGCGTTCCTGTCGTCCTTCGCGCTGGAACTGCTGGCGACACTGTCGGTGGCCCTCGTCGCCGTCACCATCGGCATGCGGCTGGTGCACGGCGAACTCGACCTCTACACCGGCCTGGTCGTGCTGATCCTGGCCCCCGAGGCGTACCTGCCGATCCGCCAGGTCGGCGCGCAGTACCACGCGGCGGCCGAGGGGCTCTCGGCCGCCGAGGAGATCTTCGCGGTCCTGGAGACCGAGCCCCGGACCGGCGGTACGGCACCGGTCCCCCGGTCGCTGCGGCTGGAGCTGGAGGGGGTGACCGTACGGCACGAGGGCCGTACCGCGCCGTCCCTGGACCGGGCCTCGCTGGTGGTGGAGGAGGGAGAGACCGTCGCCCTGGTCGGCCCCAGCGGCGCCGGGAAGTCCACCCTGCTCGACGTGGTGCTGGGGTTCACGGCGCCCGACGAGGGGCGGGTACGAGTCGGCGGCGTCGAGCTGGCGGACCTCGCGCCCGAGCGGTGGCGGGAGCGGATCGCCTGGGTGCCGCAGCACCCGTACCTCTTCGCGGGCACGATCGCGGAGAACGTACGACTGGCCCGGCCCGACGCGGACGACGCCGCAGTGGCGGCCGCCCTGCGCGACGCGGGGGCCCACGACTTCGTGGCGGAGCTGCCCGAGGGCGCCCGGACGCTTCTCGGCGAGGACGGGGCGGGGCTCTCCGCCGGACAGCGGCAGCGGCTCGCCCTGGCGCGGGCCTTCCTCGCCGACCGGCCGCTGCTGCTGCTCGACGAGCCGACCGCGAGCCTGGACGGCGAGACGGAGGCGGGCATCGTCGAAGCGGTACGGAGGCTGGCGGCGGGCCGGACCGTCCTGCTGGTGGTGCACCGCCCGGCACTGCTGTCGGTGGCCGACCGGGTGGTGACGCTGGCCCCGGGAACACCACGACGACCGGAACGGTCCGGCGGGACCGGGGCGCCGGTGCCGGCGTCGGCACTGCCGGAGAGGGCCGACGAGCCCGGGCCGGCGGAGGGGGCCGGAGCGATCCGGGAGACCGCCCCCCGCTCCGGACACGTCCTGGCCCGGGTCAGGGAGGCCGCGGGGGCACAGCGCGGCCGGCTGGCCCTCGCGCTGCTGCTGGGAAGCCTCGCCCTGGGCTCGGCGGTCGGGCTCATGGCGGTCTCCGGCTGGCTGATCTCCCGCGCCTCCGAGCAGCCCCCGGTGCTCTACCTGATGGTCGCGGTGACCGCGACCCGCGCCTTCGGCCTCGGACGGGCCGTTTTCCGCTACGCCGAGCGCCTGGTCTCGCACGATGCGGTGCTCAAGATGCTCGCCGAGCTGCGCGTCTCGGTCTACCGGGGGCTGGAGCGCATCGCGCCCGCCGGTCTGCGCCGGACCCGGCGCGGCGACCTGCTCTCCCGGCTCGTCGCCGATGTCGACGCCCTGCAGGACTACTGGCTGCGCTGGATGCTGCCCGTCGCGACCGCCGCGCTCGTCGGCGCGGCCACCGCCGGTTTCGTCGGCTGGCTGCTTCCGGCGGCGGGCGCCGTGCTGGCCGCCGGACTCCTGCTGGCCGGCGTGGGAGTACCCCTGGTCGCCGGGGCCTGCTCCCGCCGCACGGAACGCCGGCTGTCCCCCGCCCGCGCCGAGCTGGCCACCCGGATCACCGACCTCCTCGGGGGGACCGCCGAGCTGACCGTCGCGGGCGCCCTGCCCGCCCGCTCGGCACGGACCCGGGAGGCCGACGGCGTCCTGACCCGCATCGCCGCCCGCGCGGCGGCCGCCACCGCCCTCGGCGGCGGCCTCACCGCACTGATCGGCGGCCTCACCGTCATCGCCACCGCGCTCGTGGCCCTCCCGGCCGTGCGGGACGGCCGGCTCGCGGGCGTGGAACTCGCCGTGGTGGTGCTCACGCCGCTGGCCGCCTTCGAGGCGGTGACCGGCCTGCCGCTCGCCGCGCAGTACCGCCACCGGGTCAAGCGGAGCGCGGAGCGGGTGTTCGAGGTGCTGGACGCCCCGCTGCCCGTGCACGAACCAGAGGATCCGGCCGAGGCCCCCGCCACGCCCTTCCCGCTGGAGGTGCGGGGGCTGTCCGCCCGGTACGCGGGGACGGACCGGGACGCCCTCGACACTGTGGACCTGACGCTGACGGCCGGCCGGCGCATCGCCGTCGTCGGACCTTCCGGCTCGGGGAAGACGACCCTCGCCCAGGTCCTGCTCCGCTTTCTGGACGCGCGGACGGGGACGTACCGGATCGGCGGCGTCGAGGCCCGGGCGCTGGAAGGGGACGCGGTACGGCGGTTCGTCGGGCTGTGCGCCCAGGACGCCCACGTCTTCGACAGTTCCATCCGGGAGAACCTGCGGCTCGCCCGCACCGGCGCGACGGACGACGAACTGCGCGACGCCCTCGGCCGGGCCAGGCTGCTCGACTGGGTCGAGTCGCTGCCCGAGGGGCTGGACACCCCGGTCGGCGAGCACGGCGCACGCCTCTCCGGTGGCCAGCGCCGGCGCCTCGCCCTGGCCCGGGCGCTCCTCGCCGACTTCCCCGTGCTCGTCCTGGACGAGCCGGCCGAGCATCTCGACCTGGCGACCGCGGACGCCCTGACCGCCGATCTGCTGGCCGCCACCCGCGGGCGCACGACCGTTCTGATCACCCATCGTTTGCAGGGGCTCGAAGCCGTCGACGAGGTGCTGGTGCTGGACGCCGGCCGGATCGTGCAGCGCGGCCCGTACGCCGACCTCGCCGCCGTCGAGGGCCCGCTGCGCCGGATGCTGGCCCGCGAACGTGAGCAGGAGGCCCTGGTCGTACGGCATTCGGGAGAGGACACGGAAGCGGTGGGAGCCGGGGAGACCGGGCGGGCGCGGGTGCCCGACGGGGCGGTGGACGTACGGGTGTGAGCGGCGTACGCACGGGGCGGTGTGCGGTGTACGGACGTGGGGGGCGGGCACAGGCATGGGCGAGGGACCGGGGCGGGGGCGGGAACAGCGAAGTCGACTTTCCTCGCCAATCGTCACTAATTACGCTCTGGGTATGTCTGAGCAGGTCCCGAAGGACTCACGCGAAGCCGCTGCACGGGAGCTCCACGGCCTGCAGGGCTTGTCCACCGAGATCACCACCCGCATCCCGCACCTGCTGGAGGCCATGCGCTCCGTCGGGGCGGGCCTGGAACTGCACTCCACCCTCGACCGGATCTGCGAGACGGCCGCCGAACTGGCCCACTGCCGCTACGCGGCCATCGGTGTCGTCGACGAGGAGGGCGCGGGACTCTCCGACTTCGTCACGTACGGGGTGCCGAAGGAGGTGGCGGACGAGATCGGACACCGCCCCGACGGTCATCGGGGACTGCTCGGCGCCCTGATCCACGATCCGGTACCGCTGCGGCTGGCCGACCTGACGGCCGATCCGAGGTTCGCCGGATTTCCGCCGGGCCACCCCCCGATGCGGACCTTCCTCGGCGTCCCCATCCGGGTGCAGGACGAGATCTTCGGCAACCTCTACCTGGCCGAGAAGGACGACGGCGCCGAGTTCAACGACTACGACCTGCACATGGTGCGGGTCCTGGCCACGGAGGCGGGGATCGCCATCGGCAACGCCCGGCTGTACGAGGCGGCGCGCCAGCGCGAGCGCTGGATCGACGGATCGGTCGCCGTGACCACCGCGCTGCTCTCCGGCGGGGACGCCGACGACGCGCTCTCCGTCGTCGCCGAACAGGCCCGCCGCCTCGCCGGATCGGCCGCCGGCATCGTGCTGCTGCCGACCGGGGAGGGCGGTCTGGAGATCGTCGCCGTCTCCGCGGACGACGCCGCCTCCTCGCTCGGGATGATCATCGGGCCCGAGAGCCCGGTGGTGGCGAAACTGCTGAGCGGCGAGGCGGTCTTCGTGGACGACTGCGCCACTGACTTCCGCATGGTCACCGACCTGGCAAATCGTTTCGGCCCGAGCATGCTGCTGCCCCTGCACAGCGGCGGGCGGGTGCTGGGCGCGCTCGCCACCCCCCGCGCCCGCGGTGGCCGGCCGTTCACGGAGGCGGAACGGACCCTCGCCATCCAGTTCGCCTCGCAGGCCGCGCTCGCGCTGATGATGGCCGAGGCGCAGCGGGACCGGGAACGGCTCGCGGTCTACGAGGACCGGGACCGGATCGCCCGCGACCTGCACGACCTGGTCATCCAGCGGCTGTTCGCCACCGGGATGATGCTGGAGAGCGCCCAGCGCAGATCGGCCGAGACGGATGTGCAGACCGGTGTCGGCCGGGCGGTCGACGAACTGGACGTGACCATCCAGGAGATCCGCACCGCGATCTTCGCCCTCCAGCAGGAACCCGCCGAGGCGCCGTCGGGCCTGCGCACCCGCGTCCTGCGCGAGATCAACATGGCGGCGGTCCCCCTGGGCTTCAAGCCCTCGCACCGCTTCCTCGGGCCGGTCGACTCGCTGGTCGGCGAGCTGACCGGCAAGAACCTGATCGCGGCGCTGCGCGAGGCGCTGTCCAACGCCTTCCGGCACGCGGAGGCGTCGCTGATCGACGTGGTCGTCGACGCGACCGCCACGCTGCCCGACGGGACGGACGCGGTGCGGCTGTCGGTCGCCGACGACGGGGTGGGCATCCCGGAGGGCGGCCGCCGCAGTGGGCTGCGGAACCTGGCGCGCCGGGCGGAGTCGCTCGGCGGCGCGAGCTGGTTCGGCCCCGGCATCGGACCGGACGGGAGCGGCACGACCGTGGTGTGGGAGGTGCCCCTCTGACCGCCGGACCGCCCGGCACCCGGCGAAGGGACGCGGTATTCAGCGAAGGGACGCGGCGCCCGGCGAAAGGGCGCGGTGGGACAGGACGCGGTGCCCGGCGAAAGGGCGAGGTGGGACAGGACGCGGCGCCCAGCGAAAGGGCGCGGTGGGACGGGGCGCGGCGGGTGTCAGCGCGCGGCGTCGGCCGCGCGGCGTTCGGCGACGATCCGCTCGATGACGACGGCGACGCCGTCCTCGCCGTTGGTGGCGGTCTGCCCGGAGGCGGCGGCGATCGCGGCCGGGTGGGCGTTGCCCATCGCGTACGACGCACCCGCCCAGCTGAGCATTTCCACGTCGTTGGGCATGTCCCCGAAGGCGACGACCTCGGCGGGCGATATGCCGCGCTCGGCGCAGCACAGCTCCAGCGTGCTGGCCTTGGAGACCCCGGGCCCGCTGATCTCCAGCAGGGCCGTGGGGCTGGACCGGGTGAAGGAGGCCCGGTGCCCGGCCGCCGCGCGGGCCAGGTCGAGGAACTCGTCCGGGGACAGTTCGGTGTGGTGGGCGAGGAGCTTCAGCACGGGTGCGCCGACGCCGGGCGTCTCCTCGTGCAGCAGCTTCTCGGCGACGGCGACCGTGGCGCCCGGGTCCAGGTGGAAGGGCGGGTAGGCCGGTTCGTAGTGGATGCCGGTGGACAGTTCGACGGCGAACGAGGTACCGGGGACGGCGGTGCGCAGCGTGTGCACGATGTCGAGCGCGATGAGCCGCTCCAGCGGACGGACCTTGAGCAGCCTGCCGCCGTCGTGCAGATCGGCGACCGCCGCGCCGTTCGCACAGATCGCCAGACCGTGGCCGTGGACATGATCGCTGACGACGTCCATCCAGCGGGCCGGGCGGCCGGTGACGAAGAAGACCTCGACGCCGGCCTCCTCGGCGGCGGCGAGCGCGGCGACCGTACGGTCCGAAACCGTCTTGTCGTCGCGCAGCAGGGTGCCGTCCAGGTCGGTGGCGATCAGCCGGATGGCGGCAGGCGAAGGCGTGTCGGTAGCTGAGGTCACCTGCCCATTCTCGCGTACGAGGGTGCACGGGCGTGCGGAGGGGCGCACATCTGAGGATGCGCGCCCCTGACCGGGGAACATGCCTGATGCATATGCCAGAAGGGTGGAAGCGGCCCTGCCGAGCCCGATGACCGCGCCGCGACCGGTGAGACGGCCGCGACGGACGATGGACGATGGACGACGGGCTACGAGCGGCAGGTGACGAGTGAGACGGGTGACGACGGCCGCGAGGCGGGAACGACCGCGACAAGGTGCCGACCGCAGCGAAGTGCGGGCCGTGGCGAGGTGCCGGCCGCAGCGCGGGACCGACCGCGGTCAGTGGCCGAGCTGGGCCAGGCCCTCCGTGGCGATGCGCTCGAAGACCTTCTCGTCCGCCGCGAAGTCGGAGTCCTGGATCGGCCAGTGGAGGACGATCTCCGTGAAGCCCAGCGCGAAGTGGGTGCCCGCGAAGTCCACGAAGGCGTCGAAGGACTCCAGCGGACGGTCCGGGGTGAAACCGGTGAGCAGGATCTTGTCCAGCTCGTCGACGTCCCGGCCGACGGACTCGCAGGCCGCACCCAGCTTGGCGAGCTGCCCCCGGATGGCCTCCACCGACTGTTCGGGGGTGCCCGTCTCGTACAGCTTCGAGTCGCCCGTGGTGACCCAGGCCTGGCCGTGCCGGGCGGCGAGCCTCATCCCGCGCGGGCCGGTGGCCGCCACCGCGAACGGCAGCCGGGGCCGCTGCACGCAGCCGGGAATGTTGCGGGCCTCGTGCGCCGCGTAGAGGGGACCCTCGTACGTCACCGAGGGCTCGCGCAGCAGCCGGTCCAGCAGCGGGACGAAGTCGTCGAAGTGGTCGGCGCGCTCGCGCGGCGTCCACGGCTCCTCGCCGGCCCGCCGCAACGTCATGGCGTCGAAACCGTTGCCGCCGGCGCCGATGCCGAGAGTGACGCGCCCGTCGGAGATGTCGTCGAGGGTGATGAGCTCCTTGGCGAGCGTGACGGGGTGCCGGAAGTTGGGGGAGGTCACCAGGGTGCCCAGACGCATGCTCTGCGTTGCTGTCGCTGCCGCCGTCAGCGTGGGGATCGCCCCGAACCACGGCCCGTCCCGGAACGACCGCCACGACAGGTGGTCGTAGGTGTACGCGGCGTGGAACCCGAGGTCTTCGGCCCGCCACCAGATCTTCTGTCCTTCGGCCCATCGGTGGACGGGGAGGATCACCGTGCTCAGACGCATGACCCAGACGATACGCGGATCTCCTGCTTCCCCGGGCATGTCGACGGAGCAGATTCGGGAGGCCGCGTCGACGTGGCCGTGGGGGGCGCTACCGTGACGTCGTGGGCACGTGGGACAGGGCCGAGCTCGAGGCCATGATCGAAGAGGCGACGGTGGACGCCTACGACGAGGACGAGCAACGAACCGGTCTGTTCACGCTGCTCGAGGAGCACCTGGCCCTGCCCTTCACCACCGCGGTTCTCGGCGTCGAGGTGACCGTGCGCGGCATCGACCTCACGCCGGACGGCAGGATCGTTGCCCTGTGCGCGCGAGGCCGCGTTCGGCAGGCGATCGGGATCCTGGAGCTGCCGTTGCCCAGCCCGGCCCCCGAAGGAGCGGAGTGGATCGAGGCGTACCGCCACTGGGCCGGTTGACGCCGAGCGCCTCACACCCCCCGCAGAGCTGGCTCGTATGGAAGGGACTGAGCGTGGCTGACGTCGTACAGGACAGGCTTCAGGACGGCGGCGGACCGCCGCTGAGCGATCTGATCGAGCGCAGTGCCGAGTTGAAGGAACAGCTGGTCGCTTTCGGGCAGAGCGCACGCTTCGACCGGTGGCTGACGCCACTCCTTCTGGAAGCCGCGGGTCCTGAGCGGCAGTTGGACGAGGGTGAGGCGATCCGGATCACCGATCACTTCATCCTTCGGTACCGCCTGCCGGACGGTTCGACCGTGGTCGACCGGTTCGTCGCCGGCCGGAAGGACCTGACCGCGGCCGACCGGGAGATGCTGCTCGGCTGGCGTGACCCGGTCGAGGGCGTCTTCGAGATCCGGCGCAAGGACAGGGACGCCGTCGTCCTGCTGAACCTGGTCGACGACCTGGAGTACCGCACGTACTCGAACGTCGGGCGGGCGGCGTTCCGCGGCGTGTCCAAGGGGGGATTCCTCCACACCTGCCTGGTACCCGTCCACTCGGCCGACGGGGCGTGGCTGGTGTCCGGGGCGATGGCGAGCTACCCCAGGGCCAGCGCCGCCGAGATCGCCCGAGCAGCTCTTCAACTGGCCACGCACCACCCTGAACTGGTCTTCCGCAACCCGGAGAAGCTCGAGCAGGGCTGGCAACGGATGAGGGAGGACCGAGCCGCGTTCATCGAGTTCTGCGGCAGCGACGAACTGGTCCTTCCGCCTGCCGAAGCCGAGAACCTCGTCGACGCCTACTACCGCCACCGCCAGGAGGCAGCCCTCGCCGCACAGCCCGGCCGTGCCCGACGCGGGCGGCTCCCTGACCCGGACCTGCCCCTCTTCGAGCTGCCGTCGGAACTGGCGGACTCGGACACCGTCGGCGTCCTCTACGACCAGGTCGACGGGCTCAACTTCTACGCCGACTACGGGATGCTGCGGGACCTCTTCGCGGACCCCGACCTCGCAGGCCGCAGCCGGCACCAGGAGCTGCTGCGCACGTATCTGCGCGAGGAGTCGATCACACCACTGCCGATCCGTCGGCTGGTCGCCGCTCACCCGGAGACGGCGGACGCCGTGTTCCGGAAACTGCTGAGGAAGCCCGGATTCACCTGGAGCGAGCACGGCGACGCGCTGCTGCGCCGGCGCAAGCCCTGGTACTACGAGAGCGAGCCCCGTCCGGGCGTCTCGGTCATCGGCGACCGCCTGAGCGAGCTGCTCGGCGCGGGACGGCGCTGAGCTCCCGCCTGGAGAACCCTGACGGACAGGGCGTATGCCGCAGTGTGTTGCCTCCATGGCTGGTACGACCCGCATCACGGTCAATCTTGCCCACTGAGCAGGTGGCGGAGCTGAAGAGGCTCACGGACAACGTCTCGGGCTACGTCGCGGAGACAGTCGCCCCCGCCAGATCAGGCACCAGTTGCCCGGTGAGGAGCTGCGCCGCCACGAGGAGGAGTAAGGCGTGTTCGCCGACGGGGATCCGGTCGCGGCCCGGGCCAAAATCTTCGGCACGACCGTACGCACCGGAAACAGCCGGACGCGCCCCGTCCGGTTCAGTCCCGGAAGCGCAGGAACTCGGGCGGCACGGCGGCGGTGAGCCAGACGCCGTTGGCGCTGACGCAGAAGGTGTGACCCGCGCGGTGCATCGCGCCGGCGTCCACGGACAGGACGACGGGACGGCCGCGCCGGGCACCGACCCTGGTCGCGGTCTCGCGGTCGGGGGAGAGGTGGACGTGCATGCGGTTCATGGGCCGCAGGCCCTCGCTGCGGATCGAGTCCAGCACCCGGCCCACCGTGCCGTGGTAGAGGTACGCGGGTGGCTCGGCCGGCGGCAGATCGAGGTCGACGGGGACGGTGTGGCCCTGGCTCGCGCGGATGCGGCCGTTCTCGACGGCGAAGCGCTGCTTGTCGTTGCTGGCGACGACATGGTCGAGCTCGGCCCGGGTGAGGGGGAAGTTGTTGCGGGCCGTGGCCCGCAACAACTCGTCGATCGGCACCCACCCGTTGGCGTCGAGCGTGATGCCGATCCGCTGCGGTTGGTGCCGCAGGTGCTTCGAGAGGTACTTGGACACCTTGACGGTGCGTTTCTCGTCCATCCCGCCAGGGTGCCCGGCACCGTTTTCCGGACGCATCCGAATTTTGCCCACGGTTTGCGCAAGCGAGTCCCGTCCACAGGTTTGATCCACAGTCAACTTGAGTTATCCACAGAAGAATTGTCGATCCTGTGGACAAGTGAGCGCAAAATCAACCCATTTGGTCAATTTATTAAGTTCTGTTACTTGATGAGGTGAGTGCGTCCAATGTCCTTGATTGCACCTCGCGTTCCGCAGCGGCTGCGATGAAGGCGGAGACGTTCTGCGCCCCGACGAGCCGCTGCACGGCGCTGATGGTGCCGGGCGGCAGCTCCACCCGGTGCGCCGTCACCGGAGGCGCGTCGGGGGCCGACGGGGTGTCCGCGCTCAGGTGGTGGCGCAGATGACGGGTCGCGAACAGGCGCATCGCACGCGCCAGTTCGGCGTCCACGGTCTGCTGGGCGAGCGGGCGCAGCCTGCGCACCATGGCGGCCGCCTCCGCGGCGTCCGAGTCGGTCGGCGGACGGTGACCGAGATAGCGCGCGAAGACGTGCTCGGTGGTGAACTCCAGGAAGCGGGAGGCTATGTGCTCGACCTGGCCGCGGAGCTCCCGCAGATGGCCGGAGATCGCGCTCAGCGGCACCCCCGCCGCGTACAGCTCCACCGCAACGGCCAGCTCCTGGGGGCTCGGCACCAGGAACTCGTCGTCCTTGCCCGGGACCGGTTCGAGCACGCCGAGCTCCAGCGCCTCGACGATCGCCTCGTCGTCCGGGGCCCCGCCGAACCTCTCGTTCAGCTCGGCCCGGGTGATCCGGTCGGCCCGCTCGTCCGTCCACGGGCCGTGCACCTCGGCGACGAGCCCGAGCACCCCGCCCAGCCCCCGGCCCGTGTCCCAGGCGTCCAGGAGCTCCTTGATGCTGGCCAGCGTGTAGCCCCGGTCCAGGAGATCGGCGATCTGCCGGAGCCGGGCCAGGTGGGTGTCCCGGTACACATTGGCCCGGCCGCGCCGCTCCGGCGTCGGCAGCAGCCCGCGGTCCTGGTAGGCGCGGATCGTGCGGACGGTGGCCCCGCTCGCGTGCGCCAGGTCCTCGATCCGGTACTCGGCGGCGGCCGGCCGGTCCACCGCCGGCGCCGGCTGCCCGGGGCCGCTCACAGCGGCGGCTTCAGCCGGGCGATCCCGCGCAGCGCACCGGGGCTGAGCCGGGACAGGAGCCGGGCACCGCGGGCCTCCGGCGTCACCGGCACGACGGCCTGGTTGCGCACCACCGCCTTGAGGATCGCGTCGGCGACCCGCTCCGGGGGGTAGTTGCGGAGCCCGTACAGCCGACTGGTCCGTTTCCGCAGGCGCTGCTCCTCCGCGGCGTCGGCACCGGCGAAGCGCGCCGTCGCGGTGATGTTCGTGTTGACGATGCCGGGGCAGATGGCACTGACCCCGATCGACCGGTCGGCGAACTCGGCCCGCAGGCACTCGCTGAGCATCAGCACGGCCGCCTTGGACGTGCTGTACGCGGGCAGCGCCCGGGAGGGCTGGTAGGCGGCGGCGGAGGCCGTGTTGACGATGTGGCCGCCCTGGCCGCGCTCGGCCATCTGCCGGCCGAAGATCCGGCAGCCGTGGATGACCCCCCACAGATTGACGTCGAGGACGTTCCTCCAGTCCTCGCTCGTGGTGTCCAGGAAGGAGCCGGACAGGCCGATCCCGGCGTTGTTGACCAGGACGTCGACCACGCCGTACTCGGCGGCCACCTTCTCGGCGAGCTTCTCCATCGCCTGCTCGTCGCTGACGTCCACGGCTTCGCCCCAGGCGGCCGGGGCACCGATCAGCCGGGCCATCTCCGCGGTCCGGGCCGCCCCCTCCGCGTCCCGGTCCACGGCCACCACCCGGGCCCCCGCCTCGGCGAACGCGAAGGCGGTGGCGCGGCCGATGCCGCCGGCCGCCCCCGTCACCAGGACCAGCTGCCCCCCGAACCTCTCCGCGTACGCCCCGGACGGCACGGTGTCCTGCACCGGACGGCCGTCCTCCGCGGCGGCCTCGTTGGCGGCGACGAACTCATCGATCCAGGAGGCGAGCCGGTCGGGCCTGGTGCGCGGCACCCAGTGCTTGCCGTCGAGCGAACGGCGCACCAACTGCGGAGCCCACACCTCCAGTTGGTCGTACAGCTTCTCCGAGAGGAAGACGTCCCCGGTCGGCGTGATCAGCTGGACCGGCACGTGCGCGTAGGCGTCCGTGCGCGGCCGGCTCAGCCGGGCGCGCACGTTGTCCCGGTAGAGCCAGGCGCCGTGCGCCGCGTCATCGGGCAGCGAGGACGTCGGATAGTCGCCGGCGGGCACCTTCTCCAGCCGCTGGAGCATCCGCGGCCACTGCTTGCCGAGCGGGCCGCGCCAGGCCAGTTCGGGCAGCACCGGGGTGTGCAGCATGTAGACGTACCAGGACTTGGCGCCCTGGCCTAGCAGCTGGCCGACCCGGCGCGGGGTGGGCCGGGACATCCGCTGCTTGATCCAGTGCCCGAAGTGGTCCAGGGAAGGCCCGGACATCGAGGTGAACGAGGCGATCCGGCCCTCGGTGCGCTTGACCGTGACGAACTCCCACGACTGGACCGACCCCCAGTCGTGCCCCACCAGGTGCACCGGACGGTCCGGACTCACCGCGTCGGCGACGGCCAGGAAGTCGTCGGTGAGCTTCTCCAGGGTGAAGCCTCCGCGCAGCGGCTTCGGGGCGGTGGACCGGCCGTGCCCGCGCACGTCGTACAGCACGACGTGCCACTGGCCGGCCAGCTGCTTCGCCACCTCCGTCCAGACCTCCTTGCTGTCCGGATAGCCGTGCACGAGCACGACCGTCGGCCGCGCCGCGTCCCCCAGCTCGACCACGCACAGCTCGATGCCGCCCGTGCGCACCCGGCGCTCGCGCGCCCCCGGCAGATCCAGCAGGCTCATGCCGCCACCCTTTCCTCGGCCCAGCGCCGCACGTGCGGCAGATCGTCGTCCAGCCAGAAGGCGCTCTGCTCGGGGTCCTTGGAGTCGGTGACCACCAGGATCTCCTCGAACTTGGCCCCCGTACCGCGGAATCCGAGATGGGGCTCGACGGCCCACAACCCCGGCTGCGGCGGATGGTCGGAGAAGCGGTACGGGCTCCACAGCGGCGACCAGCCTTCCCGGTGCCCGTGCAGCGCGTCGCTCAGCAGCCCCTTCAGGGACCGGGTGCCGAAGCCGAACACCTGCGGGGCCCAGCGCCGCTCGACCACCCGGTCGACCTTGTGGGCGATGACGCCGAACGGATACGCGCGATGCCTGTTGGCGTACCCCTGCCGGATCATCAGGCGTTCGACGTCCTCGTAGATCTCGCGCAGCGGACGCCGCTCGCGCACCTCGCGCAGGATCAGCTCGCGATGGTCCTCCAGGTCGGCCAGGAGCCGGTCGTGCAGGGGGTTCAGGCCGAGGCAGCCGGAGTAGCCGATGTCCGCCGTGAAGCCCTTGTACACCGGCGCCATGTCGAGGATGAACGGCATCCCCGGCTCCAGCCTCCGGTCGGTCGGGAAGAACTGCAGCGGCACCTTGAACCCGGCGAACGCCGTGCGGTCCCCGAACCAGGCGAAGGGGAGGTGGAACCAGTCCCGCACCCCGCGCTCGCGCAGCCAGTCGCGCTGCATGCGGGCCGCCTCGCGCTCGGTCACCCCCGGCCGCAGCCGGCCGGCGACCGCTTCCGCACAGGCGTACGCGAGCCGCTGGACTTCTCTGAACCCCTCCAGCTCCGGGGCTCGTTGGTCCTTCACTGCCGAGGTCATGCCACCGTCCGTTCCCTGCCGTGTGCGGTACGTGTTCGTAACGTGACACTGATGAATGTGACAATGCCCGGCGGCTGCGTCAAGGGGTGGACGGAGACCTGTGGACAACTTCGGGGGAACGACCGGACGCGACTGGCCCGACCACCGGCCCCGACCACTGGCCTCCTACCTCCTGGTGGCCCCCTACGGGTCCGTACATCTGGAGTCGGATGCCGATCCAGCCGCCAGGGCTGACGAAAGATGTGGCCCGCGCCACTACCTTCGAACACGTGACTGTGATCGCGACCGAAAGCCTGAGCAAGCGGTTCCCCCGGGTGACCGCGCTTGACCGGCTCTCCTTGGACATCGGACCGGGTGTGACCGGCCTGGTGGGTTCCAACGGGGCCGGCAAGTCCACACTGATCAAGATCCTGCTGGGTCTGTCCCCCGCCACCGAAGGCCGGGCCGCGGTGCTCGGACTCGACGTCGCCACCAGTGGTGCCGCCATCCGGGAGCGGGTCGGCTACATGCCCGAGCACGACTGCCTGCCGCCGGACGTCTCGGCCACCGAGTTCGTCGTCCACATGGCGCGGATGTCCGGCCTGCCGCCCACGGCGGCACGCGAGCGCACCGCCGACACGCTGCGCCACGTCGGCCTGTACGAAGAGCGCTACCGCCCCATCGGCGGCTACTCGACCGGCATGAAGCAGCGCGTCAAGCTGGCCCAGGCACTGGTCCACGACCCGCAGCTGGTCCTGCTGGACGAACCGACCAACGGCCTGGACCCGGTCGGCCGGGACGAGATGCTCGGGCTGATCCGCCGCGTCCACAGCGACTTCGGCATCTCGGTCCTGGTCACCTCGCACCTCCTGGGCGAACTGGAACGCACCTGCGACCACGTCGTCGTCATCGACGGCGGAACCCTGCTGCGCTCCAGCTCCACCAGCGACTTCACCCAGACCACCACGACCCTCGCGGTCGAGGTCACCGACAGCGACACCCACCCGGACGGCACCGACGCGCTGCGCCGGGCCCTCACCGGTGCAGGCGTGAAGCTGATCGGCCACGACGGCCTCGACGACCGGGGACTGCCCGGCGCGGGCCACATCCTGCTGGTCGAGGCGACCGGCGAGGAGACGTACGACATCGTGCGCGACAGCGTCGCCGGGCTCGGCCTCGGGCTCGTGAGGATGGAGCAGCGGCGCCACCACATCGCCGAGGTCTTCCGTTCCGACGAGACACCGCGGACCGCGCCCGCGGCCGCCGCCACCCCGCAGAAGGACGCAACCCGGCAGAAGGGGGAGCGGTCGTGATGAGCACCGAGAACGGCACCACGGCCGGGAGCGAGACCTCCCGCATCCACAACATCGGCTACCGCTCCTACGACGGCCCCCGCCTGGGCCGCGGCTACGCGCGGCGCTCCCTCTACTCGCAGTCCCTGCGGGGCTCCTTCGGACTGGGCCGTTCCGCCAAGTCCAAGGTGCTGCCGATGCTGCTGCTCGGCGTGATGTGCATGGTCGCGGCGATCATCGTCGCCGTCGCCATCGCCGCCCCGGGGACGACGGCACTGCCGATCAAGTACACGGCGTTCGCGATCTACCTCCAGGCCGTCATCGGCCTCTTCCTCGCCGCGCAGGCGCCGCAGTCGGTCTCCAGGGACCTGCGGTTCAGAAGCATTCCGCTGTACTTCTCGCGGCCGATCGAACGCGTCGACTACGTCGTCGCCAAGATGGCGGCCATGGCGTCCGCGCTGCTCATCATCACCGGGGCGCCGCTCGTCATCCTCTACGTGGGCGCTCTGCTCGGGAAGTTCGACTTCGTCGACCAGACCAAGGGGTTCGGGCAGGGGATGGTCTCGGTGGCGCTGCTCTCCGTGCTCTTCGCCGCCCTGGGGCTGGTGGTGGCGGCGCTGACGCCGCGCCGCGGCTTCGGCGTCGCGGCGGTGATCGCCGTGCTGACCATCTCCTACGGTGCGGTCTCCACGGTCCAGGCCATCGCCTGGGAGACGGGCTCCGAGGGGGCCGTCGAATGGCTGGGGCTCTTCTCCCCCATCACGCTGATCAGCGGCCTGCAGACCGCCTTCCTCGGCGCGGACTCCGCCTTCCCCGGAGGGGAAGGCCCGGGAGCCGGGGTCGGCGTGGTCTATCTGATCGTTGTTCTCGCGCTCGTCGCCGGCTCGTACGCCGTACTGATGCGCCGCTACCGGAAGGTCGGGCTGTGACCACCATCGAGATCGACCACACCTCGCGCTGGTTCGGCAACGTGGTCGCCGTCAACGACGTGAGCATGACGGTGGGGCCGGGCGTCACCGGGCTGCTCGGGCCCAACGGCGCGGGAAAGTCCACGCTGATCAACATGATGGGCGGATTCCTCGCCCCGTCGACCGGCACGGTCACGCTCGACGGCAAACCGATCTGGCGCAACGAGGCGGTCTACACCGAGATCGGGATCGTGCCGGAGCGGGAGGCGATGTACGACTTCCTGACCGGCCGCGAGTTCGTCGTCGCCAACGCGGAACTGCACGGGCTCGGTGACGCGGAGGCGCAGAAGGCGCTGGCCACGGTCGAGATGGAGTACGCGCAGGACCGCAAGATCTCGACGTACAGCAAGGGCATGCGCCAGCGCGTGAAGATGGCGTCCGCCCTGGTCCACGAACCGTCGGTGCTGCTGCTCGACGAGCCGTTCAACGGCATGGACCCGCGCCAGCGGATGCAGCTGATGGAACTGCTGCGACGCATGGGGGCCGAGGGCCGTACGGTGCTCTTCTCCTCGCACATCCTCGAAGAGGTCGAACAGCTCGCCTCGCACATCGAGGTGATCGTGGCGGGACGGCACGCGGCGTCCGGCGACTTCCGGAAGATCCGCCGTCTGATGACGGACCGCCCGCACCGCTACCTCGTGCGGTCCAGCGACGACCGCGCCCTGGCCGCCGCGCTGATCGCCGACCCGTCGACGGCCGGCATCGAGGTGGACCAGGGCGAAGGGGCCCTGCGCGTCCAGGCGGTCGACTTCGGACGCTTCACCGAGCTGCTGCCGAAGGTCGCACGGGAGCACGGGATCCGCCTGCTGACCGTCTCGCCGTCCGACGAGTCCCTCGAATCGGTCTTTTCCTATCTCGTAGCGGCCTGAGTAGTGGCCTGAAAGGAGCTGTGAAGCGTCATGTACGACCCCACAGTCGCCCGGCTCACCTACCGGGCCCTGCTCGGCCGGCGCCGGGCCGCCATCCTGTTCGTCCTGCCGGCCCTGTTGCTGGTCATCGCCGGTGCGGTGCGGATGTTCGCCGGGGCCGACGACCAGATCGCCTCGGACGTGCTGGGCGGCTTCGCCATCGCCACGATGGTGCCGCTGATCGGGGTGATCGCCGGGACCGGGGCGATCGGCCCCGAGATCGATGACGGATCGATCGTCTACCTGCTGGCCAAGCCGGTGAAGCGGCCGACGATCATCTGCACCAAGCTGATCGTGTCCATCGCCGTGACCATGGTCTTCTCCGCGGTGCCCACCCTGATCGCCGGAGTGATCCTCAACGGCAACGGCCAGCAGATCGCGGTGGCCTACACCATCGCGGCACTGGTCGCCTCGATCGCGTACAGCGCGCTGTTCCTGCTGCTGGGCACCGTCAGTCGGCACGCGGTCGTCTTCGGCCTCGTCTACGCGCTGGTGTGGGAGACGCTGTTCGGCTCCCTGGTGCCCGGCGCGCGCACGCTCAGCGTCCAGCAGTGGTCCCTCGCGGTCGCCGAGAAGGCCGGCGGCTCGGACGTGATCACCTCGGACGTCGGGCTGGTGACCGGGACGGTCCTGCTGGTGGCGGTCACGGCGGTGGCCACCTGGTACGCGGGCCAGAAGCTGCGCACGCTGAAGCTGGCCGGGGAGGAGTGACGGGGGAGGAGCGGCCGGGGACCGACGGAGCACGGCACGGCGGTCTCCCTCCGATACGGCTGCTGTGACCACCGCGCTCTTTCGGCGACTCCCTTCCCGTCCGTCGTCCCACCCACCGACCCCCGTCCTCCGGACGGGGGTCGGTCCGTTTCGGGGCCGCCGGTCCGACCCGTTTCGGGACCGGAGCGTTTCGGACAGCCGTCGGGCGTACGCGTGACTGTGCGGTCGCCGGTTCGTTGGGCGGGGTGCGTGGAGGCAACTGGAATCCGTGGCGACCTGGCTTTCGTGAAACAAGGGATTGCCGATGCCGGTGCGGGAGAACCCCGCCGGGTCGGTCATTGAGTAGTGGCAACCGTGAGCGTCCTCCACCCTCGGGCCCGGGGCAGGGCCGTCCACCGACGTTCACGATTGAAAGGCATGGTCATGCCAACAGAAGTCGCCCTGCTCGAATCGCGTGCGCTGCGCGTCGAACAGATGGGGCGTGTCGACGTCCTCGACAAGGTGAAGAGTCTTGTCATGCTCCCGGATGGAATTCACGTTCGCACAGAGGATGTGGCGCGGTACTTCGAAGTATCCACAGAGGTCGTCAAGAAGGTCACCCAGCGGCACCGGGGCGAGGTGTCGGAGAATGGACTCAAACTTCTGCGCGGCGATGAGCTGCAGAAATTCCATAGGGACATGTTGTCCCTATGGAACGGTGAAGGGGCTGAAAGTTATCCACAGGCGGCCACTCAGCTCACCCTCTACACCCGCCGCACCGTCCTCAACGTGGCGATGCTTCTTCGCGACAGCGACATCGCCCGCTGCGTGCGTACCTACCTGCTGGACGCCGAGCAGGATCTGCGCGCGGGCTATGCCTCGCTCGAACACCGCGTCACCCGGGTCGAGAGCTGCCTCGCCGGAGTGGGCAGCGCGCTGCAGGAGCTCGGGCCGGTGCTCGACCGGATGTCGCACCGCCTCGACAGCCTCGACCGGAGGCTGGACGCCACGCACCAGGTCGTCGGGGCCATGAGCGTACGGCTGGGGCACGTCGCGGAGGACATCGTCGGCATCGACGGCAGGATGGATGAACTCGCCCGCAACCCGAAGGACTTGAACCGCAGGCGCGACAAGCGGAGCTGACCGGAAGGGGGTTCGTGGTCCTTCGGCGCCGCACGGAAAACGGATGGCGCCGAAGGACCGCGCGGGGCACAGTGGTGGGCATGACGCGCGCCGATACGCATGTACACGTACATGCACATGCGCGCACGCCACGGACCGGGAGAGGAGCGCGACGATGACCAGGAGTACGAGTCCGTCGAGTTCCCGGCAGGGCGGATCCCCACCGGCACCGAAGTAGCGGAGCGGTCACCGACGGCTCCCCGCGGTGCGGTTCGGGGCGGAACGCCCGGGGCGGCACCGTTCGCGCATCGCGTCGGCCGCCCTCCCGGAGGATTGGCCGAGTGGTAAGGCAGCGGCTTGCTAAGCCGTCGTCGGGGTCTTCGCCCCGCGCGCGTTCGATCCGCGCATCCTCCGCAACAGCAAGGGCCGTCGGCCGGGGGCCGACGGGTGGGAGCGGTCGCACCCACCCGCACGGCGTTCCCCGTCCGGACGGCGTCGGCGGCTAGAGCAGCCGCTCCAGGACCACGGCGATGCCGTCGTCCTCGTTGGACGCGGTGACCTCCTGGGCCACGGCCTTCAGTTCCTCGTGCGCGTTGGCCATCGCCACGCCCCGCCGCGCCCAGGCGAACATCGGGATGTCGTTCGGCATGTCGCCGAAAGCCAGGGTGTCCACGGCCTTCACGCCCAGCCGGCGCGCGGCCAGCGAGAGGCCGGTCGCCTTGCTCAGCCCCAGCGGGAGGATCTCCACCACGCCGGGACCGGCCATGACCACGTCCACCAGGTTGCCGACGGCCGCGCGAGCGGCCTTCGCCAGTGCGTCGTCGTCGAGGTCGGGATGCTGTATGTAGACCTTGTTCAGGGGCGCGGACCACATCTCGGCGGGGTCGTCCACGAAGACGGCCGGAAGCGGCCCGTCCTGCACGCGGTAGCCGGGGCCGACCAGCACCTCGCCGTCGAGCCCGTCCCGGCTCGCCGCCAGGGCCAGCGGCCCGATCTCGGCCTCGACCTTGGACAGCGCGAGACCGGCGAGCTGCCGGTCCAGCGTCAGCGAGGTCAGCAGCCTGCGCTCACCCGCGTGGTAGACCTGGGCGCCCTGGCCGCAGACCGCGAGCCCCTCGTATCCCAGGTCCTCCAGGATGTGCCGGGTCCAGGGGACCGCGCGGCCGGTGACGATGATGTGTGCGGCACCGGCCGCGGTGACCGCGGCCAGCGCCGCGCGGGTGCGCTCGGAGACCGTGTCGTCGCCGCGCAGCAGCGTGCCGTCGAGATCGGTCGCGACGAGCTTGTACGGGAAGGTCACCGGTCGACCGGCTCCAGGACCTCGCGCCCGCCCAGGTAGGGCCGGAGCACCTCGGGCACCCGTACCGAACCGTCGGCCAGCTGGTGGTTCTCCAGGATCGCCACGATCGTGCGCGGGACGGCGCAGAGCGTGCCGTTCAGCGTGGACAGCGGCTGGAGCACCTTCTTGCCGTCCTGGGTGCTGCGCATCCGGACGGACAGGCGACGGGCCTGGAAACTGTTGCAGTTCGACGCGGACGTCAGCTCGCGGTACTTGCCCTGCGTCGGGATCCACGCCTCGCAGTCGAACTTCCGGGCGGCCGAGGCCCCCAGGTCGCCGGTGGCGACGTCGATCACCTGGAAGGGCAGCTCAAGAGCGGTGAGCCACTGCTTCTCCCACTCCAGGAGCCTGCGGTGCTCCGCCTCGGCGTCCGCCGGGTCGACGTACGAGAACATCTCGACCTTGTCGAACTGGTGGACGCGGAAGATGCCCCGGGTGTCCTTGCCGTACGTGCCGGCCTCGCGCCGGTAGCAGGGCGAGAAGCCCGCGTAGCGCAGCGGCAGCTTCTCGGCGTCGATGATCTCGTCCATGTGGTACGCGGCGAGCGGGACCTCGGAGGTGCCGACCAGGTAGAAGTCGTCCTTCTCCAGGTGGTACACGTTCTCCGCGGCCTGGCCGAGGAAGCCGGTGCCCTCCATGGCGCGCGGACGGACCAGCGCCGGGGTCAGCATCGGGACGAAGCCGGCCTCGGTGGCCTGCGCGATCGCCGCGTTGACGAGGGCGAGCTCCAGCAGCGCGCCGACGCCCGTCAGGTAGTAGAAGCGCGAACCGGAGACCTTGGCGCCCCGCTCCATGTCGATGGCACCGAGCTTCTCGCCGAGCTCCAGGTGGTCCTTGGGCTCGAAGCCCTCGGCCCCGAAGTCACGGATCGTGCCGTGCGTCTCCAGGACGACGAAGTCCTCCTCGCCACCCACCGGCACGTCCTCGTGGACGATGTTGCCGATCTGCAGCATCAGGCTCCTGGCCTCGGCGTCGGCCTCGGTCTGGGCCGCGTCGGCGGCCTTGACCTCGGTCTTCAGCTGTTCGGCCCGCTTGAGCAGCTCGGTGCGCTCCTCGGGCGACGCCTTGGGGATGAGTTTGCCGAGCGACTTCTGCTCGGAGCGGAGTTCGTCGAAGCGGACACCGGACGACCTGCGCCGTTCGTCGGCGGAGAGAAGGGCGTCGACGAGGCCGACGTCCTCTCCACGGGCGCGCTGGGAGGCGCGAACACGGTCGGGGTCCTCACGGAGCAGGCGAAGGTCAATCACCCCTCCAGGCTACCGGTGCGCACTTCCCCGGCTCGAACCGATATTGCCAGGCGTGTCACTTTGCCCTAATTGACCGAATTGGCAATTCTGGAGGGGATTGCGCGACTGGCGTCGGTCTTGGCCGTCAATGGAAAGAGCACATTCATCTGAATGGGGCAGAATCCGTGCCCGCCTTGACGTATCGAGCTTGCGGGGAGGGGGAGTTGGCTGCCGGTTGTCCACAGGCGCCGAGGCTTCCGAAAGTTATCCACAGCCTGTGTGGATAATCTGTGGAAGTCGGAATGATTCATTCCGGAAAGGCTGCGGGGCTAGCGGATTTTCCATTCAAACCCGCCTCATACGCTCGTTCGGGTGGGAATTCTCCGCATTGGAGGGTTGATCGGCGGGGTGAGGTGGTGACGGGAAGTCGGGACGGTGTGTCGGCCTGTGGATGGACCTGGGGTGAGTGGGGCGATATGTCGATCATGTCGCGTTGAGGTGTCGACTTGTCCCCAGGTCGAGAACCGTCTCTGTGGATAACTCTGTGGATTATGAAAAGCGGTTCATAGTATCGACGTCGGGGTGTGAGAAGCGGCGATGCGAGGATCGCCGGTCCCGTCCCGTCAGCCCCGGCCGTCCATGTTCCTGGCCAGCCAGTCGGAGGCGTCCGTGAACTCCGCGTCCGACGTACCGGACCGCAGCGGCCGTACGTCCTCCGGGGCCACCCCCGCCCGCGGGTACGACCCCAGGAACCGCACCTTCGGGCAGATCCGCTTCAGCCCCATCAGCGCCTCGCCGACCCGGCGGTCCGCGATGTGTCCCTCCGCGTCCACCGCGAAGCAGTAGTTCCCGATGCCGGCCCCCGTCGGCCGCGACTGGATCAGCATCAGGTTCACCCCGCGCACGGTGAACTCCTGGAGCAGTTCGAGCAGTGCACCGGGGTGGTCCTCGCCCAGCCAGATGACCACCGACGTCTTGTCCGCGCCCGTCGGCGCCGCCGGCCGGGCCGGCCGGCCGACCAGGACGAAGCGCGTCTGCGCGTTCGCCGCGTCGTGGATCTCCGTCACCAGCGGTTCGAGCCCGTAGGTCGCCGCCGCGAACTCACCGGCGAAGGCGGCGTCGTACCGGCCCTCCTGCACCAGCCGGGCGCCGTCCGCGTTGGAGGCCGCCGACTCCCACACGGCCTCCGGGAGGTGGGCGGCCATCCAGTTGCGCACCTGCGGCTGTGCGGCCGGGTGCGCGGTGACCGTCTTGATGTCGGACAGCTGGGTGCCGGGCCGTACCAGCAGCGCGAAGGTGATGGAGAGCAGCACCTCGCGGTAGATCATCAGCGGTTCGCCGGTGGTCAGCTCGTCGAGCGTCGCGGTGATGCCGCCCTCGACGGAGTTCTCGATCGGTACGAGTGCCGCCGCGGCGGCACCGCTGCGCACCGCGTCCAGGGCCGCCGGAACCGAGACCATCGGAACGAGTTCGCGGGTGGCGGCTTCCGGGAGCGTACGGAGGGCGACCTCGGTGAAGGTGCCCTCGGGGCCGAGATAGGCGTAGCGCGTGGCGGACATACGGTCACCCTAATGCGCCCGCCGGCTCAGGACTCCAGGAGCCGTTGCCCCACGTACTCGCCGTCCGCCGCACCTCCCGGCACCGCGAACAGGCCGCTGGCCTCGTGCCGGATGAACGGCGAGAGGGCATCGCCCCGGTCCAGTTTCCGCTGCACCGGGACGAACCCGCGCAGCGGATCCGCCTGCCAGCAGATGAACAGCAGCCCGGCGTCCGGAACACCGTCGGACGAGATGCCGTCGTGGTACGAGAAGGGGCGCCGCAGCATGGCCGCGCCGCTGTTCTTCTCGGGGGAGGAGATCCGGGCGTGGGCGTTGTCCGGGATCAGGAGCCTGCCGTCGGGGCCTGCCTTCTCGAGGTCCATCGGGGTGGTCTCGGTGCCGCCGCTCAGCGGGGCGCCGTCCTTCTTCCGGCGCCCTATGACCTGCTCCTGGCGCTGCACCGGGAGCTTCTCCCAGTCGTCGAGCAGCATCCTGATCCGGCGCACGACCGCGTACGAGCCGCCCGCGAGCCAGTCGTACTTCGCCTCGGTCCCGCCGGGGACGAAGACGCGCCGGTCGAAGTCGCTCTCGGTCGGCTTCGGGTTGCCGGTGCCGTCGATCTGGCCCATCAGGTTGCGGGCGGTCATCGGCCGTGCGGTGGCGCCGGGTGCCCGGTTGAAGCCGTTCATCTGCCAGCGGACCCGGGCGGCGGGGGTGGCGTCCTTCTGCACGGCGCGCAGCGCGTGGAAGGCGACGAGCGCGTCGTCGGCGCCGATCTGGACCCAGAGGTCGCCCTCGGAGCGCTTGGCGTCGATGTGGTCGGAGGAGAAGGGCGGCAGCGGGTCGAGCCCCGGTGGCCGACGGTCGGTCAGGCCCGTGCGTTCGAAGAAGGTCCGGCCGAAGCCGAAGGTGACGGTCAGCGAGGACGGCCCGGCGTCCAGCGCGATCCCGGTGTCATGGGTGGCGCCCTCCGCCGCGCCGCCGACGGGCTCGCCCGCCATCAGCCGCCGGGCCGTGTCCGACCAGCGGCGCATCAGGGCGATCGCTTCCTTCCGCCCGGCCCCCGGAACCAGGTCGAAGGCGACGAGATGGCCGCGCGCCTGAAGCGGAGTGGTGATTCCCGGTTGATGTTTCCCGTGAAACATCACCTTGGTGGAACCGACCGCGGTCAGCGCGGTCGGCTCCTCGGGCCTGGTCGCGGCATAGCCCGTCGCACCGCCCGCCGCGCCCAGCACGAGCCCGGCCGCCCCGGCCGCGCCCGCGCTGCCGAGCAGCCGCCGCCGGGAGACGGCACCGCCGCCGCGCCCTCCGGCCTCCGCTTTCCCGCCCGAGACCCTGCCCGGGCCTCCGCCCCCGTCCGGGCGCTCGCTCCCGCGTGCATGGTTGCTTTCGCTGCCCGGGACGGCGGCGTTCCCGGCCGCGCTTCCGCCATCCGCGCGACCGGCGGGGCTCTTTCTGCTGCTTCCGCTGTTCCTGCTGTTTCCGCTCACGATCCCTGCTCAGCCGATCTTCACGTTCTTGTCGACGGTCGTCTGATCGATGTCCGACGTGCGGACGGTCACCGAGACCTTCCAGTCGCCCGCCATCGGGATCTGGACGCCGCTCGCGGTCCAGTGCCCCTCGGCGAGCCGATTGGGCAGGACGGGGAGCGGGCCGATGTCCTTGGACTTCAGGGTGAAGGCGATCTTCAGTTCGGGGACGTCCATGGGCTTCTTGTCGGTGCCGTCGATCCAGATGTGGAGTTCGTTGGCGCCGGTGCGGCCGGGGTCGATGTCCATCCGCACCGTCCCCTTGCCCTTCTCGCCGCCGGTGTCGAAGGGCAGCGTCAGGTTGACCGGGCCCGCGGATGCGGGGGCCTCCGCCCTCGTGGCCGCCCGGGCCTCCTCCTCCGTGCGGGCGGGCTCGGTCGAGGTCAGCACGGTCGTCACCGCCAGCAGCGCCACCGCGACCCCGACTTCCGCCAGCACCGAACGCCGCAGCCCGGACCGCTCCGGGGCGGCGTCGCGGATCCGCTTCTTCCGGGCAGTGGTCACCGCGGCCCGCTGCCGGGCGAGTTGAGCAGCCCGTACGGGGTCCTCCGCACCGTCCGTCGCCGGGCCCGAGCCCTCGGTCGCCGCCATCGGCCCCGAGTCCTCGACCGCCGTGACGGTCCCAGCCTTGTCCGCCTCGGCTCCGTCCGCCCCCGCCTCATCGGCTCCGGACTCATCGGCTGCGGACTCATCGGACCTGGCTCCGGCTCCGCCCGCCTCGGTCTCCTCCGCCCCGGCCCCGGCCCCGGTCCCGTCCGCCTTCGTCCCGCTCGTGATCAGCCGCGCCGTCCAGCGGCGTGAGAAGAAGGCGATCGCGACGAGGGCACCGACCAGCCCCACCTTCACGAGCAGCAGCTGCCCGTACGCGGTGCCGGTGAGGGCGGACCAGGTGCCGACCTGGCGCCAGGACTGGTAGATCCCGGTCGCGGTGAGCACGAGCACGCTGCCGAACGCGACGCGGGAGAAGCGCCGTACGGCCGTCGCGTCGAGGTCGGGGGTCCGGTGGAGCGCCACCAGCAGGGCGACGAGACCACCCAGCCAGGCGGCGACGGCCAGCAGGTGGAGCACGTCGACCGGCATGGCGATGCCGGGCTGGAGGCCGGCCGAGGCGTGCTCGGCGAGCGCCCAGGTCCCGGCGATGCCCGCCGCGATCACCGTGCCGCCGATGGCCAGCCCGAAGGTGAGGTCCTTCTTCTCGCGTTCGTCCTCGCGCTTCGCGTACGCGCCGAACAGCACGGCGACGAAGAGCGCGGAGGCGCCGAGCAGCAGCAGCCGGGAGACGAGCGCCGCGCCGGGCTTGGTGTCGAGCACGGCCTTCAGACCGTCGAGGTCGAAGGCGTCCGCGAGCTTCCCGGAACCGGTGTACGGGCTGCGCAGGAGCAGCATGACCAGGGTGGAGACAGTGAGGGTCAGCCAGCCGTGCGCGACCAGACGCTGGAGCGGACGCGCCCCCGCCCCGCGCCGCCAGCAGGCGAGCACGAAGGCGGAGCCGCCGGCCAGCAGGACGAAACCGGCGTACGCGGCGTAGCGCGCGATGCCGTAGAGGACGCCGACGACCCCGCCCCCGGCCTGGTCCGCCGGGAGCACGACGGTGGTTTCCGAGGGCGCGCCCACGGAGAAGGTGAAGGCGCCGGACACGGGGTGGCTGTCCGCGGACACGGCCTGCCAGGCGACGGTGTACGTGCCGTCGGGCAGTCCGGCGTGCAGCCGGACGCCGTACTTCACGAGAGAGCCGCTCCCCAGGTCACGCGGTGCGGTGCCGGTGTCGGCGCGCTTGCCGTCGGGGTCCAGGATCCGGATGGAGTCGCTGCCGAGGGCGATCTGTTCGGAGAAGGTGAGCGTGACCTCCTTGGGAGCGGTGGCGACCACCGCCCCGTCCTGCGGGTCGCTCCCGGTGAGCGCGGCATGCGCGGACACCGGGCCGGCGCCGCCCAGCAGCAGGGCGAGCACCGTGCCGACGAGGGCGACGAGGAGCGCGGCCGCGGCGAGGGGGCGGCGTACGGCGGAAGCGGACGGGGAAGGCCCGAAGTGCGGGGCGGTGGCTGTCATGACGAGTCAGTCCCTCACTGCTTCTTCGGGTTGTAGGTGGTCTCCTTCACGGGAAGGTCGACCTTGATCGGGTCGGCCTTCTCGAAGTGCAGCTCTATGGACACCTTCTCGCCCTGCTCGGGCCGCTGCTTGAGTTTCATGAACATGATGTGGTTTCCGCCGCGCTCCAGGTCCAGTTCGCCGCCCGCGGGCACCTCGAAGGACTTCACCATGCGCATGGCCTGGTTCTTCGTCTCGTGGATCGTGACGTCGTCCGAGAGCGGGCTGGTGACGGAGGTGAGCCGGTCGGACGTCCCGCCGTCGTTCTTCACGACGAGGAAGCCGGCCGCCATGTCGCCGACGGGCTGCGGCATGAACGCGCCGGTCACCTTCAGTCGGGGCGCACTGTCCGACGTGGAACATCCCGCCAGCGCCAGCCCGGTGGCGAGGGCGACGACGCCGGCGAGGGCGGTGCGGCGGTTCACGGGTTCTCCCCCTTGACGATCTTGGGGAGGTCCTTGGTGTAGTCGTCGGGCGAGGTGTCCTCGCTGTAGACGAGGTAGCCCTTGTCGGTCTTCGGGGAGAAGGCGATGACCTGGGAGCCGTGCATCGAGACGACGGTGCCGTCCTTCTCCTTCTTCGGCGCGTCGATGCCGATGCCGATCTGGCGGGCGCCCGCCTGGATGGCGGGGAATTCGCCGGTGAGGCCGATGAAGGAGGGGTCCTGGGCCTTGAGCCAGCTGCCGAGCGAGGACGGGGTGTCCCGCTCGGGGTCGGTGGTCACGAAGACGACCCGGAGGTTGTCCTGGTCGGCCTTGGGCAGCGCCTTCTTGGCGATGGCGATGTTGCTCATGATGAGCGGGCAGACGTCGGGGCAGTTGGTGTAGCCGAAGTAGATCAGCGTCGGCTTGCCCTTGGTCTGCTCACGGAGGTCGTACTTCTTGCCGTGGGTGTCGGTGAGGACGAGGTCCGGCTTGGTGAACGGCTGGTCGAGGACGGTCGCGGCCTTGGTCTTCGGCTGGACCGACACGTCGGCGATGGGCTTCTCGGCACCGTCGTCGCTGCTGCCGCAGGCGGACAGGGTGAGCGCCGCCGCGGTGACGAACGCCGCGACCAGCATCGTTTTCTTACGCATGGGGCTATGCATGGAGCACTGTTTCCTGAGGGTTGGTGGGACGGGTGGGGCTCCGGGGCGCCCGGAACCCCGGCTGATGCGGGGTTCCGGACGGATCAGGACTCCGGACGGGACAGTGGACGGATGGGCCCCGGCTGCGCGGAGCCCCGGGCCAGGGGATGTCCTCCCCTGATCAGACGGTGCGACCCCCGGATCGGGCGGTACGGGCCAGGATCAGGCGATACGACTCCCGGATCAGGCGGTACGACCCTCCTGGATCAGGCGTTGCGGCGGCGGCCGGCGAGGACGCCGAAGGCGACTCCGGCGATACCGACGACGATGCCGACGATGCCGAGGACGCGGGCCGTGGTGTCGCTGGAGGACGTGTCCGAGTCGGCCGCGGTCTGCTTGTCGGCCGCCCGGTCGGTGTTCTTGGAGTCGGCGGACGCGCCGTGCCCACCGTCGGCCGCCTCGGTCAGCGCGAGGACGGGCGCCGGGCTCTCGGGCTCGTCGGCGCCTTCCTTCGGCTCCTCGATCCAGCGGACGATCTCCTTGTTGTCGTACGTCTGGATGGCCTTGAACACCATCTGGTCGGAGTCCTCGGGGAGCTGGCCGAGGGAGAGCGGGAACTGCTGGAAGGCGCCGGGGCGGATGCCGCGCTCGTCCTTGTCCCCCTCGGCGGTCCAGGTGACCTTGGAGACGGCCTCGTTGATCTTCTGGCCGTGCATCTCCAGTGGCTTGGCCAGCTTGCTCCTGGTGACCTCGATGTTCCAGCCAGGCACGGCCTGCGGCATGACGGAGGCCAGCGGGTGGTCGGTCGGGAAGTTGACCTCGACCTTGATCGTCGAGGCGTCGTCGCGCTCGTTGGGGACCTTGAAGTTGACGGTGGCGTAGCCGCCCTTGGCGGCCTCGCCCTGCGGCTGCACGCTGACGTGCGCGGAGGCCGTACCGGCGAGGACGAGGACGGCGGAGGCGGCGAGACCGCCGGCGAGGGCGATGCGGGAAACGTTCATGACAGGGATCACTCCACGGAAGCACGGGGGAAGGTGGCCCGGCGCGCGGGTGCGCGACGGCATCGCGACACCTCTTCCCCGGGTACGGGGTGCGCACTGATGGCCGGTACGGCGCGGAGAGGTCCGCGTCCCGGGGCGTGCGTACGCCGGTGGTGGGTGTCGCGTCAGGCTGCGAGCGCGTACGCGGGGGGCGGACCGCGCCTGATCACCAGGTGCTGCAGGGGGTCCCCGGCGGCGGGTGCCGGGGCGTCGGCCTCGGTACGGGCGACGCGCGGCCCGGTCGTCGGGCCGCCGGGAAGCCCGGCGCGCAGGGCGTTGACCAGGGCGAGCGCGGTGCGCAGGGCGCGCAGCCGGGCCCCGGCCGCGAACTGCTGGGCGCCGTGCGCGGACAGCCGGACCAGCCGGAACAGGGCGATCTCGCCGCGTCGCAGCAGCCAGCCCGTGACGGTGGCGGCCAGCAGGTGGCCGAGCAGCATGGGCAGGCTGGGCAGCAGCGCGGCGAGGCCGGCCGCCTGAGCGCCGGACACGGAGGCCAGGTGCTGCTGGCCGTCGCCCGCCACCGCCGCCGGGTCGATGCCGGCGGTGGTGACGATGCGGTGGGCGTCGGCGGCGTTCAGCCGGTCCGGGCCCGCCCCGCACACGAGGCTCGCCGCGAACCGGATCAACGCGTCGTCGCCCGCCCCGGTGCGCGCCGGGGCGCTGTGCGTGCCCACGCCGAAGAGGGTGTGCAGGGCGATCTGCCCCCCGACCAGCGCGGTGGCGATGGCCGACAGCGAACGCTCGCGTCCGGCGAGCGGCACCGTCAGCGCGAGGATTCCCAGGAACCCGGCGAGCAGCGTCCACCAGGGGACGGCCGCGTACGAGGCGAGGGAGTGGCCTGCCGCGGACAGCGCGACACAGACCGCGGTGAACACCGCGGCCCTCAGGAGCCGCAGACCGGCTCCGGCGCGTGCGACAGGCATAGACATGGCGCAGCCATCATCGCACCGGGCCCCGCGCCCGGGAACGGCAGGTCCGGAAGGTCGCCCCGGTTCGGCCTGATCCGTACGGCCACGCACCAGACCCCCCGTGGGCCCCTCTGGATCCGCCCCGGATCCGTACCGACCGCGCCCCCGGACCCGTCCCGGTGCCGCGCACGACCGCGCCGGAACCACAGCCGGGCGCCGTGCGGAACCACGACCGGGCGCGACGGCCGGGCACGTCGATCGGGGTGGGGCGGCCGGGGTACGGCGGTCGGGACACCGGTCCGGCATACACGGGCGCGCGGAGCACGGCCATCCGCCGAATGAGCGGTCTCACATCCGGTCCGTGCTTACGAACGGTGCGGTGCGGCAATACAGGTATCGGTATGTCGAGCCGCGGCCAGGAGGCTGGAGCATGAGCATCTGGTGGTCCCTCCATCTGCGGCGTGAGGCCGCGAGCGTTCCGCTCGCCCGCCGCTTCCTGTTGGGGACGATGGAGACCGCGGGGGTGGACCCGGACATCTCCTTCGACCTGTCGCTCGCGCTCAGCGAGGCCTGTGCGAACGCCGTCGAGCACGGTGGCGACCACCGGGACGCGGAGGACCGGGAGATCCGGGAGGGCCGGAGTGTCGCCCTCGACCCGTGGGACGTGTGGGACGAGCTGCCCGGATCGGCCTCCGGGCAGTACCGGGTCACCGCTTACCTGGACGGCGAGAAGTGCCGCATCGAGGTCGCGGACTCGGGCCCCGGCTTCCCCGCCCGGCAGCCGTCCGGCACCTCTGCGGAGCGGCACGGACCGCAACCGTGCGAGGCGCAGCCGTACGAGTCGTACGAGGCGCAGCCGTACGAGTCGTACGAGGCGCAGCCGTGCGAGTTCTCCCCGCAGTACCCCTCGCTCAGCGCCGAGGACGGGCGGGGCCTGTGTCTGATCGAGCAGCTCGCCGACCACGTCCACTTCGGCAACCGCCCCGGTCGCGGCGCCGTCGTCAGCTTCGACAAGGTCCTGAAATGGCGGAAGGACGCCCTGCTCATGGTGTCCTGAGCAGGGCGTCCTTCCGAGGTTTCCCCCGGTCCTCGCCGGACCGGTGCGGGATCAGCCCTTCAGCCCGGCCATCCACGCCTCGACCTCGTCGGCCCGGCGCGGCAGCTTGTCGGAGAGGTTCCGGTTGCCGTCCTCGGTGACGAGGATGTCGTCCTCGATCCGGACGCCGATGCCCCGGTACTCCTCCGGCACGGTCAGGTCGTCGGCCTGGAAGTACAGGCCGGGCTCGACGGTGAGGCAGACGCCGGGCTCCAGCGTGCCGTTCACATACGTCTCGGTGCGGGCGGCGGCGCAGTCGTGCACGTCCATGCCGAGCATGTGACCGGTGCCGTGCAGCGTCCAGCGGCGCTGCAGGCCCAGCTCCAGGACCTTGTCCACGGACAGGTCGCCCAGCAGGCCCCACTCGACGAGCTTCTCGGCGAGGACCCGCTGCGCGGCGTCGTGGAAGTCGCGGTAGGCGGCGCCGGGCTTGACGGCCGCGATGCCCGCCTCCTGGGCCTCGTACACCGCGTCGTAGATCTTCCGCTGGAGCGGGGTGAACGTGCCGTTGATCGGGAGGGTGCGGGTCACGTCGGCGGTGTAGAGGTCGTTGGTCTCCACACCGGCGTCGAGCAGCAGCAGCTCGCCGGAGCGCACCGGGCCGTCGTTGCGCACCCAGTGCAGGGTGGTGGCGTGCGGACCGGCGGCGCAGATCGAGCCGTAGCCGATGTCGTTGCCCTCGATGCGGGCGCGCAGGAAGAAGGTGCCCTCGATGTAGCGCTCGCTCGTCGCCTCGGCCTTGTCGAGGACCTTCACGACGTCCTCGAAGCCGCGCGCGGTGGCGTCGCACGCCTTCTGCAGCTCGGCGATCTCGAAGTCGTCCTTGACCAGCCGGGCCTCGGAGAGGAAGACGCGCAGCTCCTCGTCTCGCTCCGCGGTGACCTTGTCGGTCAGCGCGGCCTCGATGCCGGCGTCGTGGCCGCGGACGTTGCGGACCGGGCCGGTGGCCTCGGCCAGCGCGGCCGGGAGCTCGCGCACGTCCTTCGCCGGGATGCCCAGCAGCTGCTCGGCCTCGGTGAGGGAGTGGCGCCGGCCGACCCACAGCTCGCCCTGGCCGTCGAGCCAGAACTCGCCGTTCTCGCGGTTGGAGCGCGGCAGCAGGTGGATGGTGGCCTCGTGGCCGTCCGCGGTCGGCTCCAGGACGAGGACGCCGTCCTGGGTCTGGTCGCCCGTGAGGTACGCGTACTCGGTGGAGGCGCGGAAGGCGTACTCGGTGTCATTGGAGCGGGTCTTCAGGTTGCCCGCGGGGATGACCAGGCGCTCGCCGGGGAAGCGCGCGGAGAGCGCGGCGCGGCGGGCGGCCGTGTGGGCGGCCTGGGCGATCGGTTCGAGGCCGTGGAGTTCGGTGTCGGCCCAACCGGACTTCATGTTCGCGGCGAGTTCGTCGGAGACGCCCGGGTACAGGCCGTTCTTCCGCTGCTTGACAGCCTGCTCTTCTTCGGTCTCCGGGTTCTCCGGGGTGAGCTCCTCAGCCACGACTTGTCTCTCCTTGATACGACACTGGACCCCGTCCATCGTACGGGCGTACGGAAGGGGGCACAGGGGCGGAAGACCTGTTACACGGCCGGGGCGGGGGAGGGGCCGACCGGGCCGGACCGGCGAGGACGGGGAGAAACAGGGGAGGCCCGGGGCGCACGCGGGGCGCACACGGGGCGTGCGGGGGAAGCCGCAGGACGGGTGCGGGGAGGCGCGGGGAAGCTGCGGGGCGTATGCGGGAAGCCGCGGGGAAGCGGGGAAGCCGCGGGGCGTGCGCGGGCTCAGTCGAAGCGCGCGGCCAGCAGGGCCACGTCCTCCGTGTCGCCGGACCGGTCGAGCCCGTCCGGCAGCACGGCGCGCAGCACGTGGTCGGCGACGGAACCGGGGTCGTGGCGCAGCGCCTTCGGCACGGACGCCGCCGCCGAGTGGAGCCGCGCGAACGCCCGGTCCGTGGAGCCGCTGGTCCGGCGCAGCATCCCGTCGGTGTAGAGCAGAACGGTTTCGCCTTCTGCGGGGGCGATCTCCACGCTGGGCGCCTCCCAGCAGGCGAGCATGCCCAGCGGCGCGGAGACGGAGGTCTCCACGAATTCGGTGCGCCGCTCACCGACGACGAGCGGCGGGGCGTGTCCGGCCCCGGCCAGCAGTATCTTGCGCCGGGCCGGTTCGCAGTAGGCGAACAGGGCGGTCGCGGAGCGGGCCGGCTCGGTGAGCCGCAGCAGCAGTTCCAGATCGGAGAGCACGGCGACCGGGTCCTCGCCCTCCATCACCGCGTACGCCCGCAGCCCGGCCCGCAGCCGTCCCGAGGCGGCCAGGGCGTCGGGCCCGGAGCCGCTCACCGAACCCACGGCGAGACCGAGCGCGCCCTCGGGCAGGGCCAGCGCGTCGTACCAGTCGCCGCCGCCCCGGGGCGCCTTGTGGTGGCGGGCGGCCAACTGCACGCCGGGCACCCGGGGCATCCGGGTGGGCAGCAGCTCCTCCGAGATGGTGGCGAGGTCGGCCCTGGCCCGCTCCAGCTCCAGCAGCCTGGCCAGGTGCTCGCCCGCGTACGCGGCGTAGAGGCCGACGAGGTGGCGCTGGCGTTCCAGCGGCTCGGCGGGTTCGTCGTACAGCCAGACGGCCGCGCCGAGCCTGCCGGTCGCCCCGGCGGTGAGCGGCAGGGCGTAGCTGGCCGCGTATCCGAGACGGGCGGCGACCTCGCGGCGGCGCGGGTCCAGGCTGGTGTCGCCGAGCAGATCGGGGGTGATCAGCGCGCTCTCGGCGTCCGGGAACCCTTCCAGGATCCGGCCGTGGGAGGTGACGCTGCGCGGCACCGTCTCGATGTGCCCGAGCTCGGAGTGGGCGAGGCCGAGGCCGATGGTGCTGACGGGGCCGCGGTGGTCGGAGGGTTCGAGGACGACCAGGCCGCGGCGGGCGCCGACCAGGGCGGCTCCGGCTTCCAGCAGTTCGTGGAGCGCGTCGTCGAGCGTGCCGGTGCCGGCCAGCCGCTCGGTGAGTTCGTGAAGGGTGGTGAGATCGGAGACCCAGCCGGCGAGGCGGTCCTGGATGAAGGCACCCGGAGCGGGCGACACCTCGGGCGAAGACCCGGCAGTGTGTGTTGAAACCGGAACTGTGGGATCGATTCCAGCCATTCTCGGCAGGCGTGGGGTACTCATGGCTGTAGGCTTTCCGACCGGCGCGTTTCATGGAATAGCATCGCGAACCCCCATGTCATTCTGCGCCGTTATCAGTGCATCCGCATGTACACGTGCACCAGATGTACACGCAGAAGTGAGGCGATGTCCAGCATTGTCCCTACGGGTTTTGCGGTGTCCGATCGGCTGCTAAGTTGGCCAAAAAACGCACCTTGCGACAGGCGTTTGAGGTCGACTGGGTCTGCTCGACAAGGGGGTGTTCTCGGGGTGAAGTCCCGGAGAGAGCGTCATTTCGGGCATGCTGGGTACGTAATCAATGATGGTCGGGGGCAGTTCTGATCGCCCCGGAACCCGGCAGCGGGCCCGAACGTCCTCTCATGTGACGGTCACGTCCCCACCCCCGAGTGGCGGGGTTTGCACCCTGGGACAGCAGGCGCGAGCATGCGCCGCTCCCCCGCCATGTTCCGCGTCCCGACCCGTATCGCCCCTGCACGACTCGGCTCGGCCCGTGCCCGGTACGACGAACCTTCCGTACCGCGGACACGAGAAGCATGTACGCACGGTGAATTGATGCACACGTACGGCAACGCACCCGTGGTGTGATGTGGACCCTCGGCGTTCAACGGAAAGGAACGAGCGCTCATGCGCGAGATCCTCGGAAGGCGACGCAGGCTCCGGTTCCGGCGCGGGGGAAGGCCCGCCCGGCTCGACGCGGCCCTGACCTGTGCCACGGCATGGGGGTGGCCCGTGCTTCCCGGAGTGGGACTCGCCGCGGCCGGTGGTCGCGGCGACCGTGGCCGGGGCTGCGCCTGTCCCGATCCCGAGTGCGCCGTGCCCGGCGCGCACCCCTTCGATCCCGATCTCCTCGCGGCGACCACCGATGAGCGCATGGTGCGCTGGTGGTGGACCAACCGGCCCGCCGCGCCGATCGTCCTGGCCACCGGCGGGCGCGCCCCGTGCGCGCTGAGCCTGCCGGCCGTGGCCGGTGCCCGCGCGCTGGCGGAGCTGGACCGGATGGGGGTGCGGCTCGGGCCGGTGGTGGCGACGCCGACCCGGTGGTCCCTGCTGGTCGCTCCCTACACCCTCGAACGGCTCGGCGAGCTGCTGTACGCCCAGGACCGGGTGCCCAGTTCGCTGCGGTTCCACAGCGAGGGCGGCTATCTCGTCCTGCCGCCGTCCGAGGTGGGGACGGGGCAGGTGCGCTGGGAGCGGGCCCCGGCCGCCGACCCCCTGGTGCCGTCGAGCGGTTCCCGGTCGTCCTCGGATGACTCCGGGTCGTCCTCCCGTGGTTCCCGGTCGTCCTTGCGCGGGGAGGGTTCCGCCTCCGGGGCCGCCGCGCCGTGGCTGCCGGATGTGGGGACGGTGCTCGAAGCGCTGGTCGAGGCGAGCAGCAGCGCCCCGGGCGGCGGAAGCCGACTCGCGTACTGACTCGCGTACTGACTCGCGTACTGACTTGTGTACTGAGGGCAAGGGCTTTGCAGTCGGGGTGCGGTGCGTCCGGCGGGCGCACCGCACTCGTAGGCGGGACCGCGCCCCGGCGGGTCCGGAGCGCGGACGGGACCGGCGCCCCGGACCCGGACCCGGCCCCGCCCGGTCCCACTTCCGACGGGTCCGGGCCCCGACGGGCCGGAACGCTGAAGGACCCGTGCCCCGGAATTGGGGCCCGAGGGCCGGGAGCCGGGGAGTCCGGGAGGGTTTGAAGGTCTGAATCCCGGTTTTTCCGCAGGGGTCCGATACGAAAGGATGAGCCGCCCGAACCTCCGGGGCCAGGCATTCGGTCGATATGTCGGGCGACCCGTCAGGAATTCGGTCGAATCCGACAGGTGACGCCGAGTGATTCCTCGCGACGATCGATATCGCGGATGAGGGCGCCCTTCAGGTCGGATCTTGAGCAATGCAAACTCTGCCGTTGCAAAGCCTTCCGAAGGAAGGCTTTCTGATGGACTTTCCGGATCCCTCGTGAGCCATTTCGAATATCTATTCGGAATGGCTCACGAGGGGGTGTGCTCCGCGAGAGGATCGTCCGGCGTTCGGTATCTGTCCGAGACCGATCGGTCCTCCCGTGCGGTCCGCCGGTGTCGGGGGCCCTGGACGCCCCCGGGTATTACGGTCTCCGGTCCTCCCGGCCCTCCCGGCCCTTGTGCCCCGAGGGCGCGGAGACGGCCCCGGTCGTGGGTCAAGTCGGGGGCGGGGGTGCGGAATACGGGCCGGAACCGTCGTGCGCGGCACCCCGTGCGGACCCTCGTGCGGAGAGCCCCTGGCCGGGCGGGCTTCGAGGGGCGGGCCGTGCGGGCGAGGCGAGGAACGGACGGTCCGTTGCCGCCGGTGGGGGCGTCGGGCGTCGAACCGGCTTTTGGTGCGCGGGGCGGGCGCGCATGGTGAAGTGGCGAGAATGCCGGGGGTGTTCGGGCGGTGGGGCAGGGCGACGGGTCCGAGGCGGACCGGTGCGGGCTCGTGCGCCGGTACGTGCGCCGCGTCGTGCGCTGTGCGCCGTATCCGGAAATGAGGATGCCCGGTCGCTGGCGACGGGGGATGCACCAGCGACCGGGCTTCCAGAACGGTAACAAGAGATCTGCCGTTCGCAAATTCGATCTCGCGTATTAGGACAGGGATTTACCTGCGAGTACAGCTAGTTGTGACGCGTGTCACCATAAGGCGGGATGTTCGTCACTGTCAGCTGAGGGTCACTTGGCGGTTGGTGAGCCCGCCGCGGGCCCGGCGTTCCTCGGCGGTGAGGGGCGCGTTCGTGGCGAGCGCCGCGGTCAGTCGTTCCGCGAACTCGGCCGCGGGCTTCTCGCATTCCTCGGCACCCATCGCGCTCGGCAGGTCCCAGACCGGGACCATCAGGCCGTGCGCCCGGAAGGAGCCGACCAGCCTGGTCCCTTCGCCCAGCGAGGAGTTGCCGGCGGCGTGCAGCCGGGCGAGCGCGTCGAGGAGCTGCTCCTCGCCGTGCGGCATGACCCAGCGGAGGTGGTTCTTCTCCGGGGTCTCGCACCAGTAGGCGGCGTCCACACCGGCGAGCCTCGTCGTCGGGATCGCCGCCCCGTTCGCGCGCTCCAGGGAAGCGGCCACCTCTGGCGTGGCGTTCTCCGCGTCCGGCACCCAGAACTCGAAGCCGGCATGGAGCACGGGCTCGAACACCGCACCGGGGTCGAGCACGTCCTGCAGGCGCGGACCGTCGGCCGCCACGCGCTGCGCCGCCACGGGCGAACCGGGCTCGACGGCCAGGGCCCGCAGCAGCGTGTCCGCGAGGTCGCGGCTGAGGTCGCCGGACGGGGTGTCGTTCTGCAGGGCGAGCAGCACCGAGCCGTCGTCGCGGCGCAGGGCCGGCCACGCCATCGGCAGGACGGTCGCGAGCGTCACGGAGGGCACGCCCTCGGGCAGCCCGTCCTTCAGCTTCAGCTCGACCGTGGCGGCGGGCACCAGTTCGCGCAGGGCGACCCAGTCGCACTCGCCGGGCAGCCCCTCGAAGGGACGGTGGACGAGCTCGGTCACGGCCTGGGCGGCGGCGCGGCCGTGACACGCCTTGTAGCGGCGGCCCGAACCGCACGGGCAGGGTTCGCGAGCCCCGACCACCGGGATCTCGCCGTCCTTGAGCTGCTGCTTCCCGGCCTTGGTCTGAGGGCGCTTCTTGGCCATGGTGGGCTTTCTCCCGATTGTGACAGTGCGGTCTGGGCCGCGAGCCTAGCCGCCCGTGTCGAGCCGGGGGCACATCTGCCCGGATGCCCGCCGGTCCCGGTACCCGGAATGCGTCCCGATGCGGGGTCCGTCCGATCCGATGCCGTGTCCGCCCGGCCCTGCACCGGGTCCCTCCGGTACGACACCGGGTTCGTCCGATCCGATGCCGTGTCCGCCCGGTACACCACAGCCTCCGCCCGGTACGCCCCGGACTCCGTCCGGTACGTCACAACCTCCGCCCGGTACGACGACCTCAGCCCACGTCGTCGAAGACGTCCGCGAAGCCCAGCTCGTCGAGATCCGGGGCACCCGGTACGCCGCCCGACGCCGCCGGCCGACCTGAAGCCCCCGACCTCCCGGACGCACCCGCTTTATGAGGCGGGCGGGAGATACGAGGCGTGTGCGACACGTGCGAGGTACGAGACACGCCGGGGATACCGGAGGCCCCCGGCGTACCGCTACTGGCAACCGGGTCGCCCGGCAGTCCGGACGGCGTCCGGTCGTGCCCCTCGTTGACGAGGACCCAGACCGTGACCTCTCCCGACGAGCTGTCGCGTACGCCCCACTCGTCGGCGAGCGCGCTGATGATGTTGAGCCCGCGACCGCCCCGTGCCGTCACCGAAGGCGTGGCCGGGACGGGTCTGGTCGGGCCGCCCCCGTCCGTCACCTCGACGGTCAGCCCGCCGGCTCTGTCGACGCGCCATGCGGCGCGGATGTCGCCGTCCCCCGCATCCGTGTGTCGCCCCAGCGGCCTCCCGTGCCGGCAGGCATTGCTGAGCAGTTCGGAAAGAATCAGTACAGCATCGTCGACGACCGAATCCGACACCCCGTGGCTGCGCAACTGCTCGCGCATCCGGTGCCGTGCCTGGCCCACGCCTGCAGGGCCATGGGGTACGGCCATGCTCGACGACGTGGGCACCTCCTGTGCCACCACCAACGCCACCCCCGAGACCTCCTTTGCCCCACGCCACGGAGTGGATGCCCCCTTGGACTGGACCGGAAACCGGCCAATGGTCTGCCAATGACGCACTCGTAACGATCGAATACGTTTCGAATGCGCCGGTGTACTCCGCGTAACTGATGTCAGGAGCGTCCCAGTTGTGACAGAACCTGCTTCGGGCGGTTGGTGATGATGGCCTCGACGCCCAGGTCGAGGCAGAGCTCGACGTCCTCCGGCTCGTTCACCGTCCATACGTGCACGCGGTGTCCCGCGCGGTGCAGCCGCTCGATGTAGCCGGGGTGGCTGCGTACGATCCGCATGCCCGGGCCCGCGATCCGCGCCCCGGCCGGCAGTCGCCCGTTGCGCAGCTGCGGCGAGAGGAACTGCATCAGATAGACGGTGGGCAGGTTGGGGGCCGCGGCCCGCACGCGGTGCAGCGAACGCGCCGAGAAACTCATGACGCGCACCGGTGAGGGGTCGTCGGACGGCGGGTCGTCGAGCCCGAAGCGCTTCAGCAGGTGCAGCAGCCGTTCCTCGACCTGGCCCGCCCAGCGGGTGGGGTGCTTGGTCTCGACGGCCAGCTGGAGCGGGCGTCCGGCGGCCCGGGTCTCGACGACGAGTTCGAGCAGTCGCTCCAGGGTGAGCACGGAGGTGAGCTCGCCGGGCACCGGATCCCAGTCGGGGGACTCCTCGCGGTCCTTCCAGGACCCGAAGTCGAGAGCGGCGAGTTCGGAGAGCTCCAGGGCGGAGACGGCGCCGCGGCCGTTGGACGTACGGTTCACCCGGCGGTCGTGCACGCACACGAGATGGCCGTCGGAGGTGAGCCGTACATCGCACTCCAGGGCGTCGGCGCCGTCCTCGATCGCCTTCCGGTATGCGGCCAGGGTGTGCTCGGGGGCGTCCTCGGACGCGCCCCGGTGCGCGATGACCTGGGTGGTCCGGGGCGGGGTCTGCTGCCGTGCGTGGGTCACGGCGTCATGGTGTCACCGAGAGGCGACCGCTGTGCACCCGTCGCGTGACCCGGGTGCGACCGGGGTGGGTGCGGGTGCGTCGTGAGGGGGTCCGGGCGCTGAGGGCCGCAGCTGCGGTGGGTCCTGCGGCGGGCAGTCGTTTTGCCCGATGTAAAGATTGATGTGCGGATGCACAGGTCCTGCTTACAGTGGCCTGACGGGCCTTGGGAAAAGCTGACTCAGGACACGTACGCAGCGGATCCCTTGCCGAACATGATGTGGAACCGAGGAGTAAAGAGCTGTGAGCACAGAGAACGAGGACAACGAGGGCACCGCGGCCGGGGCCGTCCAGCCGTCCGTTCCGTCCGCACCTCCCGTGCCGGCCGACGCCCCTCGGGAGACGCCCGGGAGCGCGCCCGCGTCCGCCCCGACGGGAGCAGCCCCGGCGTACCCGCAGCCCCAGGAGGCGCAGTCGCCCGCCCCGGTGGAAGGGGCGACCGCCACCACCCCCATGGCCCCCGTCCCGGCGACACCTCCTCCGCACGCGCCCCACGTCCCTCCCGCCCCCCAGTCGGCGGCCGAGGCGAACTGGCCGCCGCCCGCCGTCCCCGCGTACGCACAGCACGGCGTCGGCGGGGGCGGTCCGGTCTGGGGCACCCCGCCCCCGCACCCCTCCCCCGAGCAGCCGCGCAGGCGCGGCGCGGGCGGCCTGGTCGCGGCGGTGGCGGTCGCGGCACTGGTCGCGGGCGGCCTCGGCGGCGCCCTCGGCTTCTGGGCGGCCGACCGCAACGGTTCCTCGGGCTCGACCACGATCTCCGCGTCGGCCAACCCGCAGGACCTCAAGCGCGACCCCGGTACGGTCGCGGGCGTGGCGGCCAAGGCGCTGCCCAGTGTGGTCACCATCGACGCGCAGAGCGGTGACGGCGAGGGCGGCACGGGCACCGGCTTCGTGTACGACAAGGAAGGCCACATCCTCACGAACAACCACGTGGTGGCCTCCGCGGCGGACAGCGGCCAGCTCACGGTGACCTTCTCCAACGGCAAGAAGTACGACGCGGAAGTGGTCGGCCGGGCCCAGGGCTACGACGTCGCCGTCCTGAAGCTGAAGAACCCGCCCGCGGGCCTCGCCCCGCTGTCGCTCGGCAACTCGGACCAGGTCGCGGTCGGCGATTCCACGATCGCGATCGGCGCGCCGTTCGGCCTGTCCAACACGGTCACCACCGGCATCATCAGCGCGAAGAACCGCCCGGTCGCCTCCGGCGACGGTTCCGGCGGCAGCAACTCGTACATGAGCGCCCTGCAGACCGACGCCTCGATCAACCCGGGCAACTCCGGTGGCCCGCTGCTCGACGCGCGCGGCGCGGTGATCGGCATCAACTCGGCCATCCAGTCGACCGGCAGCAGCATCGGCCAGGCCCAGTCGGGCTCCATCGGCCTCGGCTTCGCGATCCCGATCAACCAGGCCACGAACGTCGCCCAGCAGCTGATCAAGGCCGGTCAGCCGGTCTACCCGGTGATCGGCGCCACGGTCACCATGAGCGAGAAGACGGGCGGCGCGGTCATCTCCGACCGGGGCGCGGGCGGTACGGAAGCCGTCTCGAAGGGCGGCCCCGCGGACCGGGCGGGGCTCCGGGCCGGCGACGTCATCACGAAGTTCAACGACACGGTGATCGACAGCGGCCCGACCCTGATCGGCGAGATCTGGACCCATCAGCCGGGCGACCGGGTGACCCTGACCTACACGCGCGACGGCAAGTCGTCGACGGCCGAAGTTGTCCTGGGCGAGCGCAAGGGCGACAGCTGACCGGCTAGGCTGTCCTCGCGTCAATCCCGGTCCACGACCGGGTAACGCGGGGTGGGTTGCCCGAGCGGCCTAAGGGAACGGTCTTGAAAACCGTCGTGGCGCGAGTCACCGTGGGTTCAAATCCCACACCCACCGCACAGCTGAACGGCCCCTGACCAGGCAAGAAGGTCGGGGGTTGTTGTGCTGTCCGCTGCCCGTCGGCCCCCGTGTCCCCGTGCTCCCCCGTGTCCCCCGGGGTTTCCCGCCCTCGGTGCCGGCCGACGTCCGGGTGGTCCACGAGGTGTGCGATTGCCCCTGTCACTCGACGCCCGGGAACACGGTCGGCTGGTTCCTGTTCGGGGCATTGACGTTGGCCGATAGGGTCGTGGCCATGGGGGATGGGAAGACTCGCAAGTGCGTTTGGTGCGAGAAGCAATTCACGCGGCGTTCGCTGTGGCGGGCGAAGCGCTACTGCAAGCGATGGCACCAATGCGTGCACTACGGCGCGATACTCGTGGGCTCCCTGTCCTCCTGAACGATCAGGTGGCGCACTGGCCGGCGGAGCAAACGTTGACGAGCTGCTCATGAGGCCGTCCGCTGTGGTCTGCGGGGGGTTCGGGGATGCAGGGCGCAGGTGAGTACCGCTGAGCACGCCGTGGCGAGAGAGGTGGGCATGTAGCAGACCGTGGGTTCGAATCCCACACCCACCGCAGCGGATTCAGCCCCCGGCCGGCACCACCGGCCGGGGGCCGTTTCATGTCACCGGGGGCCTTCGTCGTGCCCGGGCCGTTCGGTGCTGCCCGTGGTGAGGCGGGCCGCGGATTCGACGGTGGCACGGGCCTCGTGTTCGGGGAGGCCGGTGTGGACGGCGGCCCGGACGAGGGCGTCGGCCAGGGCGTCGCCGAAGCCGTGTTCGTAGGCGCGGCAGGCGGCCCAGAAGAGCCGGGTGTTGCGCTGGCCCTCGTGGGCCGCGAGGACGAAGCGGACCAGTCCCCGGCCCCGGTCGGGCCGGGCAGGCGGCGGGCGGTGGGGGCGTGCGGGTGGTGTGAGCAGGCGCAGGAGTGCGCGGGGGCAGGGGGCCGGTGGGAGGTCAGCGGTGCCTGGGGCGAGGCGGTAGCCGCCGTGGGCGGTGACCGAGCCGGGGCCCACCAGGTAGCCGCCGGCGCCGCGGATGTCGATGCCGGGGGCGAGCCGGCTCGCTGAGTTCGGCACCGGAACGTCCGGCGGGCCGGTCAGCCAGATGTGCCGCCCGCCGCTGGGGGTGAGCACCGTGATGGTCGGCGGGATCGTGAACAGGTGGTGCAGGGCCAGTCGTCGGAGCGATGCGGCCGAGTCGCCGCCGGGGGTGTCGACGTCCAGGTCGATGCCGATGAGGTGGTGCGGTGCCCGGCCGCAGGCGATGCCGTAGCCGGTGGCCCAGGGGGCGGCCGCGAAGAGGGCGCGTACGGCGGCGGGGTCCGTGGTGGCGTCGTGGACGCCGTGGCCGGGGCGGCCGCACGCGCCCCGGCAGACGGAACGGCGGCCGTCGTTCCGGTGCGGGGAGGGGAGCGCGGGGAGTTTGCGGGCGGTCAGCGGGAAGACGGGGAGCCCGCGCTCGGCGGCGGAGAGCGCGTGGGCGAGGGCCAGGGCGGCGGTCTGCCGGGCAGTGATGGCCATGACTCTATTTTCGTACGAATGTTCGATGAAGGGAAGGGGGCGGGGCCCGTGGCGGCGGAGCGGCTCCGGGGCGGTTCTGGGTGCGCCGTGCGTCGCGCTGCCGACGGGGTGGGTTCGGGGCGTCGGCGACCTTGACAGTCACCCCGTATCTGACGGACAGTCAGAAATCAGTCGGGAGAAGCCCTGATCCGTACGTCCGTGTCCGGAAGGCGGCCGCCGTGCATCTCGTCCAGACGGAACGCCAGCGTCAGCTGCGCGCCGAACTCCGCGCGTACTTCCGCGAGGTGATGCCCCACCGGGACGCCAGGGCGGCCCCGGGCGCCGAGGACCCCGCCGAGCAGCGGCGGCTGCTGCGCAGGATCGGTGCCGACGGAATGCTCGGACTCGGCTGGCCCGTCGAGTACGGCGGCCAGGGGCGCGGCGCCGACGAGCAGTTCATCTTCTTCGACGAGGCGTACCGGGCGGGCGCACCCGTCTCGATGGTCACTCTGAACACGGTGGGCCCGACGCTGATGGCATACGGGACCGAGGAGCAGAAGGCGTACTTCCTGCCCCGGATCCTGAGCGGCGACCTCGTCTTCGCCATCGGCTACAGCGAGCCCGAGGCCGGTACGGATCTTGCCGCGTTGCGCACCAGGGCGGTACGGGAAGCATCCCCGTCGGCCCAGGCGCCCCCGCCGGGCCCCGGCGGGAACGGGAGCGGGAGCGGAAGCGGCGATGGTAGCGACGGCGGTGACAGCGGTGGCGGCAGTGGCAGCGGTGAGCACTGGGTGATCGACGGGCAGAAGATCTTCACCAGCAACGCCCAGAACGCGGACTGGATCTGGCTCGCCTGCCGCACCGACCCCGACGCGCCCAAGCACCGGGGCATCTCGATCGTTCTCGTCCCGACCGACGCGCCGGGGTTCTCCTGGACGCCGATCGAGACCGTGGGCGGGCTGACCACGACGGCCACGTACTACGACGGGGTGCGGGTGCCCGTCACCCATCTGGTCGGCGCGGAGAACGGCGGCTGGGGGCTGATCACCAACCAGCTGAACCACGAACGGGTGGCGCTCGCCGCGATCGGGATGCAGGCCGAGGATTCCTGCGCGGCGGCGCTCGCCTTCGCCCGCACCCCCGACCCGGTCACGGGCCGGCGGCCGGCCGACGAGCCGTGGGTGCGCGCCCGGCTGGCGGAGGCGTACGCCCGGCTGGCGGCGACCCGCCTGCTCAACTGGCGCCTGGTGGGCGAGGTCGGGGCGGGTTCACCGGCGCCCGGCGAGGCGAGCGGCGTGAAGTTCGCGGGGACCGAGAGCGCCGTCGAGGTGTACCGGATGTGCCAGGAGATCACGGGAGAGGCGGGTGTGCTGCGGGCCGGTTCGCCCGGCTGCTTCGGCGACGGGGAACTGGAGCGGATGAACCGGGCCGCGCAGATCAACACCTTCGGGGGCGGGGTGAGCGAGGTGCAGCGGGAGATCGTCGCGACGATGCGGCTCGGCATGAAGAGGGGCGTGCGGTGACGGGCCCGCGGGGGGAGGACCGGGCGTCCCGGGGGCGGCCCCCGGAGGGGGACCGGGAGCACGACGGGCTGTACGGGCGGCTCAAGGAGTTCGAGGGCCGGCCGGCCGCGACCGCCGGGGTCGGCAAGGACCCGGTCAACGAGCCGATGATCAGGCACTGGTGCGAGGCGATGGGCGACGACAACCCGGCGTACACGGGGCCGGACGCGATCGCCCCGCCGACGATGCTCCAGGCGTGGACGATGGGCGGGCTGTCGGGCCACACCGACCGCTCGGCGGCGTACGAGGAGCTGTTCGGGCTGCTCGACGGCGCCGGGTACACCTCGGTCGTCGCGACCGACTGCGAGCAGGAGTACCTGCGCCCGCTGCGGCCCGGCGACCGGATCACCTTCGACGCGGTGATCGAGTCGGTCTCGCCGCGGAAGACGACCAGGCTGGGGACGGGGTACTTCATCACGACGCGCATGGACGTCCGGGCGGACGGCGAACCCGCCGGGAGGCACCGCTTCCGCATCCTCAAGTACGCACCTGCGGCGAAGCCTCGACCGGGACGAGAAGAACCGCCGCAGGAGAAACACCTGCGCCCGCGGCCGGTGGTCAACCGCGACAACGCCGGCTTCTGGCAGGGCGTCGCCGAGCACCGGCTGCTGATCCAGCGCTGTGGGTCCTGCCGCACCCTGCGCTTCCCCTGGCTGCCCGGCTGCAACGCGTGCGGCGGCCAGGAGTGGGACACGGTCGAGGCGAGCGGCGAGGGCACCGTCTTCAGCCACGTCGTGATGCACCACCCGAGGTTCCCCGCCTTCGCGGCCGAGGAGGGCGGCGGACCGTACGCGGTGGCGCTGATCGAACTGGCCGAGGGGGTGCGGATGGTCAGCAACGTCGTCGGCGTGCCGTACGACAAGGTGCGCACGGGCATGCCGGTCCGGCTGGAATTCCTGCGCACGGACCCGGACTTGGAGATTCCGGTCTTCCGGGGAGACGAGGGCTGAGATGGATTTCGCACCCACCGACGAACAGGCCGCCGCCCAGGGACTGGCGGCGCGGATCTTCACGGACCTGTCGACGCCCGAGCGCCTGGCCGGGGCCGGCACGGGTACGGACGCCGAGCTGTGGAAGAGCCTCTGCGCGGCCGGACTGGTCGCGGCCGTCGAGGAGATCGGCCTGCTCGGCCTGGTGCTCCTGTTGGAGGAACAGGGCCGGACGACGGCGCAGGTGCCGTTCGCGGCGAGCTGTGTGTACGGGGTGCTCGCCGTCGCCCGGCACGGCACCGACGAGCAGCGGGAACGGCTGCTGCCCATGCTCCGGGACGGCGGCACGGTCGCCACCGGGGCGTTCCCGGAACGGGGCGGGGTGCGGGCGGACGCCGAGGGCCGGCTGAGCGGTGTGGTGCCGTACGTGCCGTGGCTGCGGGACGCCGGTCTCGTGCTCGTCCCCGACACGGAGCGGCGGCTGTGGATCGTACGGGCCGGGGATCCCTGGGTGACGACGGAGCCGGTGGAGACCACGGCGCCGTGGTCGGCGGCCCGGCTCGTGCTGGAGGGGGCGCCCGGGGAGCGGATCGGCGGGGACGGGGCGTACGGGGAGGTGCTGGCCGCGGGCCGGACGGCATTCGCCGGGCTCCAGGCGGGGGTGTGCGCCGGCTCGCTGGCCCGCGCCGTCACCCACGCGAACACCCGGGTGCAGTTCGGGCGCCCGCTCTCCACCAAGCAGGGGGTCCTGCTGCGCGCCGCCGACGCCCACATGGACACCGAGGCGATACGGGTCACCGCGTACGAGGCGGCCTGGCGCCACGACGCGGGCTTGCCCTACCGGCACCAGGCGCTGACCGCCGCCTGGTGGGCCTCGGAGGCGGGCAAGCGGGTGGTGCACGCCGGGCAGCATCTGCACGGCGGCACCGGCGCGGACCTCGACCACCCGGTGCACCGCCACTTCCTCTGGGGCCGGCAGCTCGACGCCCACCTGGGCTGCGGCAGCGAGGTGCTCCAGGAGCTCGGCGAGTCGCTGGCGGAGGAGGACGCGTGATGAGGGCCGGCAAGGCCGCAAGGAGGACGTGCGATGAGGGCCGGTGAGGAGCTGGCGCCACTGGAGATCGAGGTGACCCGCACCCTGATCGTGGCGGGCGCCCTCGCCTCCCGCGACTACCAGGACGTCCACCACGACGCGGAGACCGCCCGGCGGAAGGGGTCCCCGGACATCTTCATGAACATCCTGACGACCAACGGCCTGGTGGGCCGGTACGTCACCGACCGCCTCGGCCCCGCGACCGTGCTCCGCAAGGTCGTCATCAGGCTGGGCGCGCCCAATTACCCCGGCGACACCATGGTCCTGAGCGGCCGGGTCACCGCCGTGGGGGAGGACGGGACGGCCGAGGTGGCGGTCGTCGGCACGAACGGACTCGGACGGCACGTCACCGGCACCGTGACCGTCGGCCTCCCGGCAGCTCCGGCAGCTCCGGCAGCTCCGGCAGCTCCGGATGAGCGGAACGAGCGGGAGGGGGAGGCATGAGCATCCGCGGGGCCGACTCGCTCGGCGGCAGGGCGGCGGTCGCGGGCATCGGCGCGACCGAGTTCTCCAAGAACTCCGGCCGCAGCGAACTCAAGCTGGCCGTCGAGGCGGTGCGGGCAGCCCTGGACGACGCCGGGCTGACCCCGGCCGACGTGGACGGCCTGGTCACCTTCACCATGGACACCAGCCCCGAGATCACCGTCGCCCAGGCGGCCGGGATCGGCGAGCTGTCGTTCTTCTCCCGCGTCCACTACGGGGGCGGGGCGGCCTGCGCCACCGTGCAGCAGGCGGCGATGGCCGTGGCGTGCGGGGTGGCCGACGTCGTGGTCTGCTACCGCGCGTTCAACGAGCGCTCCGGCCGCAGGTTCGGCTCCGGGGTGCAGCGGCGGGAGCCCACCGCGGAGGGCACGGCGCTCGGCTGGAACCTCCCCTTCGGGCTGCTCACGCCCGCCTCCTGGGTCGCCATGGCCGCCGCACGCTATCTGCACGCGTACGGGCTGACGCCGGAGGCCTTCGGCCACGTCGCGGTCACCGACCGGCGCCACGCGGCCCGCAACCCGGCCGCGTACTTCCACGGGAAGCCGATCACCCTGGCCGATCACGCGGCGTCGCGGTGGATCGTCGAACCGCTGCGGCTGCTCGACTGCTGCCAGGAGACCGACGGCGGCCAGGCGATCGTCGTCACGAGCACCGAACGGGCCCGGGACCTGCGCCGCCCGCCCGCCGTGATCGTCGCCGCCGCCCAGGGGGCCGGCCGGATGCAGGAACAGATGACCAGCTTCCACCGCGACGACCTGACCGGCCTGCCGGAGACGGGAGTGGTGGCCCGGCAGCTGTGGCGCGCCTCGGGACTCTCCCCCTCGGACATCGACGTGGGCATCCTCTACGACCACTTCACGCCGTTCGTCCTGATGCAGCTGGAGGAGTTCGGCTTCTGCGCGCCGGGCGAGGCCGCGGACTTCGTCGCGGCGGACGCGCTGCCCCTGAACACCCATGGGGGGCAGCTGGGGGAGGCGTACCTGCACGGGATGAACGGCATCGCGGAGGCGGTCCGGCAGATCCGGGGCTCGTCGGTGAACCAGGTGGCCGGGGCGGCCCGGACCCTGGTCACGGCCGGTACCGGCGTGCCCACCTCGGGGCTGATCCTCGGCACGGACGACTGACCGCACACGGCCCGGCCCCGTCCCGTACCCGTGAGGAGCGCCCCGCGGGGCCCGTCCGGCGCGGGCACGGGTCTCGGGGACGCCCCTGAGCCCCCTACGGCGGCGGGTCCACCTTCAGGAGGTGGGGCCCGCACCACCCCTACACCCTGAGGGGGACGCGGTTTCGGGACCTGGGGCCGATCCCCCCGGCGGCGCCCGCTCCTAGCGTGGAGCCATGACCACGCCAGTCTGCACGGGCGGCTCCGGGGGAGCCGCCGCCACCGGTCGTGTGCCGCACACGTCGTACCCGGTGCACACGCCGCCCAGCACGGGGCACGGCTCGTACAGTCAGCCGGGCTCCCACGGTCCACACGCGTCGCAGGGCGGAGCACACGCCTCGCAGAACAGCGCACACGCCTCGCACGGCGCGTGCTCCCCGTACGCGTCGCGGCCCCAGTACGTCCCGTACCCGTCGTTCTCCTCCTACGTACGGGCCAGAGGGCCCGTACTGCTGCGCACCGCGCGTTCGCTCACCGCCAATCCGAGCGACGCCGAGGACCTGTTGCAGACCGCGCTGGCCAAGACGTACATCGCCTGGGAGCGGATCGAGGACCACCGGGCGCTCGACGGCTACGTGCGCCGGGCGCTGCTGAACACCCGGACCTCGCAGTGGCGCAAGCGCAAGGTCGACGAGTTCGTCTGCGACGAGCTGCCCGAGCAGGAGGCCGTCCCGGCCCCCGACCCGGCCGAGCAGCAGACGCTGCACGACGCGATGTGGCGGGCCGTGCTGAAGCTCCCGGACCGGCAGCGGGCGATGGTCGTCCTGCGCTACTACGAGGACCTGAGCGAGGCCCAGACCGCCGAGGTGCTCGGGGTGTCCGTCGGCACCGTGAAGAGCGCCGTCTCGCGGGCGCTCGGCAAACTCCGGCAGGACCCGGAGCTGGCCCCGGTCAGATGACCGGCCCTGGTCAGGTGCCCGGCCTCGGTCAGATGGTCGGCCTCGGTCAGGTCACCGGCCCGGATCCGGTCGCACTGGCCCGGATCCGGCCACACCGGTCACATCGGTCACGCCGGGCTGCGCTCCGGTGACCAGGGGCGACGTCGAGGCGCTTGAGCGGGCCGCTTTTGCCGAACGACACCGATTCGTGCTCCCCGGACTAGTGACATACCGAGCGGTATGCGCGCAGAATCAGCGAAACCCTACTGCCGCGTAGCGCCCAACGGGAGGACGCCGTGCTGAGCACCATGCAGGACGTACCGCTGACTGTCACCCGCATCCTCACCCACGGGATGACCATCCACGGGAAGTCGCAGGTGACGACCTGGACCGGCGAACCCGAGCCGCAGCGGCGCAGCTTCGCCGAGCTCGGCCGGCGCGCCACCCGGCTCGCGAACGCGCTGCGCGACGAGCTCGGGATCCGGGACGACCAGCGGGTCGCCACCCTCATGTGGAACAACGCGGAACACGTCGAGGCGTACCTCGCGATCCCCTCGATGGGCGCGGTGCTCCACACCCTCAACCTCAGGCTCCCCGCCGAGCAGCTGATCTGGGTCGTCAACCATGCCGACGACAAGGTCGTCATCGTCAACGGCTCCCTGCTGCCGCTGCTCGCACCGGTGCTCCCCCACCTGAAGTCGCTCGAGCACGTGGTCGTGGCGGGGCCCGGCGACCGTTCCCTCCTGGACGGCGCGGCGCCCCGGGTGCACGACTACGAGGAACTGATCGCCGGCCGCCCGACCACCTACGACTGGCCCGAGCTGGACGAACGCCGTGCCGCCGCCATGTGCTACACCTCCGGCACCACCGGCGACCCCAAGGGCGTCGTCTACTCCCACCGCTCCATCTACCTGCACTCCATGCAGGTCAACATGGCCGAGTCGATGGGGCTGACGGACCAGGACACCACGCTGGTGGTCGTCCCCCAGTTCCATGTGAACGCCTGGGGCCTGCCGCACGCCACGTTCATGTCCGGCGTCAACATGCTCATGCCGGACCGGTTCCTGCAGCCCGCCCCGCTCGCCGAGATGATCGAGCGCGAACGGCCGACCCACGCCGCCGCGGTGCCCACCATCTGGCAGGGCCTGCTCGCCGAGGTCACGGCCAACCCGCGCGACCTGTCCTCCATGGCCCGCGTCACCATCGGCGGCGCCGCGTGCCCGCCCTCCCTCATGGAGGCGTACGACAGGCTCGGCGTCCGGCTCTGCCACGCCTGGGGCATGACGGAGACCTCGCCGCTCGGCACCATGGCCCACCCGCCCGCCGGTCTGACCGAGGAGCAGGAGTGGCCCTACCGCGTCACCCAGGGCCGTTTCCCGGCCGGGGTCGAGGCGCGGCTGGTCGGCCCCGGCGGCGAACACCTGCCGTGGGACAACGAGTCGGCCGGTGAGCTGGAGGTGCGCGGTCCGTGGATCGCCGGCGCCTACTACGGGGGCGCGGACGGCGAGGACCTGCGGCCCGCGGACAAGTTCAGCGAGGACGGCTGGCTGAAGACCGGTGACGTCGGGGTGATCAGCGAGGACGGCTTCCTCACCCTCACCGACCGGGCCAAGGACGTCATCAAGTCCGGCGGCGAGTGGATTTCGAGCGTCGCGCTGGAGAACGCCCTGATGGCCCACCCGGAGGTGGCCGAGGCCGCGGTCGTCGCCGTCCCGGACGAGAAGTGGGGCGAGCGCCCGCTCGCGACCGTGGTCCTCAAGGAGGGGGCCGGGGCCGACTACGAGGCGCTGAGGGACTTCCTCGCCGAGTCCGGCATCGCCAAGTGGCAGCTGCCGGAGCGCTGGACGGTCATCGCGGCGGTGCCGAAGACCAGCGTCGGCAAGTTCGACAAGAAGGTGATCCGCAAGCAGTACGCGGAGGGCGAGCTGGACGTCACACAGCTCTGACCGGACGTCACCCTGATCTGACCGGCCGTCACCCGGGTCCGGCCGGCCGACGGCCGGGCCTGGTCGGACCCGACCGGACCGGGCCGGACGCGGGCCCGACCGGGTCCGACCGGTCTCGCATCCGGATCTGACCGGGTCTGATCGGCCCGCGCCTGGCGGAACACAACGAGGGCGGTACGGGCTCTCCCGTACCGCCCTCGCCGCGTTCCGTCGGATCAGTTCGTGCCGATCTTCGCGAGCAGGTCGACGATGCGCGACTGGACCTCTTCGCTCGTGGAGCGCTCGGCCAGGAAGAGGACGCTCTCGCCCGAGCCGAGGTTCGCCAGCTCCGCCCCGGACATGTCGGCGGAGGTGTAGACGACCAGCGGGGTCCGGTTCAACTGGCCGTTGGCGCGCAGCCAGTCGATGATGCCGGCCCGGCGGCGGCGCACCTGCATCAGGTCCATCACCACCAGGTTGGGCCGCATCCGGCCGGCGAGCGATGCCGCCTCGCTGTCGGTGGCGGCCCGGGCCACCTGCATGCCGCGCCGCTCCAGCGCCTCCGTCAGCGCCTCCGCGATCTCCTCGTGCTCCTCGATCAGCAGCACCCGCGGCGGGTGCTGCTCGCTGTCGCGCGGGGCGAGCGCCTTGAGGAGCACGGCGGGGTCGGCACCGTACGCCGCCTCCCGCGACGCCTGCCCCAGACCGGCCGTCACCAGCACCGGGACCTCGGCCGCCACCGCCGCCTGGCGCAGCGACTGGAGGGCCTTGCGGGTGATGGGACCGGTGAGCGGGTCGACGAAGAGCGCGGCGGGGAACGCCGCGATCTGGGCGTCGACCTCCTCGCGGGAGTGCACGATCACCGGCCGGTAACCGCGGTCGCTCAGCGCCTGCTGGGTGGAGACGTCGGGCGCGGGCCACACGAGCAGCCGGCGCGGGTTGTCCAGCGGCTCCGGGGGCAGCTCGTCGTCGACCGGCTGCGGGGACGGCCGGTTGGCCACCTCGACCGCACCGCCCGGACCGTCCAGCGGCTCCGGCCCCTCGGCGCCCTCGTCGGGCGCGCCTATGGCGAACGAGCGCCCTTCGGCCTCCGGCGCGGGGAGCCGCTGCCCCGGCACCTGGCCGTGCGCTGCCCCGGCCGGACCGTCCGGCGCCCCGGCGGACGGCGACGGCACGGCCGGGGACGGCTGGGCCGCCTGGGGCCGGGCCGACAGGGGCGGGGACGGGGCGCCCTGCGCCGGGGCGCGGCCTGCGGGGCGTGCTCGTCCTCCGGCGGGGCGGCGAGCTTGCGGCGCCGCCCGGCACCGCCGGGCGCCTGGTTCTGCTGGTGCGCGATGTGCTGGGCGAACGGCACGCCCTGCCCGAGCGTCCGCACGCTGAACGCGCGCCCCTGCGTCGAGTCGGACGAATCACCGGGCATCGGGGCCTCCGCGGGCAGCGGCTGCCTGCGTGCGTCCTGCACGGGCGTCGCACCCCGCGCGGGGCCCTCCGCACCGCCCGCGGGAGCGGGAACGGCCGTGGTGCCGGTGGTGTGCGTGGTGTGCCCGGGGGCCTCGGCCCCGGCCGCGGCGTCCTCGGCGGAGCCACCGGGGACCTCGGAGCGCTCGCCGGGCGCGACCGGCACGGCCGGGCCCTGGCCCGAGGAGCCGTCCTCACCCCAGCCACCGGGGCCCTGGGGTTCCTGCGACAGGTGAGGCGGCTGGGTGTGCTGCGGCGCGGGCTGCGGCCCCACGCCCGGCCCGCCCTGTCCGCTCTGGGTGGCGGCCTGTCCCGGCTGCTGGGGGGCTTCGGGCCGGCGGGCCCGGCGCCGACCGGTCGGCATGGGGTGCGGGTGGGGCGGGGTGTGCCCCTCGCCCGGTGCGAGGACCACGGCGTCATGGCGTCCGGGCAGCGAGGCGTCCGGATCGGCCGCCTCGGACGGGGACCGGTCGGCCTCCGCGGGCGGGAGCGCGAACGCCGTACGGGCCTCCGCGGGCCTGTCCTGGGCGGACCGCTCCTGGGCGGCGGCCAGCGCCCGCCTGGCCCTGCGCCCGGTCGGCTGCTGGGGCGCCTGCGCCGGGACGGGAGTGGAATCCGGCACCGGAGCGGGGACCGGGGAAGCGGCGTCCGGGGAGACCGGGGCCGAGGCCGGGGCCGGAGCCGTGTCCGTACCCGGGGCCTGCGCCGGGACGGGGGCGGCGGCCGACAGGGCCGGCTGGTTCCCCGCGCCGTGCCGCGCCCGGTGACTGCCCGTCGGCACCGGCACCGGAGCCTGCTCCGGCACCTGTTCCCCGACCGGAACACCCTGCGGCGGCACGGTCCGGCCGAGCTGCGGACGGTCGCCGTCCCGCGCGTCGGCGTCCGCCGTGGCCGGGGCCGCGGGCAGCGCCAACGCCTGGCCCGGGGCCTGCCGGCCGCCGGACTGCCCGGCGGCACCGGGCTCCTGTCCCTGCTCGGGCGACTGGAGCAACTGGGCGGGAAGAGGGATCCGGGCACCGCTCTCGGCCGGGCTGGGCCGTCCCCGCCTGCGCCCCGACCCCTGGGTCTGCTGGGCCCCGGCAAGCTCCTGCGGGTCGTAGGCGTTGCCGCCCTGCGACTCGTCCGCCCCGGGCCCGCGACGGGCCCGGCGCCGCCCGGTCGGCTCGGCCGCGGCCGGGTCACCGTCCGGACCGGGACCGCCCACCGAGCTCTCCAGGAACGCGTCCGTGGACGCCCGGCGCGCCCGCCGCCGTCCACCGCCGGTCTGCTGCCCCGCGGCCTGCTGCTGTCCCGTGCTCTCCGGGCTCCCGTCGCCGGACGGCGCACCGGCCTGCGGCCCGGCTTCCGCCTCCGGCCCGGACGCGGGCGGCACCACCGTGCCCGAACCCGCGCCCAACGGCACCTCCAGCACGTACGCGCTGCCGCTGGTCCCCGGGACCTCGTGGGTCTGGAGCACGCCGCCGTGCGCCCGCACGATCCCGCGCACGATCGGCTCGTGCACCGGGTCTCCCCCGGCGAACGGGCCGCGCACCTCGATCCGTACGACCTCGCCGCGCTGCGCCGCCGCCACGACGACCGTCGAGTCGACGTAGCCGCCGCCCGGCATCACCCGGGCCTTGCCGGTCGAGTCGACCCCGGCGACGTCCGCGACCAGATGGGCGAGCGCGGTCACCAGCCGGGCCGCGTCCACCTCGGCCTCGATCGGCGGCGCGTGCACCGCGAACTGGGCGCGCCCGGGGCCGATCAGCTCGACGGACGCGTCGATGCCGGCCGTCACGACCGAGTCGAGCAGCACGTTCGACTTGACCAGCTTCTCGGCACCGGCGTCCAGGCGCTGGTAGCCGAGCACGTTGTCGACGAGCGTGGTCATCCGGGCGTAGCCCGCCGCCAGGTGGTGCAGGATCTGGTTGGCCTCGGGCCACAGCTGGCCGGCCGGGTCGGCGGCGAGCGTGGCGAGTTCGCCGCGCAACTCCTCCAGCGGGCCGCGCAGCGACTCGCCGAGCACGGCGGTGAGCTGGGTGTGCCGGGCGGTCAGCGCCTCCAACTGCTCGGTCCGGGCCTCCAGCTCGGCCGCGTACCGCTCGGAGCGGTCGGCCAGTTCCGTGCTGTGCCGTTCGTCGAGCGCGGTGACCTCGGCGGCGTGCTTCCCGGTCAGCTCGGCGACTTCGGCCCGATGCTGCTCGATGAGCTCCTCGTAGGGCCTGCGGTCGGTGAACGTCATGACGGCGCCGACCAGCTGGTCCCCGTCGCGGACCGGCGCGGTGGTCAGGTCGACCGGCACCCGGGCCCCGCTCTTGGACCACAGGACCTGCCCGCGCACCCGGTGCTTGCGCCCGGACCTGAGGGTGTCGGCCAGCGGCGACTCCTCGTACGGGAACGGCTCGCCCTCCGCCCGCGAGTGCAGGATCAGCGGGTGCAGCTCCTGGCCGCCCAGGTCGCTGGCGCGGTAACCGAGTATCTGCGCGGCGGCGGGGTTGACCAGGACGACCCGGCCGTCCGTGTCCGTGCCGACGACGCCCTCGGCCGCGGCGCGCAGGATCATCTCGGTCTGCCGCTGCGAACGGGCCAGTTCCGCCTCGGTGTCGACGGTGCCCGACAGGTCCCGCACGACGAGCATCAGCAGCTCGTCGCCCGAGTAGCCGCCGCCGTACCCGTTCTGGAAGTCGTTGTACGCGGCCTGCCCGTCCTCCAGACCGGCGCTGGTGACCTCGACGGGGTACTCGGTCCCGTCGGTCCGGCGCGCGGTCATCCGGGTCGGCTTCGTACGGCCGCGTGCGTCGGCCGCATCGGGCCTGCGCATCGAACCCGGGATCAGCTTGGAGTCGAACTCCGGCAGCAGGTCGAGGAGCCCACGCCCGACGAGCGCGGTGCCCGGCGTCTCGAACATTTCGAGCGCGATGGTGTTGGCGTTGACGACCGTGCCGTTGCAGTTGACGAGCAGCAGCCCGTCGGGAAGGGCATCGAGTATGGCTGCGAGGCGAGCAGTGCCTCGGGACGGCCTGCTGCTCACGACGACGCTTCCTCCCTGATTACCGCACCTTGCCGACAGCGGGCCCCATCTTGCCCCTCGGGCCGCAGGCTGTCACTGGACGAGTCTAAAGGCAGCCGGGGGCCGAGGGACGGCGGATCAGGGGGAGCTCTCACCAAGGATCTGTGCATGTGGTGTACGACTCCTGCTCGTCATGTGCTGTCCGATGGCCCCGGCACGGCGCACGCCGTGCCCGTCCGGGGCGACGAACCCCTGGTCACCGGGGCCGTCTCCCGACCCGTACCCGGAGCGGCCCCGTCCACTCGCCCGCGCCGCCGATCTTCCGGATCCACCGAATCCACCGGACTCATCGGACCGTTTCGCCGAACGGAGTCGAAGGCCGCCTCCCCGGGTGTTCCTCATCGGACGTTGGGGAGGACCGGGCGCAGATCGTTCCAGCGGGAGATCTCGCAACCGTTGGTCCGGTCGAAGACCGCGTCGATACTCCGCCCGTTCCAGGTGCCGGTGATGCGGGCGGTGGCGGGTCCCCCGTGCTGCAGGGTGCACAGCGCGTCCGGGGGCACCGGGGCGAACGGGTCCTCCCCCTCGTCCGCCAGCTCCTCCAGCCGCTCGCAGGCCCGCCCCGCCGCCGGGTGGGTCCCGCCCGCCGGGGCGCACCGCAGCTCGAAGGTGCCCTCGGCCGCGGGGTCCCCCGAGTCCGAGACCGTGATCGTCAACCGGGTGGGGCCGTCCTCCCCCTCCGGCCCGGGCAGGGGCAGCGGGATCGGCAGCGGGAGCGGACGGCTGACCGCGGTCGCGGCCGGTGCCGCCGCGGACAGCACGGCGAGGGACACGACGGCGGTGAGGGCGAGACGACGCAGCATGCGGGCTCCTGTGCTCGTGCCCTTCGAAATCCGAAGGGAGTGCCGGGTTCGAAGGGAGTACCGGTGGAACGACGTGAACGACGTGAACGAGGTGGACGACGTGAACGAGGCGGACGACCGGAGGACGACGCCTCCGCTCTCACTAACGCTCCGCACGCCACGGCGTTGCGCAACCGCGGGCACTTTGCCCTCGTGCCCGGATGCCTAGTACCGTAGGCGGCGATTGGTGACACGGCGCTCAGCTGTGTCATCATCTGCACACACCGCTCGCGCTTGCGCGGGAAGTGTCTGGAGGCGTCGCCTAGTCCGGTCTATGGCGCCGCACTGCTAATGCGGTTTGGGTCTTAAAGCCCATCGAGGGTTCAAATCCCTCCGCCTCCGCTCTCTGCTCGGGGAGTTCGGCCCACTTCGGCCGGACTCCCCGAGTCGTTTCCGAAGCTTTCCCGAAGCTTTTTTCCGGGGCTTTCCCGGGACTTTTTCCGGAGTCGCTCGCGGAGCCGTGCCATGGCGTCGTCCCGTCGGCGCCGCGCCGACTCCGTGCCGGGCCCGACCGGCGACTACTTCCGGTCGGCGCAGGGGTCGCAGCAGGAGGGGGCCGGCTCCACGCAGATGACGACGGTGTCGGTGTTGTCGCCGGGGTCGGGGTCCTTCTCGTTGGCGGTGACGGTGGCGGAGTTGCCGACCGGGCCGGGCTCGGTGGCCTTGGCGCGCAGTACGAGGGTGGCCCCGGCGCCGACGTCCAGGGTGCCCACGGCCCACCGGCCGGTGGCCGGGTCGTGGCTTCCGGGCCCGTCGGCGGACAGGAGGACGAGGCCGTCCGGGAGCCGGTCGGTGACGGTGACCCCGGTGGCCCGGTTCGGTCCGGTGTTGCGCACGGTGATGCGGTAGGTCACCGTCTGGCCGACGGTGACGGTGGTCGCGTCGGCAGCCTTGACCACGGCCAGGTCCGCGGCCGGATTGACCTGCGTGACCTGTTCGTCGGAGGTGGCCGTCAGGGGCTCCGGGGTGTCGCCGAGCCGGTTCTCGTAGGTGGCGGTGGCGGTGTTCCTGATCTGCTTGCCGCCGGAGGCGCGGTCGATGGTGACCCGGTACTCGGCCGTGGTTCCCCCGGGCAGGGCCTCGGTGTTGAGCAGTCTGCCGCCCTCCCCGGCGGTGGCGGTGTCGCCGAGGCCGAAGACGACCCTGTCGGCCGAGGCGTCGTAGTACGCCTGGTCGCCGTCCCGCGCGTCGGTTTTCACCCCGGCGTTCGGGCCGTCGACGATGCGCAGGGAACCGGGCAGATACGTCGTGCCCGGCGGGATGGCGTCGGTCAGGACGAGGTTCTCGGCCGCGCCGCCGCCCTCGTTCCTGGCGTTGACGCGGTAGGTGATGACATCGCCCACCTCCAGCGGCCCCGTGGGCGCGGCGGTCTTGGTGAGCGCCACGTGGGGAGCGGTGCCGAAGAAGATCCCGTCCAGGAAGTTGCCGATGCTCTGGTTGCCGCCGGCGGCGGAGACGGAGCGGAAGGCGAAGCGCGTCAGCGTCTGACCGGCCGGGACGGTGTAGGTGCCGGTGTAGTGGCCCCAGGCGGTGTTGCCGTCGGTGAAGCGCCGCTGCTGCACCGTGGCACCCGGCGCGCCGATGTCCAGCGCCATGGTGTCCTCCCCCTGGCGGCCGCGGTGGTACAGCCGCCAGTACAGCCTCGTCCCGGGGGTGGTGGGCAGGTCCTGGTAGAGCGTGGAGACCTGATTGGCGTTGAGTTCGGCGAACTGCGCGCCGTCGGCCGCCGGGACCCCGTTGAAGCCCGAGTGCCACAGCTCGATCAGGTGGTCGGAGGCCGTGGTGCGCCAGCCCGGAACGCCCTTGGGCGCCTGCGGCTGCGAGGCGTCCGGCAGGAATTCCATGCTGGCGACGGCGGGCTGTTCGAAGCTGCCGTTGGCCAGGTTGACCCGGAGCGGAGCGGGAGGTGTGGACATGGTTCTTCCCCTCAAGTCGACGCTGCTGGAATGCACCGCTGTCCGACCGCACGTACGTGCGCCGAGGCGGAGCCGACACACCCGGTAGCGCAATACATCCCGGTCGCTACGTAAAGTGACGACCGGAGGGGTTCGGTCAATTCCGCACGCCGGGTTTGCGCCCCCGCTCCCCTCCCTCACCCGCCCACCCCGCCACCCGGCCAGCCCCCTCGCGCCGCACCCCTCGCGCAGGTACCCCTGCGTCCCTTCCCGCCCACCCCGTCATGGCCGGAAACCTCCGCCGTCCCTCCGGCGCCCACCCTTGCGCAGGGTGAAACCGTCACCAACGGAGTTGACGCTTCCGGGGCGCTGCGACGGCGCCACACCGGCGGCGCCACGCCGACGCCGCGACGGCGACGGCATCGCGAGGGCACCCGTACGGAAACGGCCTCACGATCGCGGGCCCCGCGGACTTCGGCGTTCCGGATCCTGCGCCGGCTTCGCGCCGCGCCCCGGACCCCGCGCGGGGCGCTGTCGCGCGAAGGGCGGCGGGAGAGACCTGCCCGAGTCGCCCACCGGTCGCCCCGCGCAGCCGCGAATCGAGACGTTTCTGCAGGTAGGGGCGGGTTTGGTTAATGGATTTCGCGCTACGGCGCAGGTCATGTAATGTTGTTCTCGCAACGCCGACCGGGAAGAAAAAAGCCCGGAATGCCAAGCACTCGTAGCTTAACGGATAGAGCATCTGACTACGGATCAGAAGGTTGCAGGTTCGAATCCTGCCGAGTGCACAGCAGGCCAGAGGCCCCCAGGAGAGATCCTGAGGGCCTCTGTCGTATGTCGTGACGGCAGTGATTGACGGCAACCGCTCCGATCGCGTGGCTCCCCTTGCGGCGGTGAACAGTGATCCGCTCCGCCGGCGCCTGGCGAGGCTCGCCTCCCCCTGTGCACGGCGACCTTGATCGGCGAGACCTTGGACGCCACGAGTCCGGTTCGACCTCTGTGAGCCATCCGGGTTGTCGGTGGGCGTCGGTACCCTGGTGTTGAGCTCTGCCATGAACCCAAGATGTTGTGGTGTGTCGACGCGTCCCGTAGTGCATGTTGGGGTGCCTTGCTTGCTGACGGGTCATCCGGGGTGCTTCACTTGATCCGCCAACCAAAACAGGCCCCAGCCGGGGCCCAACTTGAGGTTGGGCGCACGGCAATGGGGCCTGATGCGTTGGTCGCGCCTTGGGACCTTATCGCCCGCTCTTGGTTCTTCCAAGAGTGGGCGGCCCCGCGCGTCCGACTTCGGAAACGGATGTGCCATGGCAGACCGGCCCAACACCCGGGATGTGTCCAAGCGCGAAGATGGCTGGGCAGTGACGAAGCCGGGTGCGGAGAGAGCCAGTGCAGTTCTGCCCACTCAGGCGGCGGCAGTCGCTCGCGCCAAGGAGATCTTGGCCAACGACGGTGGCGGAGAGCTTCGCGTCCGCGGCAAGAACGGTCAGGTGCGAGAGCAGAACACAGTCGCCCCCGGGCACGACCCGAGGCGGTCGAAGGGATGATCTCGATGCACAAGTACGTGATCAATAAGGACTTCGGCAACCAGCGTGAGGTCGAAGCGACCGGGTTCGCCACTGTCGGGGACTACATCGACTTCTACGGGGTCGACGACCGGGGCGACAAGATCGTGACCCTTCGGATTCGGGCCGCGAGAGTGGAGACAGTCGAGCGCCTCGCCAGCTGATTCACTGCTACGGCAACAGAGCGGGCCCTCACCGAGACGGTGGGGCCCGCTCTTGTTGCTGGAGGCTATTGGCCGTCGTCACTCCTCAGCGCGTCCCCGACGCGGTCGAAGGCGGAGCGCTGGGAGTCCAGCCGCACGAAGGTGTAGATGTCCATGGTCACGCGGATCGAGCTGTGGCCCAGGACCTCCATGATCATGCGGGCGTCGGCGCCCTGTTCGTGGAGCAGGGACGCGCACGTGTGACGCAGGTCGTGGAAGCGGACCTTGCGGACGCCGGCGCGGGCGGACAGGGCCTTGAAGGACCGGTTCAGGTTGCGCGGCTCGATGGGGGTCCCGTTCTTCGTCGTGAAGACGAGCCCCTTCCCCGTCCCCTTCCAGTTGTGGCCTGCGGCCTTCTGGTCGGCGATCTGGTGGATGCGCTGAGCACGGAGCGCGGTCACGCATTCGGCCGGCAGTGCCACGCGCCGGGCCGAGCGCTGCGTCTTCGGCGCGACGATCAGCAGCTCGCCGCCGACACGCTGAAGAGCCTGCCGGACGGTCAGAACCCCGTCGAGGAGATCCACGTCCGACCAGCGCAGCCCCAGCAGCTCACCCCGCCGGAGCCCGATGCGGACTGCCAGCTCGTACGCGGCCCAGAGCCGGTTGTCCCGGGCAGCCGTCAGGAGCCGACGCCCTTCCGCAGCGGTGAGGGGTTCAATCTCGCGCTTGGTGCCCATGCTCAGCTCCACGTTCCGGGCCACGTTGCGGGGCAGCTCGTCCTCCCGTACGGCGTGCTGGAGAGCGGCGCGCAGGATCACCAGCAGGAAGCGCACGGTCCGGTCCGAGGGGAGCTTCTTGCAGCACTTGCCGAGGGCGCAGCAGCGCCGCTTGTGCTCCGGCCGCTTCTTGTCCTTTCCCTGCGCGCAGCACTGGCAGGTCGCCGCCGTCTTCATGAGGAAGGCGCGGATGTCGCGGGCGGTGAGCCGGACCAGCTTCTTCTTCCCGAACTCCGGGGTGACGTAGTTCCGGACGAGGGATTCGTAGTTGACGTAGGTCGTCGGGCGGACCTTGGTCTTGGCGACGCTCGCCAGCCAGTACGCCAGGTACTCGGCGATCGTCATCTTGTTGGTGGCCACCGGAAGGCCGCTGAGTGAGTCAGCCTTGAGCTTGGTCAGCTTCTCGTGTGCCTCGTCCCAGGTCTTGCCGTAGACGCTGCGCCGCTTGTACGTGCCGTCCGTCGTCAGGACGTATGCGCTGCCCTCCCAACGACCGTCCTTGCGCTGGTAGATGGTGCCCTCGTTGTTGGCGTTCTTCTTCGGCTTGGCCATCAGGCGGCTTCCTGTTCGGTGCGGAGGGATACGTAGGCGTCCAGCGCGGCTTCGCTGATGCGGCGACAGCGGCCGATCTTGAAAGAGGCGAGTTCGCGGGAGCGGATCAGGTCGTGGACCTTCCAGCGGCTGATGCCGAGACGCTCGGCGACCTGGTCCACGGTGAGCACGGCGGTCGTCATGCAGGCATCAGCCCTTCGCGCTTGAGGCGTGCGGTGTGGGCGATGTCGTGGCGGGTCTGGTTCGCGAGGAGTTCTTCGCCGGGGCGGTAGCCGGAGGTGAGGTAGGTCCAGGAGGACTCGGTGACGAGCACGGTGTCCGGGGCGGGTACGGGGCGGCCGGCGCGGACGCGGGCGGCGTCGGCCTGGGCGAGCCGCCAGGCGCGGCGGACGTCGCGCAGGGCGCCGAGGGTGGTGGAGTAGGCGCGGGACTTGGTGGAGAAGTGGCCGCGGAAGCCGAGCATGTGGGCCCACTTGCAGAGCTTGAGGTCCGCGAATTCGGGCAGGCCGCCCAGGTCCCAGGCGGTGCGGATCATCTGCCGGACGTGCCGGTGCACGGGCAGGTCCCGGAGGGGTTCGGCCTGTCGGGTGAGGTTCCCCCGGGATGCGGAAGGTGGTGACAGATGGTCAGATGATTCTCATGAGAGGAGCATTGACCATGGCTGCACCCAGAAAGTACTCGCTTGAGTTGCGTGAGCGTGCGGTGCGGATGTACCGGACCACCGAGCCGAGGCCGCAGATCAAGAAGCTGGCCGTCGACCTCGGCGTGCACCCCGAGGCTCTGCGCGGCTGGATCCGCCAGGCCGAGGCGGACGCCGGCGAGCGCGGCGACCGGCTCACCACCGACGAACGCGCGGAGCTCGTGGCCCTGCGCAAGGAGAACGCCCAGCTCAAGCGGGCCAACGATGTCCTGCGGACGGCCTCGGCGTTTTTCGCGGCGCAACTCGACCCGACCCGGCCCAGGTGACGGCGCTCGTCGACGAGCATCCCCGCCTGGGAGTCGAGTGCGTACTCCGGGAACTGCACATTCCCTCCTCCACCTACTATCGCTGGCGCCGGGCCGAGCGCGAGCCGTGCGAACGGCAGCGCCGCGACGTCGAGCTGACCGAGCAGATCAAGGAGATCCACGCGGAATCCGGTGGCGTCTACGGCTCCCCGCGCGTGCACGCCGCCCTCAGACGCGAGGGTGTCCACGTCGGCCGCAAACGGGTCGAACGTCTGATGCGCGAGGCCGACATCGCGGGCATCAGCCCGCGGCGCAAGGGCTTCACGCGCCGCGACCCCAAGGCCACGCTCGCCCCGGACCTGGTCGAGCGGCACTTCACCGCACCCGCGCCGAACCGTCTGTGGGTCACCGACCTCACCATGATCTCCACCGGCGAGGGCCCGTTGTGGCTCTCGGCGATCCGGGACGCGTTCTCCCGCCGGGTGGTGGCCTGGGAGACCTCGGCCCGCGCGGACGCCGACCTCGTCCTGACCACGCTGGAGTACGCGCTCGCGTCCCGCGAGATCGAGCCCGGCAAGCTCATCCATCACGCCGACCACGGCTGTCAGTATACGTCTCTCAAGCTCACAACTCGCCTGGTGCGAGCGGGAGTTCAGGTGTCCATGGGGTCGGTCGGGGACTCGTTCGACAACGCGCTCGCGGAAAACCTGTGGATGCTGATCAAGACGGAGTGCGTGCGCGGTCGGGTCTTCGCCACACGTGCCGAGGCGAACCTCGCGCTCTTCGAGTACATCGACGGCTTCTACAACCCCCGGCGCATCCAGGAACGGCTCGACTGGCTCAGCCCGATCGAGTTCGAGGAGAAGCACTACACCAAACAGGCGACGGCCGAACCGACGAACCTGAACACCCGTCACCCCTCTCTGACCAGCTGATCAGCACCTCTCGCGCAGCGGGGGAACCTCACACGGCGAGCACGGCCAGCAGGAGCGGAGCGCATGCCAAGTCCGCACCGGTCACCGCGGATTGCCGTTCAACCAGCCGCGAGCCTGGCAGCCGGCCCCTGCCCATCCGTCAGGCAACGCGTACGGCAACGCTCAGGCCGGGTCGGGGTCGAGTCCGTGACGGATTGGGGAAGCGTGGCTGGGGCCGGTGGGTGGTGGCTGGAGGCACACGTGGCGGGTGCTCGTTCGGCGCACCCGCCGTCGTGGCTGACTTTCTGTGGCTGAGGTCGCCAACGGCCCGAGTCAGCTGACCAGAGAAGGCGGGGCGACCGTTCGTGCGCGATCGTAGAGGTCCAGCGCAGTGGCGTTTTTCAGGTGCGGCCGGAGGAGGCCGAACATGGTTCTGACCCGGTCGTCGGCTCGGCCGGACTGGACCATGGGGTAGTCGTCGAGCGCCTGGTGCCAGGTGTCGCAGGCCGCTTCCAGGTGGCCGATTTCCAGTTGTCGTTCAGCCAGCATGGCGCGGTGTCGGACGCGTGCGCGGCGGTAGACGCTGTAGCGCACCTTGTCGGACTGCTGCATGGCCGCGATGGCGCCGGAGACGTCGCCGAGTTCGTAACGAACCTGACTGATGTGATAGTTGAGCGACGCGGGGTCGTACGAGCCAAACGCCTTGCCGCGCGACTCGGCACGGTCCATGGCGGTCTCGGCCTCCCGGATGTACCGCAGTGCCTGCGTCCGGTCGCCGGTCTGCGCGGCGGCGTGTGCTTGCTGGCCGGCGAGGAAGGCCAGCATGCGGGGCACGGCCTTCGGGGAGGCGGCTGCTGCGTCGGCTAGCTCCATGGCCTTGCCCCCGTGGCGAAGGTCGATCGCTTGGACGCTCATGCCGCGCAGAGTCGTGCAGTAGGTCAGATGGTCCTCGGCGGCGCCCGCCAGTTCCAGCGCCTTGACGTAGTACCGCTGCGCGAGGCCATGTAGGCCCTCGTCGACGGCCATGTAGCCGGTCAGGTACAGCAGGTCCGAGGCTGCGGACAACATCGCTTTCCGCACGTCGTCGGGGGCGTCGGCGCGCAGGTAGGACGACACGGTGTTCACCATGAACGAGGCCGCCATGGGGCGTGCGTGGCGACCGCCGAATTGGTCGTCCAGTTCCGAGACGCGCTCGGTCATGGCGACGACCATGTCCACTTCGTTCATGCCGATCCGGCGGGCGCGGCCGGACTGGACCGCTTCGGCACGGCCGATGACATCCGGCCACCCGGGAATCGTGAGGGCGACGGAGAACAGGCCGGCCCCCAGGACACTGCGGCGCGATGGGTCCATGTCCTGCCTCCCGAGGTCGATCAGCCCCTCCACGGTATCCGCGGCTGTCGAGGAGGAGTGATCGCGGGGAACCGGCAGACCGGCCTCAGCGTGCGTTACGGGCCGCCCCAGACGCCGAGAGAGGGCTTCCAGGACGCACACCCGCACGGCCCCGCGGGGCACGGTGCCGCCCAGCCAATGGCTCACCGCCGACTCGTCGTATCGCAGGGGCGTGCCCATCTCGGTGCCCACGCGGTTCACCGCCCGCGCGAACTGGCGATAAGTCCAGCGGCTCTCGGCGAGCAGGCGCCCGAGCGCCCCGTTCGGTTCACGCGTGGCCATGCCCTCAACTCCCCGTGCCCTTGCGAACTTTCAAGGCTTTCAAGTCCCGGCGCTGCTGCAACGGTACCGCTGTGCGTGGCCACGCGGTTGCGTAGAGGCAGCAGGGAACGGCGAGACCTCGCCGCAGCCATCGTCTGAGGGACTGAGGGATGAGAAGCGAAGCACGGGCCCGACTGGCCCAGTTGACCGAAGAGCGGGGCGTGGACGGGGTGCTGAGGATCGACACCTACGAGGGCGCGGACCCGCCGCCGGGCTCGAACCTGTTCTCGCCGTGTGAGTGCACGCAGCACAGCCGTCCCGAGCCTCAGGACGCCGCGGCCGAGATGAGCGCCGCCGTGCGCAGGGCGAACGAGCGCAGTCGCGGCGAGCGGCTGTGAGGCGGTTAGCCGCAGTCGTCGGCCGCTACGCCGGAGTGCTGCTGATCATCACCATCTCTGCATCGAGCGGCTTCGCCCTGGGCGTGGCCGCCGCCTCCACCCCCACCTGACTTCTCCCTCTCCACATCCAACCCCACGTGTGGCGAGGGAGGGCCCACCGCCGGAAGTGGTGGGTACCCGTCCGGCCGCCTTCTTCGTATGGGCCGGCAGCCGGACGGGCTCAACTCCGCAGCATCAGCCGCGGAGTCCGTTTCAACCGTAAGAGGAGAACGCGATGAACGTGGACGAGCTGTTCACCGGCGACCTGATCACCGGCGTCCCGGCCGTCGAGGCCACGCTGCTTGACAAGATGCCCGGCGGTGGCGACAACAACGGCGACCACTGCTCCAAGTGATCCAGGGCTGACACCAGGCGGGGCGGGGTCGTTCGCGGCCCCGCCCCGCCGCATGACTTCGGAAAGGGACGACATGCTGTCGATGCGTCTGCGCCTGGTCGATCTCCATGAGCCCCGATGGAGGCCGGAAGGAGGTCGCTGGGTCAACGGAGAAAGCTGGATCGAGCCCGCGAACGTGTCCACGCTGGTCATGGAGGTGCGCGACGATCAGGCGCCATGTGTGCGGATGAGGGTGAAGGAGTGCAAGCGGGGCGACGCTGACTTCGTCGAGGTCGTCATGACGGCCGGGGAAGCCCGCCTCACGGCGGGTGTTTTCGGCACGGCCCCGCTGTACCTGCTGGAGAAGGCCGGCGAGTTGCACGCGTCATGGGACGTGGCAGCACTGGCGCCGCATCTGTCGACTGACCGCCTGGTGCCGCGTGTCGTGGCGCGGACGCTGACCAGGCAGCATCGCTACACGTCCGAGACGTTGTTCAAGGGTGTCTACCGTCTCACTGAACGGGCGTCGGCCACGTTCACCGCTGCCGGACTCGGCATCCACTACCCGGAGCCCGCCGAACACGTCCTGGAGCCGCGCACGCTGCGGCCCGGTGTCGATCCACTCGCCATGTTCGACGAGTTGCTGACCGACGTGATCCGCGAAGTGCCGAGCGCTACGGGGTGTGTGGGCGTCGAGCTGTCGGGCGGCGCGGACTCCGGGAACGTCGCCCTGGCCGTGAAGGCAGCGCGCTTTGCGCAGGTGCACAGCTTCGGCTTACTGGTCGGGGGAAGCACCGGCAGGCAGCAGCGCGAGCGCCGCCAGGCGTACGCGGATCACTGCGGCTTCCGAGACGTGGCCATTCCCGCCGTGCGGCACCCGCCGTTCTGCCCCGGTGGCGTGCGCGCTGTGCGCCGACCGCATGATCCGGCGGGGGCATTCTACCAGGAAGCCTTCGACATCGTACGCGAGCAGGCAGCCGCCCGACGGTGCGACGTCATGTTCACCGGCAGTGGAGGGGACGAGGTGAACGCCCACCACTCCAGGACGGATGCGGAACTACCGCCCCCGGAAACCGTTCCGTGGCTCGGGCCGAAGGCGGTCCGGGCACTGGCCGAGGTGAACCAGCACCTGGCGCCCATCTCCGTCCTGCCGGTGCCGACCCTGATGGCGTTCGGGATGCACAACCCCGGCTTTCTGCGGGCCGGCGTCTGGCCGATGAGCCCGCTCGTACACCCGCGGATCGTCCGGTTCATGGAGCAGCTACCGCACGAGTACAAGCGAGGCAAGGCGCTGTTCCGTGCGCGGATCAGGCGGGCGGGACTGCCGGAGTCGGTGGCGGCGCCGGCCGAACCGGAGAACTTCCTGGCCGTCCTGGAGAAGGGGCTGCGCTCCTACGGCTTGCCAGTGCTGGACGACATGCTGAAGGAGTCCGTCCTGGTCGATCTCGGCTACGTTGACGGCAAGGCACTCGCTCAGGCCAGCAAGGACGCCGACGCCGCCCCGACCGTCCCCGATCTGCTGTGCGATGTCCTCGCCCTTGAGGTCGGACTGCGGAGCCTCATGTGACCAGCCACGACACGGAAGCGGAACCAGTGGAAGCGACGAACCTCCTCTACCGGGACCCGGCCCTGTACGACGTGATCCAGTCCGACAGCACCGGCGCCGGGATGTGTCAGACCCTGATCGAGACGCACCGGCCGGACGCCCGGACGCTGGTCGACTTCGGTTGTGGCACGGGCAGGGACCTGGAGATCCTGGCCAAGCGCTTCGAGTGCATCGGCCTCGACCTCCAGCCCGGCATGGTCGACTACGCCCGCCAGGCCCGCCCGGAGCTGGACATCCGCATCGGAGACATGCGCACCGCGCGACTCCGGCGGTGCATGGACGCGGTGACCTGCATGGGCAACAGCCTCGCCTACGTCCACGACAACAACGAAATCACCCAGGTCTTCGCCACGTTCGCGGCCCACGCCCAGAGGGGCAGCCTGCTCATCCTGTGCTCTCCCGTCGCTCCCATCACGGGGACCGACCCCATGACCGCCACGGTCGACACCCCGAGCGGCCCGGCGACTGTCACGATCCGCCACGAATGGGACCTGAGGACGCAGATCAACACCATGCACCGGCACTGGGTACTCCCCTCAGGGGACGAGGCCCAGGACGAGATCCGCAGACGTGTCCTCTTCCCGCGCGAGCTCGAACAGTACGCGGGACGCGTCGGCTTCGAAATCCTGGACATGATCGACGGTTCCGGAGGCAGGCTCACGGGGCCGACCGCGTACACGGTGGCCAGGTACACCTGACTTGATCAACAGGCGGCGAGAAGCGGGCTCCAGCCGCAACAAGCGCGGCAGACCTCAACCTGCCACCTCCGTCAGGGCGCTTGGGGCGAGTGTCCGGCCTTCGTCAGGACCAGCGCTGCAAGGGCACGTCACCATGGAACGGGATCCGCACGGGGTGTCCCGGGGCTGGCCGCGCAGCGACTCAATATCGGGCACGTCTTCGACGCTCGGGCTGACGCGCCATCGCTCGCATCGAGGACGGGTAACTTCGCTGGCGGCGGCATGGGTTCGGCTTGAAGTGATTGGCGAATCTGTTGATGACGCAGTGGTCTCGACCGTACACTCATGACTTGGCGGACTTGATCCGCCCGCATCCTGTATCTGTCGTTCTGTCATCAGTCGTCCTGCATTTTTCGACTCGCATTCGCCATCTCGCCAGCTACACATCTCGTCATCGTTATTCTCACGTCGAGTCATCGATAATCCGACATCGAGCCTCCAGCGTCATGCGTCTTGCTCATCTCCGCATCTCACTCCCAACAGGTTTCAAAAAGAGAGTGAGTCAAAAGTGCTCAAGCAGACGATTGCTGTCGTTCTGGCAGTGTCTATGGGGGTTTTCGCCTTCTCTTACTCGATTGAGGCGGGAATCGGTTATGTCGGTGCTCTGGTCCTGGAGGCGTGCAAGGAGATTGCGCGCTCCAAGGAGGACAGCGAGCATTGAGCCTAGAGTAGGGGTCCGCGGTATTCCGATGGACCCCTACTCTCGTCGATCTCCGGGGGTTTGAATTGTCGGGCTACATCGTTGACATCACTCGCGCCTATCAAGGGAGCGAGGTGGGGATCGTTGCTGAGGTGGCGAGGAGACATGACGCCGAGAAGGTCCAACTCCTGATTATCGGGAGGGAAGACCAGCGCGATTCCTTGGCGGATAATTTCTCTGCCGCTCGGACGATCTTCCTGCCCGGCTACCCTTCCGATGTTCAAGTAGTAGATACAATTTCTGAGAATGTCGCGACCGTGGCGGAAGGCGCGGATGGGACTCTACCCACTATTCTTTCGTTTCACCGTGCCGTGCTGGTGAAGTCTGGAACTCTGGGTCGAATCTCGCACCTATTTAATACGCGGCCGTTGCGAGATTATCTTCCCGATAGGGAGATTGTGCACGAAAGCGGCTGGCCTGAGCAGTTGATGCCTCTGGATTCGGCTCTTGCGGCGCTGCAGGAGGCTCTACGTAAAGCCGGGGCGACTGGGCCGGAACGGTCGCTCCCGAAGACCGAAATTCGCTCCCGTCTTGTGAGGGTAGATGAGCGTTTTGATAAGGACGCTAACTATCTCGCTCGGACCCCGCGGCTCGTTTCCATTCTTCTCCGTGAGGCCCGGAATCGTGGGATGGTCCGCCAGTACGGGATGGAACCCGAAGTAAGGGTGTTCCTGTCGGCCAGCCCTTCCGCACCCTCGGGTGCGGTGGCGATTGGTCAAGTCGCTCCGGAATCAGTCTCCTCACGCCCCGTGTTGGCCGACGGGGTGCTACCAGCAACTCCGTCACCATCCCAGGTCTACGGTAGGCAGAGCATCGCCCCTATTTCGTCTCAGGTCACACCTTCCGAGCATTCGGCGATCGGCAGCGGTGAACCGGTGAGCCGGTCCTACAGTTTCGTGGACATGCTGAGGTCCAAGGAACTTGGACCGTACCCGGAAGTGCGGCACCTGCTGTATTCAGAGATCGCTCGTGTCTTGGAGAGTGAGCAGGAGGTGTCTAGCATCCGGGATCTGGCGCGTATGGCTGTTACGGCAACTCGCGAGGAGGCGCCTCCCGAATTCCCTCGACCTCGCAAGGAAGCCGGACTGGCCAAAGAGAAATACGACTGGCGAGGGCTCGAGAAGTTCGCTATCCGGATCATGGTCAGAGGGGGGTTGGCTCTCGGACCCGACGGCACGCCACTTGCAGCCACCACTTCTGTCTGGGAGGCGAGGCGAGCCCCAGTTCTGCGTGAACTTCCGCAGGCCCTATCTGTGCGGTTGGATGCGGAGATCATCATGGAGATCGTGGAGCATTTCCAAGACGTGACGCCTGAAGATATTGACCATCTGGCCGGTGCCCTACTTGCTAACCGGGACGAGTCGGCGAGAGACCACATCGACGAAGCGATCTTTCACCTGCAAGACACGGGCCGGGTCGTTGGCAACAGTGCTGACGGTACGCCAGATGTCCTGCTTCCCGTGCCGCAGCCTGAACCATTCGTTCATGCAGTGGAGAGCCCTACCGAGTAGGTGCAGGTCGCATCTGAGGGCTTTGCCCATGGCCTCATCGCACCACACTGCCGCCGGACTGACGGCAACCTTGACGGCAACGACGGCACACGGAGACGGAGTGTTGCCATCGTCAGCGATCACTTCGAAGCGGTGCTGAGTCCCCGTGCAGCACACTGCCCGATCCTACGGATCAGAAGGTTGCAGGTTCGAATCCTGCCGAGTGCACAGCAGGCCAGAGGCCCCGGAGAAATCCGGGGCCTCTTGCGTTGTCCGGGTATCTGGGCCCACTGCGGCGAAATTACAGCGCGGGCGCAGGGCGATCAACGGACAATGGCCGCATGACGTTGACGATTTGGGTCGATGACTGGCAGATCCAGTGCTGCGGCGAGCGCTTCGCGCCGGGGGACGTCGTCTCGTGGACGCTGCTGGAAGTCGATCCGGAGGAGTACGCCGATGTCGTCGGCAGCGAGCGTGCGGCCGGGATCGACTTCCGCGAGGAGCACCACGGCCAGGGGGAGGAGACCGCGCCCACCTCGGTGGAGGTGGTGTCGATCGACGAGGTGCACTGCCGTTACGGGGTGCCCCCGGGTGCCACGGACCGGGTGAACTATCCCGTTCCGGGCACGACCGTGCTGGTTCCGGTCGAAGAGGCGGACGGACGGGCGAAGGCCAGGCCGAAGCTCCGCTTCGAGGGTTACCTGGTGACCGCCCGGCGTGCCCCGGACGTGGCGTAGGGCGCGGCTGCGGCTGCGGTGCTCGCGGCCGATGGAGGGGTGGCGGCGGGACGGGCCTTCCGGGTTTCCTCGGCTTCGTCGGCTTCGTCGGCTTCGTCGGCTTCGTCGGCTTCGTCGGCCTCGTCGGCCTCGTCGCCCTCCCGGGCCTCCCGCGTCGGCCGTACGGTGATGGGCACGTCGACGGTACCGATGGTATTGGGGGAGGGCGGTCATGGGCGTGGAGCATCCGCACGGGTGGGCGGTCGAGGCGATCCGGCGGGTACGGGGCGACGGTCCTCCGGCACCGACGCCGCTGCGTCGGCTTCGACTGCCGGGTCCTGCCTTCCAGGACGTCGAGGTCTACGCCAAGGACGAGTCGGCGCATCCCACCGGCAGCATGAAGTACCGGTTGGTGCGGGCCATGTTCTGCCAGGCGATCGCGAGCGGAACCCTCACGGCGGACACGCCCGTGATCGCCGCGACGAGCGGGGCGGTCGCTGTCGCCGGAGCCCGTTTCGCGAGGCTCCTGGGGCTGGAGTTCACGACGGTCGTGCCCGGGCGGACCCCCGCGCGGGCCCTCGCCGGGATCGAACGGGAGGGCGGGCGGTGGCGGGCGGGCGAACTGCCTCCGGCCGCGGTGCAGGAGGAGGCGCGCGCGTTGGCCGGGCGGTGCGGCGGCTGGTTCCTGGACCACTTCACCGACGCGGAGCCGGCGACGGCCGGATCGGGTGAGCCGACGGTCGCCGACGAGATCTTCGAGCAGATGGGGGGCGAACCGCACCCCGTTCCCGCGTGGGTCGTCGTCGGTGCCGGGACGGGGACGACGTCGGCGACGATCGGACGCCATCTGCGGCGGCACGGACACGGGTCACGGCTCGCGGTGGTGGACCCGGAGAACTCGGCCTACTTCCCGGCGTGGGCGAGCGGGTGCGGGGACTACGCCACGGGGATGCCCTCGCGCATACCGGGCATCGGCCGCCCGCGGACCGAGCCCGGTTTCCTGCCGACGGTGATGGACCTGGTCATCCCGGTACCGGACGCGGCATCCATCGCCGCCACCCGGTGGCTCCGCGCCGTCACCGGGATCGAGGCGGGGCCCGCCACCGGCACCAGCCTCTGGGGGATCTGCCATCTGACGGCCCGTATGCGGGAGGAGGGGGTGCGGGGCAGTCTGGTCACCGTCATCGGGGACACCGCCGAGCCGTACCGGGAGACGTGTCTCGACCCGGACTGGGCGCAGGCGCAGGGGCTCGACTGCGCGCCCCACGAGGCCGGTCTCCAGGAGTTCGCCCGCACCGGGCGGTGGCCGGGGGTGTGAGGTCGCCGGCCGGGCGAGCGGTCCGGGCCGGGAGGCGTGGTCCTCCATCCGGTGGGGTTCTTCTGGGAACCTTGGGGTTCTTTTCAGCGGTCCTGCGCGGGGGTTCGTACATGGGGTGGCAGTGCACCGGGATGCGGTGGCCCGAGCCGCAGGGGGTGCCCGTGCTGGAGTGGCGGCGGGGCGGGGTGGTGCGGACGAGTGCGTTGGCGTACGGGACGGAGCTGGGGTTCCGGGCCGGGGGCGAGCGGCACTGCGTCGGGGCGCGCGGGAACGTGTGCCCGGTGGGGGCCGTGGTGTCGGGGCGGAGCACGGGGGCGCGGTGCCCGGAGTGTGCGCGGCTGGACCGGGCGCACTCGGTGGCCGCCGACACGATCGCCGACGACCCGAGGACGTACCGGGTGTATCTGGCCTGGTTCGGGCCCGGCATGGTGAAGGTCGGGATCACGGCCGAGGCGAGGGGAGCGGCCCGGCTGCGGGAGCAGGGGGCCGTGGTGTTCAGCTGGCTGGGACGCGGGCCGTTGATGGCGTGCCGCCGTACGGAGGAGGTGCTGCGGGCGGCCCTCGGGGTGCCGGACCGGATTCCGTACGCGAGGAAGAGGGCGGTGCGGGGGGTTCTGCCGGGGGCGGCGGAGCGCGGTGCGGAGGTCGCCGGGCTGTACGGGCGGGCCGTGGCGCTGGAGGGGGCGGGGTGGCCGGAGTCGCTGGAGCGGTTGCCGTTCGAGGCGGTCGACCACGCCGGACTGTTCGGGCTCGACGACGGGGTGGAGGTGGCGTGGGCGGTCTCCGAGTTGGTGGACGGCGGCGAGGTCGCGGGGCGGCTGGTGGCGGCGGCCGGGCCCGATCTGCATCTGGAGACGGCGAGGGACGGGGCCGTGGTGCTGGACACCCGGTTGATGACGGGGTGGGAGCTGGGGGCCGCCGGGGCGGGGAGCGGGGTGCGGGTTCCGTTGACCGACATCGGGGGCGGCGGGGTGCAGGGCGGGCTGTTCTGAGCAGGAGGGGCGGACGGGGCGGGCGGGGGTGGTGGGGCGGTGAGCGGGGGCTCTGGGATCGTCGGTCCGGAGGACGGTGGTCCGTCCGACGGCGAGGCGGGAGAGGGGTACGGGATGAGCGGTACGAGTGGTGACGTCGAGGACGTCGTGCGGTTCCGGGAGCGGCTCGGGCTGCCCGGACTCATCGACGTCCACACGCACTTCATGCCCGAGCGGGTGCTCCGCAAGGTCTGGGCGTACTTCGACTCGGCGGGGCCGCTGACCGGGATGGAGTGGCCGATCGCCTACCGGCACGACGAGGACGAACGGCTCGCGCTGCTGCGCTCGTTCGGCGTCCGCCGGTTCACCTCCATGCTGTACCCGCACAAGGCCGGCATGGCGGCCTGGCTGAACGGCTGGGCGGCCGACTTCGCGCGCCGGGTGCCGGACTGCCTGCACACCGCGACCTTCTTCCCGGAGGAGGGCGTGGAGCGGTACGTGCGCGAGGCCGTGGAGGCGGGGGCGCGGGTCTTCAAGTCACACGTCCAGGTCGGCGCGTACGACGCCAACGACCCGCTGCTGGAACCGGTCTGGGGGCTGCTCGCGGAGGCCGGCGTACCGGTGGTCATGCACTGCGGCTCGGGCCCGGCGCCCGGAAAGCACACGGGCCCCGAACCGGTCGGCCGGCTGCTCGCCCGGCATCCGCGGCTGCCGCTGATCGTGGCCCACATGGGCATGCCGGAGTACCCGGACTTCCTGGACCTCGCGGAGCGGTATCCGCGAGTGCGGCTCGACACGACGATGGCGTTCACGGACTTCACGGAGGGCCTCACCCCGTTCCCGGTGGCCGAGCGGGGGCGGCTCGCGGCGCTCGGCGACCGGATCCTGCTGGGCACGGACTTCCCGAACATCCCGTACCCGTACGCGCATCAGCTGCACGCCCTGGAACGGCTGGGGCTGGGGGACGACTGGCTGCGGGCGGTCTGCCACGGCAACGCGAGCGCGCTGTTCGCCGTGGACTGAGGTGCCGGGGCGGCCCATCTCTCGGGTTTTCTCAGGTAATTCACAGAAACGGGAAAGACCCCTCTCAGAGGAGCCTCACAGGGTTGGGGCATGACGACGACCTCGCCCCGGACCACGCCTTCGCCCCGGACCACGAAGACCTCGCCTCGGATGACGACGACGATGACCTCGCCTCGGACCACGACGACCTCGCCCCAAGGGCGTACCGAACCGCTGAGGACGGATCACGGCCCCGTCCGCGTACTGGTGGTGGACGACGAGGCACCGCTCGCCGAGCTGCTGTCCATGGCCCTGCGCTACGAGGGCTGGGAGGTGCGCAGCGCCGGGGACGGTGCCGGGGCCGTCCGGATGGCGCGCGACTTCCGGCCGGACGTGGTGGTCCTCGGCGTGATGCTGCCCGACACGGACGGGTTCGCCGTGCTCGGCGGGCTGCGCCGGGAACTCGCCGAGGTACCGGTGCTGTTCCTGACCGCGCGCGACGCGGTGGAGGACCGGATCGCCGGTCTCACGGCGGGCGGCGACGACTACGTCACCAAGCCGTTCGGCCTGGAGGAGGTCGTGGCGCGGCTGCGCGGGCTGATCCGGCGCTCCGGCACGGCGACCGCGCGCAGCGGTTCGACCCTCACCGTCGGCGACCTGGTGCTCGACGAGGACAGCCACGAGGTGAGCCGGGGCGGCACTTCCATCCACCTCACCGCCACCGAGTTCGAGCTGCTGCGCTTCCTGATGCGCAACCCGAAGCGGGTGCTGAGCAAGGCGCAGATCCTCGACCGGGTGTGGAACTACGACTTCGGCGGCCAGGCGAACGTCGTCGAGCTGTACATCTCGTACCTGCGCAAGAAGATCCACGCCGGGCGGTCGCCGATGATCCACACCCGGCGGGGGGCGGGGTACCTCATCAAGCCCGGTGAGTGAACCCGGTGAGTGACGGGGCGTCGGCTGCGGGGCGTACGGGGTGTGCGGGATGAGCGCGGTGCCGCGAGCTCCTGTGTCATACACCGTACAAGAACTCTTGTACGGTGTATGACATCACCTCTTGTACGCCGTACGGGAAAGTAGGAACGCATGACGGCGACCACCGCAGAGCAGAGCCCTCCTGCACCGCCGCGACATCCACAACGCTGGCTGATCCTCGGCGTCATCTGTCTCGCCCAGCTCACCGTGCTGCTGGACAACACCGTTCTCAACGTCGCGATCCCCTCCCTCACCCGGGAGCTGAACGCGTCCACCGCCGATGTGCAGTGGATGATCAACGCCTACTCGCTCGTCCAGTCGGGCCTGCTGCTCACGGCCGGCAGCTCCGCCGACCGCTACGGCCGCAAGAAGATGCTCCTCACGGGGCTCGTCCTGTTCGGCATCGGTTCACTGGCGGCCGGGTTCTCCCAGTCGTCCGGGCAGCTGATCGCGGCCCGCGCCGGCATGGGCGTGGGCGGCGCGCTGCTGATGACCACCACCCTGGCCGTCGTCGTCCAGATCTTCGACGACAGCGAGCGGGTCAAGGCGATCGGCATCTGGTCGACCGTCAGCTCGCTCGGCTTCGCCGTCGGGCCGCTGGTCGGCGGGGTGATGCTCGACCACTTCTGGTGGGGCGCGATCTTCCTGATCAACCTTCCGGTCGTGGTCCTCGCCCTGGTCGCCGTCGCGCGGCTGGTCCCGGAGACCAGGAACCTCGGCGGCGAGCGGCCCGACCTGCTCGGCGCGCTGCTCTCCACCATCGGCATGGCGGCCACCGTGTACGCGATCATCTCCGGCCCGGAGCACGGCTGGGCGTCGGGCCGGGTGCTGCTGACCGCCGCCGTCGGCCTGGTCTTCGTCGCCGCCTTCGTGCTGTGGGAGCTGCACATCCCGTACCCGATGCTGGACATGCACTTCTTCCGCAACGAGAAGTTCGTCGGGGCGGTCGCGGGCACGATCCTCGTCGCCTTCGGGATGGGCGGCTCGCTCTTCCTGCTCACCCAGCAGCTCCAGTTCGTCCTCGGCCACGGGCCGCTGGAGGCCGGTCTGCGCACCGCCCCGATGGCGCTGAGCGTCATCGCCCTCAACCTCACCGGCCTGGGCGCCCGGGTGGTGCCCAGGCTGGGCACGCCGGCCACGATCGCGGCCGGGATGAGCCTGCTGGCCGCGGGCCTGGCCGCCGTCGCGCTGCTCGGCGGCAACGGCTACAGCGGCATGCTGCTCGGCCTGGTCGTGATGGGGGCGGGCATCGCGCTCGCCGGGCCCGCCATGGCCAACGCGATCATGAGCGCCATTCCGCCGGAGAAGGCGGGCGTGGGCGCCGGGGTCAACGGCACGCTCGCCGAATTCGGCAACGGCCTGGGCGTGGCCGTGCTCGGCGCGGTCCTCAACTCCCGGTTCGGGGCCCTCGTCCCGGCCGCCGTCGGGGCCGCTTCGCTGCCCGCCGCGCTCGCCTCGGCCGACGACGACGCCGAACGGGCGCGGATCACGGACGCCTTCGCCTCGGGGCTGGAGACCAGCCAGCTCGTCGGGGCGGCCGCGGTGCTGACCGGCGGCCTGCTCGCCGCGCTGCTCCTGCGCCGTGCGGAGCGGGCGGAAGCCGCTCGGGACGCCCCGGCCGGGGCTGCGGCATAGCATCGTGCCGGGGCGGGCGGGTCCTGCCGCAGATCCGCCGCGTGCGTCCGCGCCCGCGGCGGAACCGTTCCGGAGGAAGGGTTCCGTCCCCCGGGCAAGACAATGGAGAGTACGTCATGGCGTCCGCGACCGATCGTGTGAAGAACCCTGCCAGGCCCAGTGTGTGGCTGGACCGGTCGACGCCGTCACGCACCCGCAAGGCGGCTCAGCAGCCCGGCCTCGACCGGGACAGGATCACCGCGGCCTCGGTCCGGCTGCTGGACGCCGAGGGCCTCGCCAAGTTCTCCATGCGCCGGCTCGCCGCCGAGCTGAACGTCACGGCGATGTCCCTCTACTGGTACGTGGACAACAAGGACGACCTGCTGGAACTGGCCCTCGACGCGGCCTTCGGCGAACTGCCGCCCCCGCCCGAGGACGCGCCCTGGCAGGAGCGGCTGCGCGCACTGGCGACCGAGTACCGCAACCTGCTGGTCCGGCACGTCTGGGTGTCCACGCTCGCCGGGCACTACCTCAACATCGGCCCGCAGGCGCTGCTGATGTCGCACTCCGTCCAGGACGTGATCCGGGCGACGGGCCTGCCGCCGGAACGCCGCCCCGGCGCGCTCGCCGCGGTCTTCCAGTTCGTGTACGGATTCGGCACCATCGAGGGCCACTTCGCCCAGCGCAGCGCGGCCGCGGGCATGACCCAGGAGGAGTACTACCGGTACGCGCTGGGGACCGTCCGGGACCAGCCCCGGGTGAGCCAGATCATGGAGTCCGCACAGGAGCTGATGGAGGCGGGGGGCGGCAACACGGTCGAGGAGATACGCGACCGCGACTTCGCCGTCGCCCTGGACCTGCTCATCGCGGGCATCGAGGCGCTGCGGGACCGGTAGCGGGGGCCGGGTGCAGGGCCCCCTCCGGCCCGCACCCGGATCACGACGGCAGGGAGTCGCCCTGCACCGCCTGGATGTCGAGGTCCACCCGCAGCGTCGTGCCGATCGCCGAGATGCCCGCCCGCACCACCTGGTTGTAGTTCATCGCGAAGTCCTCGCGGTGCAGCTCCGCCGTGGCGTTGAAGGCCGCGCGCACCCCGCCCCACGGGTCCGGGCCGGTGCCCAGGTAGCTCAGGTGCAGGTCCACCGGGCGCACCACGCCGTGCAGCGACAGTTCGCCGTGGACCAGCCAGCGGTCGGGACCGACCGGGGACAGCCCGTTCGAGCGGTACGTGATCTCCGGGAACTGCTCCACGTCCAGGAAGTCCGGCGAGCGCAGGTGCTTGTCCCGCATGCCGTTGCCGGTGTCGATGCTGGCCGCCCCGATCACGGCCTCCACCCGGGACTGCTCGACGTCCTTCGAGATCTCGATCCGGCCGCTGAACTCCGTGAACCGGCCGCGCACGCTGGAGATCCCCAGGTGCTGCGCCGACGCGCCCACCGAGGAGTGCGCCGGGTCCAGCGACCAGGTGCCCGGCGGCGGCAGCTCCACGCCGCCCTGGCGGGCCAGCACCACCGTGCCGGCCTCGACCCGGCCGCTCGCCGTGACGAGGGCGGTGGAGGCGGCGGGGGCGTACCCGATCGCCGTGACGATCACCGTGTACGCACCGGCCTGGAAGGGGGTGTCGGTCCGTACCGCCCCGTCCTCGTCGGCCGCGGCCCGCAGCACCTGCGCGCCGGTCATGTCGGTGACCGTCACGATCGCGTGCTGGATCGCCCAGCCGTCCCGCGTCCGTACCTGTGCGCGAAGTCCCATCCGTTCTCTCCCTGCTCTTCCTGCTCGCCTTGCTGCCGGTCCTGCTCGTTCTGCCGGTTCTGCTCGTCCTGCTCGGTGGCCCCATGCGTCGGGCCCCGGGGCGACGGCGACAGGCCGTCCCCTGCCTGCCGTCCCCGCCACCGGGGCCCTTTTCCACCCGCGGGTGCGGCGCCTCCGCTCGAAGCGCCGACCCGCGGGAGGTCCGTTACTCGCCGGGGTGGGCGAGTTCGATGTCGTGGCCGTCGACCCCGCGACCGGCCACGGTCAGCGCGCCGGCCACCGGCGGGTAGCCGGTCGCGATGACCGAGTACTCGCCCGCGTCCAGGTCGGCGAAGGCGTACGCCCCGTCCTCCCCGGTCGTCGCGGTGGCGACCACATTGCCTGCCGCGTCCACCAATGTCACCCGTGCGTCCGCCAGCGGTCGCCGGGCGGAACCGGCCCGCACGACGCCCCGCACCAGGGCACCGGCCTGCAGCGCGGCCTCGATCCGGGTGACGCCCTGGCCGCCGATCTCCACCGGCAGGGCCAGCGGACGGAACCCGGCGGCGTTCACCGCGACGGTCACCGGACCGGGCACCAGCTCCCCGAAGACGAACTCGCCCGTCTCGCCGGACGCGCCGGTGGCCAGGACGTCGCCGCGCACATCGGTCACGACGACCATGGCGCCCCGGACCGGCTCGGCGGTCTCCGCGGTCCGCACGGTCCCGGTCAGCCCGCTCGTGCCGGAGAGCAGGATGTCGAACGCGACCGGCTCGTCGCCGACGACCACGGTGGACGCCTGCGGCTGGAAGCCGTCGGCGGACGCGATCAGGACGAAGCTGCCGGAGCCCGGCGCGTCCAGCTCGTAACCGCCGTCGGACCGGGCGACGGAGCGTCCCAGCTGCCGGCCGGCCAGCGAGATCAGCGTGACGGCGGCGCCTGCCAGGGGCGCGCCCTCGGAGCCGCGGACCACACCGCGCACGGCCGTGCCGTGCAGGGTGTCGACCGGGGCCTCCAGGGTGTCGACCGGGGCGTTCCCGGCCGATTCGACGGCGAGGGCTGTTGATTCGGCGGCGACGGCTGCCGGTGCGACGGCGGTGGCGGTCCGGGTCTCCCCGGCGGCGGCCGGGGCCGCGACGGCGACGGGGACCGTGTCCGTGACGGCGGCCTCGACGGCGGTGGCCTCGCCGGACGCGGCGGGGGTTTCGCTCACCGTGCTCGACTTCAGCGCGACCTCCTTGATGAAGATCGTGATCAGGAAGGCCACCAGCGCGGCCGGAGCGGCGTACAGGAAGACGTCGGCGACCCCGTGCCCGTAGGCGCTCTCCACGACCGTGCGGAACGGCTCGGGCAGCTTGTCCAGGTCGGGGATGCCCCCGCCGCCGGTACCGCCGTGGCCCATGCCCGCGCCCTGGGGACCGAGCTCCGCCAGGCCGTCCTTGACGTAGTGGGTGACGCGGTTGGCCATGACGGCGCCCAGCGCCGAGACCCCGATCGCACCGCCGAGGGAACGGAAGAAGGTGACGACGGAGCTGGCGGCCCCGAGGTCGGACGGGTCGACCTGGTTCTGCGTGGCGAGCACCAGGTTCTGCATCATCATGCCGATGCCGAGCCCCATCACGGCCATGTAGACCGCGATGTGCCAGTACTCCGTGTCGTACCGGATCGTGCCCAGCAGCCCGAGCCCGGCGGTGACCAGGAAGCCGCCGCTGACCAGCCAGGCCTTCCAGCGGCCGGTCTTGGTGATGATCTGGCCCGAGACGGTCGAGGAGATGAACAGGCCCGCGATCATCGGGATCGTCAGGACGCCGGACATCGTCGGCGACTCGCCGCGTGCCAGCTGGAAGTACTGGCTGAAGAAGACGGTGCCGGCGAACATCGCGATGCCGACGAACAGCGAGGCCAGCGAGGCCAGCGTGATGGTGCGGTTGCGGAAGAGGCGCAGCGGGATGATCGGCTCGCTGGCCCGGGTCTCGACGGCGACGAAGACCGCGCCGAGGAGGACGGAACCGAGGACCATCACGGCGGTCTGCCAGGACAGCCAGTCGTACTTGTCACCCGCGAAGGTCACCCAGACGAGCAGCAGCGACACGGCGGCGCTGATGAAGAACGCGCCCCACCAGTCGACCTTGACCTCACGCTTCACGACCGGGAGCTTCAACGTCTTCTGGAGCACGATCAGCGCGATGACGGCGAACGGCACGCCGACGTAGAAGCACCAGCGCCAGCCCATCCAGCTGGTGTCGGTGATGACCCCGCCGAGCAGCGGGCCACCGACGGTGGCGACGGCGAACACCGCACCGATGTAACCGCTGTAGCGACCGCGCTCGCGCGGGGCGATCATCGCCGCCATCACGATCTGTGCCAGGGCGGAGAGACCGCCGACGCCGATGCCCTGGATCACGCGGCAGGCGATCAGCATGCCGCTGCTGGTCGACAGACCGGCCACGACCGAGCCCGCGACGTAGATGACGAGGGATATCTGGACCAGCAGCTTCTTGCTGAACAGGTCGGCGAGCTTGCCCCACAGGGGGGTGGTGGCGGTCATCGCCAGCAGTGAGGCCGTGACGACCCAGGTGTAGGCGCTCTGGCCGCCACCGAGGTCGGAGATGATCTCCGGAAGGGCGTTGGAGACGACCGTCGACGACAGGATCGCGACGAACATGCCGAGCATCAGCCCGGCCAGGGCCTCCATGATCTGCCGGTGTGACATCGGCGCGCCGGACGAGGGGTCGGGTGACCCCCCGTGCTTGGCGTGGCCGCCCCGCACACCGGTGGGTGTGGTCGTAGCCATTGAGTTCCTTGTCTTTGCTTCTGTTACACGGGTGTACGGGTGTGCAGGTCGTTGTCGCTGTCGGCCGGCCGGGAACGGCAGTCGTCGCCGTGCTTCCCGGCCTTTCCGGGGCCGCACCCGCCGGGGCCGCGGCAGGCGAAGCTGTCGCGCAACCGGGTCAACAGCGTGTTGAGCTGTCCGACCTCGTCGTCGGACCAGTCGGAGAGGCTGTGGGCGAACATCTCGGTGGTCCGCCGGGTCAGTTCGCCGAGGAGATCGAGCCCGTCGGGGGTCAGCCGCAGGATGCGGGACCGCTTGTCCGCCGGGTCGGGGGACCGCTCGATCCAGCCACGCTCGGCCACATGGGCGACATGGCGGCTGGTCACCGACATGTCGACGTCCAACAGCTCGGCCAGTCGGCTGATCCGCATCTCGCCGTGCTTCCGGAGAAGGGACAGCACGACGGCGGAACCGGACGGGCAGTCGGCGGGCAGGCTGCGGGCGAGGCCCCGCTTGACGGCCCCGATGGCACTGAGCTGCCGGGCCAGTTCTTCGTACTGACTCCGTGCGGCCACGGGACCCCCAGACATCTCATCAGTTCATGTTGTTGCTTAGGGCAACCATATAAGCCGTTGGTTGCTACAGGCAAACGAAAGGGGGCTTGCAGAAGTAAAGGAACGCCCAAGGCTCCGTAGGGCACGAGTCAAAGGCGCAGCGTGTGGAAGGTGCACCGGGGCGGGTGTGTCTCGCGCCACAGATGGGACCCGGGGCGGGTATGTCTCGTGCTGCAGGCGGGACCGGGGGTGGGTGTGTCTCGTGCCGCAGATGGGGCGCGGGGCGGTCTCGGGGAGCGAGCGGCGGAGGGCGGGCCGTGGAGGCTTCCGTACCGGTTTCCGGGGGTTCCGCTCCGGCCGCCGGGCCCGGCTACGGCCCTTCGCCGACCCGGGGTTGGGCGGGTTGTGCCGAGTTCGCTAGGGTCCTGGCCCATGGCACACAACCCCCACGCCCCGCAGGGCCCCGAGGGCAACCACGACCCGGCCGGCAGCACCCAGATGTTCCGCGCCTTCGTCGACGAGGGCGAGCCGCAGCGCCGGCAGCAGCCGGCCGCGTCGTCCGGACCGAAGGCCGGGGTGATCGCCGCCGTCGTCGCGGTGGTCGTCGTCCTCGGCGCGGTCGCCTGGCTCGCGCTCGGCTGACCGGAGCCGGACCGTCCCACCGGCCGCCGCCGCGCGGCCACTGCCCACCCCCGTCCCCAGCCGTCACTCCGACCGTCACTCCGATACGGCGGTGACCTCCCTGGTCTCGACATGCATCCCCAGGGGCACCCGCCAGGCGTCCACGCAGACGGTGTACGTCCTCGTCCGCGCCGCTCCCGCGTCGATCGGCGCGGGCAGCGGCCCGGTCGACTCGACGGTCCCCCAGTCGACTCCCAGTCCGCCGATGATGTGCGTGGCGAAGGTGACCGTCCCCGAGCGCGCCGGAGAACCTCCGGTGTTCCGGAACTCCACGGTCACCTTCTCGCACCAGCGCTCGTCCGCCGCCGCCCGCACGGGGGCGCCCACCGTGAGCACGGCGGGCCCCGCCGGGGTGGTGGTGCCTGGGCCGGGGCGCGAGGGGGACGCGGACCCGCCCCCGGACCCCGGCGTACCGGGGGTGCCGGGCGGCCGGGAGGGCCCGCCGTTCGCGGCGCCCGTACCGTTCCCCGTACCGCTTTCCGTACCGTTCCCCGGCCCGTCGCCCGGCGCCGACGGTCCCGGTGTGGGCCCGGGGCTCCCGGAGCGCCCCTCGCCCTTCCGCTCGCGGCTCTCCCCGCCCCCGCCCCCATTCCCGCCGCCTCCGTCGCGGCCGTCCCGGTCCAGCGGGACCAGCGTCACCTTCCCCGACGGCGCCACCGCCCCGGCCGGACCGCGACCGGAGCCCGCCCCCGCCGCGCCGACCGCCGTGTAGCCGTCGCCCGTCGCGCCGCCGCAGCCGGCCAGCACGCCACCCAGCCCCAGACACAGCACGGCCGCCGAGGCGGCTTTCATGGTGCCTCGGCGGCCGTTCGAATCGAGCATCTGACGTCGCATCGCGCCAGTGTGGCTGACGGACCGTCAAATCTGAACCCTCGTGCTCCGTGCGGGAGTCCACGGCGATCAGTCGGCGATGAGTCCTTCCCTGAGCTGGGCGAGCGTACGGGTCAGCAGGCGCGAGACGTGCATCTGCGAGATGCCGACCTCCTCGCCGATCTGCGACTGGGTCATGTTGGCGAAGAACCGCAGCATGATGATCTGGCGCTCGCGCGGCGGCAGCTTGGCCAGCAGCGGCTTCAGCGATTCGCGGTACTCGACGCCTTCCAGTGCCGAGTCCTCGTAGCCGAGCCGGTCCGCGAGGGAGCCCTCGCCGCCGTCGTCCTCGGGGGAGGGCGAGTCCAGCGAGGAGGCGGTGTACGCGTTGCCGACGGCCAGCCCGTCGACCACGTCCTCCTCGGAGACCCCGAGCGCCTTGGCCAGCTCGGGCACGGTCGGCGACCGGTCGAGCTTCTGGGCGAGCTCGTCGCTGGTCTTCGTCAGCGCGAGCCGCAGCTCCTGGAGCCGGCGCGGGACGCGCACCGACCACGAGGTGTCGCGGAAGAACCGCTTGATCTCCCCGACGACGGTCGGCATCGCGAAGGTCGGGAACTCCACGCCCCGTTCGCAGTCGAACCGGTCGATCGCCTTGATCAGGCCGATCGTGCCGACCTGGACGATGTCCTCCATCGGTTCGTTGCGGCTGCGGAAGCGCGCCGCGGCGTACCGCACCAGCGGGAGGTTGAGCTCGATGAGTGTGTCCCGTACGTAGGCACGCTCCGGGCTGTCCGTTCCGTCGGGGTCGGCGGGGCCCAGCGCGGCGAGCCGCAGGAACAGGGAGCGGGACAGAGTGCGCGTGTCGATGGCTTCCGGCGAGCTGGTGAGCGCTGCGGGTGCGGGTTCGTTCTTGGTGAGCGTGAGCACCTTCGAGCTGCCCTGTTCTTCGGACATGCCACCCCCTTGAGGTCGCGGACGGTCGCGTCGAGCCGCGACCATCGGAGGAACGCAGCCTCCACCTGAATACCGGAGGCGAGGCCACGGCAAACGCGGTTCCCGCAGAATGTCACATGTCGGCAACACGCTGTAGTGACAAGTCGACAAGTCTTTCTGACGTCTGCGCAGTTAACAGGGGGTGCGGCAGACCGGGGTCGTGAGAAACGGACTTGAGGTTCTCTACCCGATCCGGTTAGGCCTCGATCCTGTTTGCGGATCGGAGCCGGGCGAAGCTTCTGGCCAACAGTCTTGACACGTGCATTTGGGAGACGCCCAGCTCGGCGCTGATCTGCGACTGCGTCAGGTTGCTGTAGTAGCGCAGCAGGAGGATGCGCTGCTCGCGCTCGGGGAGCTGTACGAGCAGGTGCCTGACGAGGTCGCGGTGCTCGACCCCGGCGAGGGCCGGGTCCTCGTAGCCGAGCCGGTCCAGCAGCCCGGGCAGCCCGTCGCCCTCCTGGGCGGCCTCCAGCGAGGTCGCGTGGTACGAGCGCCCCGCCTCGATGCAGGCGAGCACCTCGTCCTCGGAGATCTTCAGCCGCTCGGCGATCTCGGCGGTGGTGGGGGAGCGGCCGTGGGCGGTCGTCAGATCCTCGGTGGCCCCGGTGACCTGCACCCAGAGCTCGTGCAGCCGGCGGGGGACGTGGACGGTCCGCACGTTGTCGCGGAAGTACCGTTTGATCTCGCCGACGACGGTCGGCATCGCGAACGTCGGGAACTGGACGCCGCGTTCGGGGTCGAACCGGTCGATGGCGTTGATCAGCCCGATCGTGCCGACCTGGACGACGTCCTCCATCGGCTCGTTGCGACTGCGGAAGCGCGCCGCGGCGTACCGGACGAGGGGCAGGTTCGCCTCGATGAGCGCCGCCCGCACCCGCCCGTGCTCGGGGCTGCCCGGCTCCAGGTCCTTGAGCTGGCCGAAAAGCACCTGTGTGAGAGCCCGGGTGTCGGCCCCCCGACTCCTGGCGGGCGCCGCCGCGTCACTCCGTTCGACGCAGTTGTCCTGGCTGTCCTGACTGCCCTGATCGACCCGGCCCCCCTGTCCGGCGTGACCGGACTGGCTCGTCTGCGCGGACTGGGGAGGCACTTGAGGCGCTGTACTGGCCGGCACGGTGAGGCCACCCCTTTGCGGTCAACTTCGGTCAACTCGTCCATTAAAAGCGGTCATAGCATCACAAGACATGTGCACTGTGTGCAAGCACCGTATAACATCGTGTTGGGGTCAAACTGGTTCAACTTGGTTTAAACACTAAAAAAACCCCTCACCGTGATGGTGAGAGGCAAACGAAGACGGCGCCTCGTCAGAGGCGTGGGGCCATCGAACTCATTCTCATTGGTTCATCGGGTCCACTGGACCCACGGGGCCGCCAGATCGCTGGACCGCTGGATTCATCGGCCCCGTGAGGCCATCCGCCCGCCCGGTTTTGATCCGTCCTGATCAGAACGGATAGTCGGCGATCACCCAGGTGGCGAACTCACGCCACTGCCCGGCGGCGGCCTGGTGGGCGGGGTGCTCGATGTACCGCTTCAGGGCGTCCTCGTCGGCGACCGCGGAGTTGATGGCGAAGTCGTAGGCGATCGGCCGGTCGGTGATGTTCCAGGCGCACTCCCAGAACTCCAGCTCCGGGATCTGCCCCTCCAGGTCGCGGAAGGCCTGAGCACCGGCCACGACCCGCGGGTCGTCCCGCTCGACGCCGTCGTTCAGCTTGAACAGGACCAGATGGCGGATCATGGGGTACTCCTACTTCACGAGCTCGGACATGAAGTCGCCGACGCCCTGTGCGGCACTCGAAACGCCCTCGAACCCTACCTGGACCAGGTCGGCGGCCCGTGCCGGGGAGGTGATGATCGTGTACAGCACGAAGACGACTATCACGTAGAGAGCTATCTTCTTGGCTTGCGCCATCAGCCCCTGCCTCCCCTTCGATCCCCCTGTGCAGTCGGGCGATTCTATCCGTACGTACGACCGCATCCCCGTGGGGATTGCGCCCCCCTCACACAGCCTTTAAGGACGAAGGACCCCCCGATCGGGGCCCTTCGTCCGCCCGCCGCCTCCCTCCGAAGCAGCAGGATGGGGAGCGAGCCCGACGGGTCCGGCAGGAATCCGAAGGGCGAGGAACAGGCCCTCACCACGGGACCCCGCCGCGAGATCCCCCCTGACCGCGACGAGCCCCGAGAGCCCGTTCCCCGGGGGAAGCGGCTTGTCCCCCCGATGCCGCTTCCCCCGCCCCGTCTTTCCTCTTTCCCTCCGCCCTTCCCCGCATCACCGGGGCCTGCGACCTCTTGGGACCACCCCCGCGAGCGGAGTTCACTGGTGGAGCGCTGCTCTTACAAAGCAGATGTCGGAACCATCCCCGCGAGCGAAGCGAGCGAAGTTCACCCCGTGCCCCCGGTCGGCAGGTCCCGCGTCGTGTAGTAGGCCCGGAGGGCGGACTCGCTGCCGGAGCCCAGGGCGGTCTGGATGCGTTGGTAGCGGGGTGAGCGGAGGTCGCCGGCCACGATGAGGCGGGGGTGCTGGGCGGTGGGAGGGCAGTAGCCGCCGGGGTCGCGGATCAGGTCTCCGGGTGGGGACGTGGGGGCGCTGCCGAGGGCGAGGTAGGCGGCGTCGGCGCTCAGGGGGTGCCCGGTGCCGGTCCGGTCCAGGAGTTCCGCCGTTGCCGATGGGGCGTCCGAGGGGTGCAGGGTCAGGTGTTCGGCGGGGAGCAGGGTGACGCGGGGGTCGTCGCGGATCTCCTCGGTCTTGTAGTCGTCGGCCGCCGGATACGCCACCAGCAGGCGGGTACGGACACGGGGGTGGGCGCGCAGGAACGTGCCGATCGGGCGGTCGCCGCCCAGGACGAGGAGGGTGCGCCCCTCCGCGTCCTCCGCTCCGGCCCGCCAGAGCGGGGGCAGGGTGAGCTCGGGCGGGGCGGTGATCCAGGGGGTGTCGTGGGGTTGGCGGGGGCCGACTCCGGTGGCGACGACCGCGTACGGTGCGGACAGGTGGCGTCCGGTGTCGAGGGTGGCGGTGACGTGGTCGTCGTGGGCGCGCAACTCGGTGACGTGACGCCCGAGTTCGATGCGGCACAGCTCGGTTCCGTGCAGTTCCGCCGTGATGGCGGTGGCCAGCGCGGTGCCGTCGGTGTGGCCGCCCAGGACGTTGTTCAGGGCCGGGATCCGGTACAGGTTGCGGCACAGAACGTCCGGCTCGATCAGGATCGAGCTCATGCCCACGCTTGCCGCCGTACGGGCCGCCGCGCAGCCGGCCGGGCCTCCGCCGACGACGAGGAGGTCGGTGTGGGAGGGGTCGGTGCGACCGGTGGGGTGGGACGGGGTGGACATGGAGTCATTTCAGCACTTCGGTGCTGGGTGGGGCGGCCCGTTCCCGGAGGTACCCCGTTCCCGGAGGTACGGGGAGAAACTCGAAGGGCCCGACGCGATGCGTCGGGCCCTTCACAAGAGCGGTAGCGGAGGGATTTGAACCCTCGGTGAGTTTCCCCACACTCGCTTTCGAGGCGAGCTCCTTCGGCCGCTCGGACACGCTACCGAGAGAGAGCTTAGACCATCACGGGCCGTGGACAGAAATCGGTTCCCGGGGGCTCCGGGAGCAGGACGTCAGGAGGTGCGGGAGCAGGGCCTCAGGGGGCGCGGAAGAAGGAGGTCAGGAGGGCCGCGCACTCCGGTTCCAGGACGCCCTGGATGACCTCCGGGCGGTGGTTGAGGCGGCGGTCGCGCACGAGGTCCCAGAGGGAGCCCGCCGCGCCCGCCTTCTCGTCGCGGGCGCCGTAGACCACCCGGTCCACGCGGGACTGCACCAGGGCGCCCGCGCACATCGTGCAGGGTTCGAGGGTGACGACCAGGGTGCAGCCGGTGAGCCGCCACCGGCCGAGCGCGGCCGCGGCCCGGCGTACGGCGAGGACCTCGGCGTGTGCGGTCGGGTCGCCGGTCGCCTCGCGTTCGTTGTGACCCGTGGCGAGCAGCGCGCCGTCCGGACCGAGCACGACGGCGCCGACCGGCACATCGCCGGCCCGCGCCGCCAGGTCGGCCTCGGCCAGGGCGCGGCGCATGTGCGCCCGCCACGGGTCTCTCACGGGGTCGTGTGGTTCCGGCGGTCCTTGCGGGTGCGGTGCTTCGCTCACCCGCGGACCCTAACGGACGGTCTCCAGGACCTCGGCCGCGCCCAGCGCGTCCGCGATCTCCGCCAGCGCGTCCGTGCGCAGCATCAGAAGTTCCGCCTCGGGGAGTCCGAGGTCGGCCAGGATCCGGGTGTCGCCGAGCGGCCCCGCCGGTACGACGTCGGCGTCGAATCCGTCGTCGTCATCGGTGTCGGTATCGGTGTCGGTGTCGGTGTCGGTGGTGTTGTCGGGGGCGGTGTCCGGGCCGCCGTCCTCCGAGTCGTCGAGGCCGACGAGCTCCTCGAGGGCGGCGATCGTGTCCTCGGCCCCGGGTTCGCGGCCGAGCAGTTCGTCGGTGAGCAGGATCTCCCCGTAGGAGGAGCGGGCGGCGGCGGTGGCGTCCGAGACGAAGATACGGGGGTCGTCCTCACCGTCCACCCGGACGACGCCGAACCAGGCGTCCTCCTGTTCGATGAAGACGAGCACCGTGTCCTCGTCGGGCGAGGCGTCGCGGGCCAGATCCGTCAGGTCGGACAGGGTCTCCACATCGTCGAGTTCCGTGTCGCTCGCTTCCCACCCGTCTTCGGTGCGCGCGAGCAGTGCGGCGAAATACACCGTGACTCTCCCACTTGTCATAGGGGTGTCGGTCCGGCGGGAGGGCATCCGGTGGCCCGGCTGTCCTGTGCCCCGCCCATCGGAATCGTGGCAGAAACATGGGCTTCGCGAGAGGAGTTCGGCCGTTGAGTCGGCCATCAGTTCTGTCGGACGCCGCCAGCAGGGGGACACCTGTGGCACTCGGGTCACCGACGGAAGGTGCGCATCACCAGCGGAAGGTACGCATGCGCATGGCCTGACGCATCCGGGCGGCCCTGGCCCGGCGGGGCTGCACCCGGTCGCGGAGCGCCTTCGCCTCGTGCAGTTCGCGCAGGAACTGGGCGCGCCTCCTGCGGCGCGCCGCGTCGTTCTCCTGTTCGTCCTGCGGGGCCTGAGTGTCGTGCGTGTCCTGCGGGACCTGTTCGTCCTGCGGCACCTGCATGTCCTGCGGAGTCGGCGCGTCGGGCCGGCTCCGCTTCGACTTTTCCGCGTCGGGCATCGGCTCATCACCCCAAGGCTGGGTCCTTATGCCCCCACCTTCCCCCCGAACATGCGGTTGAGGCCAGCGCACGAGTACGGGGGAGCCCGGTTACTGTTGAGCCCATGCGGATCCACGTCGTCGACCATCCCCTTGTCGCGCACAAGCTCACCACCCTGCGCGACAAGCGCACCGACTCCCCGACCTTCCGGCGGCTCGCCGACGAACTGGTCACCCTGCTCGCCTACGAGGCCACCCGGGACGTGCGCACCGAGCAGGTCGACATCGAGACCCCGGTCACCCCGACGACCGGCGTGAAGCTGTCGCACCCGCGCCCGCTGGTCGTGCCGATCCTGCGGGCCGGGCTCGGCATGCTCGACGGCATGGTGCGGCTGCTGCCGACCGCCGAGGTGGGCTTCCTGGGCATGATCCGCGACGAGGAGACGCTCCAGGCGTCCACGTACGCGACGCGGATGCCGGAGGACCTCTCGGGCCGCCAGGTGTACGTCCTGGACCCGATGCTGGCCACCGGCGGCACGCTGGTCGCGGCCATCAAGGAACTGATCGCGCGCGGCGCGGACGACGTCACCGCGGTCGTGCTGCTCGCGGCGCCCGAGGGCGTCGAGGTGATGGAGCGCGAGCTGGCCGGTACGCCGGTGACCGTGGTCACCGCGGCGGTCGACGAGCGGCTCAACGAGAACGGCTACATCGTCCCGGGGCTCGGCGACGCGGGCGACCGCATGTACGGCACGGTCGGCTGACAGGACCGACGAACGGCCGGCCCGCAGGACCAGCGGGATCAGCGGTCGACCAGCAGGACCAGCAGGCTTTTTCGGTAGTGCTGTCGGGGCGCAAGGCCCGGCGGCACTGCTCGTTCCGTCCGGATGACCAGGATCGGGGCCGGACGCCCCGGCCCCGTGGGGAGAGCCATGGCCCTGGAGATGCGCGACCGCTGCGAACGGTGCGGGAGCGCGGCGCTGCCGCAGGACGCGGCTGCCCGTATCTGCTCCTACGAGTGCACCTTCTGCGTGCCTTGCAGCGACCTCATGCGGAACACGTGTCCCAACTGCGGCGGCGAACTCGTGGCACGCCCCCGCCGCGCACCGGCCCCCACCACGGCATAGGGAGCCTGCGGGAGCGGGACGGCGAAGGGCCCGGTGGCCGGGCCGTCAGCAGGACGGTGCGGGGGCCGGCTTCGTCAGGGCGGCGAGGGCCGCGGCGGCCGACTGCGGCGTGTTGAACGCCTTGAACTTCGTACCGAGGATCAGATCGACGTCCGCCGTCTTGCGGGCGTCCGTCTTCGGGGTGGCGCCCTGCAGCTGCGTACCGAGCACCGGGAACGAGCCGTTCGCCGCCGACGGGGCGCCCAGCAACACCCCGGGACCGGGGACCTTCTTGTCGTACGCGGCTGTGGCGTTGCCCACCTTGCCGATGGTGAAACCGCGCTTCTTCAGCTCGTCGGCGGCCTTCTTGGCGAGCCCGCTGCGCGGCGTCGCGTTGTAGACGTTGACGGTGATCTTCGCGGGCTTCGGCAGCACCTTGGCGGGCGCGGACGGCTTGGCGGACGGGCAGTCCGTCTTGTGGTCGGCGGCGCTGGCCTTCCGGTCGCCGCCGGTGAAGACGTCGATGAGCTGCATCGTTCCCCAGCCGGCCAGCCCGAGGGCGACCACGGAAGCGGTGGCAGCGAGGATCAGTTTGCCGCGACGCCGGGGGCGGCGCATCCGAGGGTACTTGTCACCCGTGATGCGGTACTTTCCGCCCATGCCGGGGGGAGTGAGCATGCTCATGGGCGCAGCGTAGTGCGACCCGGGGATGATGCCTACTAAATGATCAATGGATCGCACCCGTCCGAGTGCGAAAGCACCCGAACGAACCCCGGGGGTCCGAGGGGCGTGCATTCGCCGTGGCCCGTACGTCTCGCGGGCCGTCCGGGCCCGGAGGGTCGGGGGCGGGGCCCGCTCCGGTCAGCCGAGTTCGAGTACGCGGGCGTGCAGCACCTGGCGCTGCTGGAGCGCGGCGCGGACCGCGCGGTGCAGGCCGTCCTCCAGGTAGAGGTCGCCCTGCCACTTCACGACATGCGCGAACAGGTCGCCGTAGAACGTCGAGTCCTCCGCGAGGAGGGTTTCGAGGTCCAGGTTGCCCTTGGTGGTAACCAGCTGATCGAGGCGGACCGGGCGCGGCGCGACGTCCGCCCACTGCCGGGTGCTTTCCCGGCCGTGGTCGGGATAAGGCCGCCCATTTCCGATGCGCTTGAAGATCACACGGAAAGCCTACCGGGCAAGAGCCTCCGGGCGCAGCCACGGGCGGCACTGCGATGCCGACGGCAACCCCGCAAAAGCTCTCATTGCCCCCATTCCGGAATGAGGTTCGCGGCGAGTGGCGGTACCGAAGCGGAGGAAGGCGAGCTTCCGGGCGAGGGTGACGGTTCCGGCGCGGAGACGACGCCGGGCAACGGTTCGAAGGGCAGCGGTTCGAGAAGCACTCGTTTGAGGGGCCGTGGTTCGAGGAGCGGTCGTCCGGGGCGTTCCTCCGGGTGCCCGAAGGGGCAGCGGCGGCTGCCCCCGGCCGACGGGGTCCGGGCTGGACGGGGCGTCGGCCCGTCGTGAAGGTGGAGTGGTGAGGCCATCACGACGTGCCCTCGACCGGGGGCGCGGTCAGGGGAGATGACGATGCACGCACAGGAATGGGACCGGGAACACGACCACGAGCGGGACCACGGGCACGGCCACGATCACGACCACGACGAGGCGCCGCACGCGTCGAGGGCGTCCGGGGGCCGGGAGCCGGCGGACACCCCGCACCTCTACCGTGCCGCTGCCGCCGGGCGGGCCGATGTGGTCGGGACGGGCGGCATGAGCGTGCTCCAACGCGCCGTCGGCAACAGCGCCGTGGGGGCGGTGATCCAGCGCAAGGAGCAGGGGCAGGAGCAGGAGCAGGAGGAGCGCTCCCCCGTGCACGACGTGGTCTCCTCCGGCGGCGGGCAGCCCCTGGACACCGACACCCGTGCCGACATGGAGCAGCGGATGGGCGCGGACTTCTCCGACGTGCGCGTCCACACGGACTCCGCGGCGCACGAGTCGGCGAAGGGCGTGGGCGCCCACGCGTACACGGTCGGCAACAACGTGGTCTTCCAGCGGGACGCCTACGACCCGTCCTCGTCGCAGGGCCGCACCACGCTGGCCCATGAGCTGACCCACGTCATCCAGCAGCGCAACGGTCCGGTGGAGGGCACGGAGGCGCCGGGCGGCATACGGGTGAGCGACCCCTCCGACCGGTTCGAGCGGGAGGCCGTGGCCAACGCCGACCGGGTGCTCTCGGACCCGGCCCCCGCCCCGGCCGCGACGGCGGCTCCCACCGCCACCCCGGCACCCGCCGTGCAGCGGTCCGCCACGGAGGACGAGGACGAGCAGCCGGCCGACGTGCAGGGTTCGTTCGTCCAGCGGGAGAAGAAAGGCACCGAGGAGGAGGAAGAGACCCCGCCCGAGTGAGGTGGATCAGGTGATGTCGATCGAGTGACCTCGCCCGGTCGACCTCGTTCGGGGCCGGCCCGTCGTACAGGTCCGTCGTACCGGTTTCTCCGCATCGGTCTGCACGACATGCGCTGCGGCGCGTCGACCCGCATCGTTCCGGGTCGGCGCGCCGCGGCGTTCCGCCAGGCCGGTCCGCCGGGTCAGCCACCGGGCGAGTCCGCCGTGCCGGTTCACCGGGTCAGTCGGCCGTCTCCGTCTTCATCGTGCCGCCGAGGAGCAGGGACTCCGCACACCGTGAAGGCGTCGGCGCGTTCACCGGCTTGCCCACTTTGCGGCAGTCGACGGTCATCGTGACCTTGCCGCCCGCCGGGACCAGGAGCGGCGTGACGAAGTGGTAGTCGGAGTCCCGGAAGTTCTCCAGGGCCAGCCGGAGCACCGGTGCGCCCCGGCCCGTGGAGATCACGACCGTCCCCGCGTCGCCCTGCGGGTTCTGGACCACGATGTCGGTCAGCCGGAAGGTGTTCCCCTCGGGCACCTGCAGGGCCGTCGAGGTGTTCGACCCGCCGCCCACCGAGTCCCTCACCTGCACCTGCGCACTGGTCGGGGAGGTGGCCGAGGCATCCGACGAGCCGCCGGAACTCGGCGAGGGGCTGGGTTTCGGCGACCCCCCGTTCGCCCCGGACGAGTCGCCGCCGCCCGATCCCGCCCCGGCCGAGGAACCCTTCTCCGGGGCCTTGCTCTTGTCGGCCGCGGCGGCGGACCGGACCACGTCCGGCGTGACCGCCTCCCGGGCCGCCGACTTCACGGTGGGGCGCAACAGCGCGTACCAGAGCCCGACCAGCGCGATCAGCAGGACGGCCGCGGTGATCAGGGCCCGGGGCAGCCAGCGCGGCAGGATCGGTTCCTGCTGGTAGGAGCCGTCCACGATGACCGCGGCGGCCGGTTCCTGGTCCTCCGCCACATCGGGGGTCGCGACCACCTGGAAGGGATGCGTGATCGCCGTGCCGCGCCACACGCGCTTGGCCGGCCGTATGTGCACCTTCCCGAACTCCGCCCGCCCGGCCTCGATCCGCAGCTCGTCGGAGGCGAACGAGACCCTGGCCCGTTCCGTGCCCGACCGGGAGCCCAGCCGTACCGTGACCGGGGCGTTTCCCCGGTTGTCCACGGCGATCCGGTGCCGGCCCCGCCAGGCGCCGTGCGAACTGCGCGGCACCAGCTCGGCGGTCGTCTCGGTGAAGGGCAGTACGGTCACCCGGCCCTCGGGCACCACCGTGTCGCCCTGCTCGCTGGTGGGCACCACCCGTATCCCGAAGGCCGTGTCCCCCGCGGGCACGGTCGAATCACGGGGCGGACGCAGTACGAAGGACACCGTCTGCGAGTCGCCCGGATACAGGGACAGGGTCGCAGGCTCGACCGTCGACCAGGCGGCGCACGCACCGACCACCTCGAAGCGGTACTCCTCGACGGTGCTGCCGGAGTTGAGGATCCGCAGGGGGACGGCCGTCGCCTCGCCCGGTGCGGCGGTGACGGTTGAATCGTCGAGGCTTGCCGTGAGACTCATAGGGCGCACCGTAGGATCGCCACGGAACGCCGCCATCGGCCGGGAAGGAACACTTCCGGGCAGATTCCGTGCCCGCATCGGCTTTTTTGTTTCCCTGTAGGGATACCCGGGCATCTTTTGACCGCCTCACGACGATTGAGGCATACGAAACAGCCGTGCCGGTTGTGTTCGCTGTGACGTCATGGCTGTTGCTCAGGGGGAGCATTGCCATGGAGCGAACAACTGTCGCGTTGAGGGCCCAGGACCCGATATCCCAAGCGGGCGTGGCCAGTCAGTTACGTACCCGGCCCGAAGTCAGTGTCATGGAATGGGGGGAGGGCGACGCCTCTCCCCAGATCGTTGTCGTCGTCGTGGACGCGGTCGACGAGGAAGTGCTGACGATGCTGCGTCACATCCAGCGCACCAGCACCTCGCGAACCGTCCTGGTCACCACGGACATCGACGAGCAGAAGCTGGTGAGTGCCGCGGAGTGCGGGGTCGCCGGTGTGGTCAGACGCTCCGAGGCGACTCCGGAGCATCTGGTGCAGGTCATCGGGACGGTGGCGAGGGGCGAGGGCCATCTCCCGTCCGACCTGCTGGGACGGCTGCTGGAGGAGGTGGGACGCCTCCAGGGCCAGGTGCTCGGCCCCCGCGGGCTGCACTTCACCGGACTCGCGGCGCGCGAGGTGGATGTGCTGAGACTGGTCGCGGAGGGGTACGACACCGCCGACATCGCGACGAAGCTGGCCTACTCCGAGCGCACGATCAAGAACGTGCTGCATTCGGTGATGACCCGGTTGCAGCTGCGGAACCGGTCGCACGCGGTGGCGTACGCGATGAGACAGGGACTGATCTGAGCCGTCCCGTCGTCCGGCACGGGTGCGCACGGCGGGTGCGTACGGCACTTCAGTGACGGGTGGGCACGGTACTTCGGTAGGCCCTGCTGCCCTTTCGTGCAGCGGGGCCTACCCGGGGGTGTGACTCCCGCACCGCTGTGCGCGGGCCGCGCGTACGGGACCGTGAGGTCCGGTACGCCGATCGACCGGCGAGGGTGGGGGAGGACTTCCGTGCGCTGGTTCCAGCCGCTTCAACGGGTACCGCGGCCGGGTCGGCCGGCCCGGCACCGACATCGACTCCGGCACCGAATCCGGCCTTCCGCTCCGCGCCGTGCTCTCGCCGCGTTCCGCGTACCGGTCCTCGCGCTGCTTCTCGTGGCGACCGGGGTCGTTCCCGGTTCGGCCGTCGAGCCCGGGGTGCCGACGGTCGCGGTGCCCGAGCCGTGGGTCACCCCGGCCGAGTTCACCGACACCGTCGACCCGGGCGGCTCCACGGGCGTGGACAAGCAGGTGCGTACCCCGGCGATCCCGCCGAGGCCGGACGTGATCCTGCTGGTGGACGGCACGGGCAGTATGGACGTTCCCATCCAGCGGGTGAAGGAGCGGATCCCCGAGATCACGAAGGCGATCCGCGACGAGCAGGAGGACTCGCGTTTCGCCGTGGCCACCTTCGGCGACCAGGAGGTGGACCCCGACGCCGGTTTCAAGGTGCTGCAAGGGCTGACCTACGACCTGGACGAGGTGCAGACGGGCGTCAAACAGCTCAAGACCGACATGGGTGCCTACAGCATCGGTCCGCCCGAGGACTGGATCTACGCCCTGTGGAAGCTGGCCAACGGCGGAGACGGGAAGACCGTGTTCCGCCCCGACTCCAGCCCCGTCATCGTGCTGGTCGGCGACGCGTCCAGCCATGAGCCCAGCAACGGCAAGAAGTTCAGTGAGGCCGAGTTCGCCCTTCAGGACGCGGGGGTGCGGCTGATCGCGGTCGGCCTGACCAGCGACCGGGGGGACGGCCTCAACGGCAACGGCCGCACACCTCAGTATCCCAACGACAAAGAACACCCGGAGGACCAGGCCCTGCGGCTGGCGACCGCCACCAACGGCCGGATGCTCGACGACATCGAGGGCAACGACGTCGTGGAAGCCATCATCGAGGGGCTCGGCAACCTCCCCACCAACGTCGGTTACCGCCTCGACAACTGCGACCCGCACCTGTCCGTCAGCCTCGAACCACCCACCCAGCAACTCACCAGCGGGGAAACGGCGCACTTCGCGGAGAACATCGACGTCTCCGCCGACGCACCCCAGGGCACCCGGCTGAGCTGCACCGTCCAGTTCCTGATGGGCACCCGGGCCCCGGGCACGGACACCATCGGACCGGCCGCCGCGGCCGACCCCGATTTCCAGCAGCAGATTTACATCGACGTGAACGACATCGACGCGCCCGTCGTCACCGTGGACGATCTGACCGTGCGGGCCGAGGACGACGCGGGCGCGCGCGTGACGTACGGGGCCACCGCCCAGGACGCCACCGACGGCACGCTCCCGGTGACCTGCGCCCCCGCCTCCGGCTCGCTCTTCCCGGTCGGCCGCACCACCGTGACCTGCTCGGCGACCGACTCGGCGGGCAACACGGGCACGGACACGGCGCAGATCGAGGTGCTCGAACCACCCGTGCCGCCCTCGGCGGACGTGGAGGTGAGGGTGGACGTCAGCCCGGACCGTACGTACACCGGCCGCCCGGCCCGTGCCCGCTTCACCGTCACCAACGCAGGACCGGACCCGGCGACCGGGGTGGTCCTCGGCGCCACCTGGCCGAAGCCGTCCAGGGCGAAGGACCGCAGCCTGCCCGCACTGTCCCGCTGCACGGCCGCCGCCCCGTGCACCATCCCGGCCGGCGGACGCGTCGTGGTGACCCAGACGGCGACGTACAAGGCGGCGATCACCGGCGACGTACGGGCCACCGTGCGCGGCACGCTGCCGGACCGTCAGCCGGCCGACAACCGGGCCACCGACCGGCTGCGCGTGTTGAAACCCTCGCTGACCGTCACACCCCAGGTGGCCAAACCGGGCCAGGTGGTACTGGCCCGCGGCAAGGACTACCCGCCGGGGCAGACCGTACGTTTCACGTGGAACATCGGGATCACCGCGGAGATGTCCGGCGCGACGGTGGGCCGCGACGGCACCTTCGAGATCCAGATACCGGTGCTGCGCAAGGACAAGCTCGGCCCGCGCGAACTCCGCGTGGACACCCGGGACATCGCCCGGCTGAAGAAGCCGGTCCTGGTGGTCCAGCGCCATCTGCAGCCACCGGACTTCGCGGGCCGCGCATGAGCGCCGACGACCGCGCGGGAGCGGTCGAGGGAGTGACCGAGGAAGCGATTGCGGGAGCGGTTACGGGAGTGATCAGGTGATCCACGAGGTCGACGACGTACTGCGGGCCCTGATCAGGGCGGAGGTGCTCGAAGGCGGCCAGATCGCGGTGGTCTTCGACGCCCCGACCCGGGAGTGGGCGGCGAAGGTCAACGCGCCCATGGTCAACCTGTACCTCTACGACATCCGCGAGGACATGCGCAGGCGGGAACGGGGCCTGCACAACGACTACGACGAGCACGGCGTGATCGTCGCGCGCCGCCGCCCGCCCCGTTTCTTCAAGCTGTCGTACCTGATCACGGCGTGGACCAAGCGCCCGGAGGACGAGCACCGGCTGCTCTCCTCGTTGCTCGGCTGTCTGCTGCGTCACGAGGCGCTGCCGCCGGAACGGCTGACGGGCACCCTGGCCGCGATCGGGGCGCCCGTACCGATGTCGATCGCGCTGCCGCCGCCGGAGGACCGCTCGTTCGCCGATGTGTGGAGCGCGCTGGGCGGCGAGCTGAAACCCTCGCTGGACCTGGTGGTCAGTGTGCCGGTGACCGCCTCGCCGAGCTACGTGGCCGGTCCGCCGGTCGGGGACGAGGGGGTGCTGGCCCGCTTCGGGGACGTGCCGGAGAGGGGCGACCCGGTGTCGGAACCGATGCCGGGGCGCGGGGGGCTCCCGGTGTACGGGGGGCGTCCGGGACGGCCGGGCGGGGACCCCGCGTCGCGCGCCCGCGACGCGGAACGGCGACGCGGCCTGTCCCTCCGCATCACGGAGACCCGAAAGGCCGGTGCGGCCGGTGTGCCTCGTACGACCAGGCCGCCTCGCACGTCTCGTACGGAGGACAGCGCGGAATGACCACCCCGGGCGACCCGAACCTGCGCCACCTCCTCGCCCGCGCGGTGGTGGTGGAACAGCGCATCCGACGGGCGGTCGAGGCCCGTCGGCTCACCGACCCGGACCCGGACGACGCCTTCCGCGGCCTCTACCTCACGGACGAGAACATCGTCCGCCTGCTGGACGCGGACGAGGCCCGCGCCTACCCGTCCCCGGGGCCGGAGCCGTCCTCGGCCCCGGCCCCGGACTTTGGTGAGGTGCCGGGGGAGCGGTCCAGACTGACGTCCCTGGCGGACGAGTTCGGCCTCACACCCCTCGACGTCGAGATCCTCCTCATCACGCTCGTACCGGATCTCGACGACCGTTTCGAGGCGTTCTACGGCTACCTGAACGACGACGTCACCCGCCGCCGCCCGTCCATCGGCCTGGCCCTGGGCCTGTGCGGACTGTCCCCCGCCGACCAGGAGGCACGCGGCCGGCTGGCGGCCCTCGCACCCCTCCGCGAGGGCCGCCTCCTCCTGGTCGAGGACCTGGACCGCCCGTTCCTGAGCCGTGCGCTCCGCGTCCCCGACCGCGTCACCGCGCACCTCCTGGGCGACGACACCCCCGACCCGCGCCTGACCGGTCTCCTCGCCCCCTGGCACGCCGTACCGGGCGTCGGCGATCCGGCCCCGCTGGCGGCGGCCCTCGCCCACGGGGTCTCGCCGGCCTATCTGCGCGAGGACCAGGGCGGCGCGGGCACGGCCCTCGCGGCCTCCGCGCTGACCCTCGCGGGCCGCCGGGTCCTGGGCCTGGACCTGGCGCGGCTGGCCGAGGACCCGGCACCTGCCGAGGCGGTCCGCTCCCTGGTCCGCGAGGCCCGGCTGACCGGTGCCGGGGTGGTCTGCGCCCCGCTCGACGCGGTCTGCCGCGAGCACCCGGGAATCCTGCGGCTGCTCACCGACACCCCGGTCCCCACGATCCTGGTGGGCCGGGCGCCCTGGGACGCGTCCTGGTCCACCGCCCCGCCCCTCCTGCTGCACGCGCCCCGGGTGGAACCCGCGACCAGGGCCGCCCTCTGGACCGACGCGTACGCCGCCCCCGTCCCCGGCACCATCGACGTGGACCGGCTGCTCTCGCCGTTCCTCCTCACCCCGGAGCAGATCACCCGAGCCGCCCGGGGCGCCGCCCGCACCACCCACCTGGAGGGCGGCACGCTCACCGCCGACCACGTCCGCCAGGGCGCCCGCGCCCAGAACGCGGCGGGCCTGGACCGGCTGGCCCGCCGCATCGAGCCCTCCGTCACCTGGGACGACCTGGTCCTCCCCCCGGACACCCACGCCCAGCTCCGCGAACTCACCGCCCGTGCCCGCCACCGCGACCGGGTCCTGGGGGAGTGGGGCATGCGCCCCGGAGGCGGCAGGGGCCGGGGCGTGTCGGCGCTCTTCGCCGGCGACTCCGGCACCGGCAAGACGATGTCCGCCGAGGTCATGGCCGCGGACCTGGGCCTGGACCTCTACACGGTCGATCTGGCGACGGTGATCGACAAGTACGTGGGCGAGACGGAGAAGAACCTGGAACGGATCTTCTCCGAGGCCGCGGGGGTGAACGGCGTCCTCCTCTTCGACGAGGCGGACGCGATCTTCGGCAAGCGCTCGGACGTGAAGGACGCCCACGACCGCTACGCGAACGTCGAGAGCGCGTACCTCCTCCAGCGCATGGAGTCCTTCGACGGCCTGGCCATCCTCGCCACCAACCTCCGGGCCAACCTGGACGACGCCTTCACCCGCCGCCTGGACCTGGTCGTCGACTTCCCGGTCCCGGACCCCGAACAGCGCCTCGTCCTCTGGGAACGCTGCCTGGGTCCGGTACTTCCCCGGGGCAAGGACCTGGACCTCGCCTTCTGTGCGGAGAACTTCGAGCTGGCGGGCGGCAACATCCGCTCGATCGCGGTGACGGCCGCCTACCTGGCGGCGGACACGGACGGACCGGTGACGATGCCGACGCTGATCCATGCGGTCCAGCGCGAGTACCAGAAACTGGGCCGGCTGACCCTGGCCTCGGAGTTCGGCCCGTACCTGGAACTGCTGACGTGAGCGCCCGACACCTGCCGACCGCCCGGAGGACCCGCCCGCCCGCTGTGCCCGGACGAGCAGGCCGGTCACGGCGTCAGACGATCACGACACGGGATCCGTTGAAGTTGGCCACGATCTCCAACTGCCCACCGAGCGCGGCAATGTAGGCGGCGATGGTTCCGACCTCCGTGGCCGTTGTCCTCCCGCGTTCGATGGCCGACACCCGCTCCTGCCGAACGTGCATGCGGTCAGCGATCTCGCTCTGGGTCAGACCCAGCTGCTTCCGCATCTCCACCAGTCGATGGGCTCGCGCCTCGGCCACCATGCGTTGGGCTCCGCGCTCGATCTCCTCAAGGTCCTCGGCATCGAAGACCTCGTTCTTCACTTCATCCCAGGAATGGAAAGTAGTCACTTCGACGTGCCCTTCTGCCGTTGAGCCAAGTGTGCCAACCAGTCGTCGTAGCGCCCCTCGGCCACGGGGATCGACCGGCTGTACCACTCACGCCACCTTCCCGACTTGTTGCCGGCCACCAGGAGAACCGCGTTGCGGTCGAGGTCGAAGACGAACAGGATGCGAATCTCGCTCGTCCCGCCGGAGCCGGGCCGCAGCTCTTTGAGGTTGTGCATCGACGATCCCCTGATCCTGTCCACCAGAGGACGCCCGAGGCCGGGCCCTTCCTCGACAAGAGCTTGTAGAGCCTGCCCCACGAGCCGAGCCGTGTCCCGGTCGGACTTCCGCAGGCCGAGCAGCCACTCGCGAAACCTCGCCCACCATTTCAAGGCTCCAGGACATATGCCCTCGTGATGTAGTACGTATGCATACTAGGACGCTGGCATGTTGCAGGCGAGGCGAGGCCGAAATGTGCTGGTCTTCCCCCAGACGGGTGGCGTGCCGAGCCGCGCCGGAACCTTGCGCGAAATCGAGGTTGCCGCCACCGTGGTCATGACCGGTCGGTGATCGCCCGGTTCCTCTCCGTACGGCGACAGGAGTCAGCGTGACCGCAACGCTCGTTCTGCCCCACGAACTGCACGGCGACGGACCGCACAAGGTGATCGCGGTGCACGGCTGGCTCGCCGACCGTTCCGCGTACGCCCCCGTGCTGCCGGACCTCGACCTCGCCTCGTTCCAGTACGCGGTGGTGGACCTGCGAGGGTACGGCGAGGCCCGGGACGCGAGCGGCGCGTACACCACGGCCGAGGGGGCCGCGGACGTGCTCGCGCTGGCCGACCGGCTCGGCTGGGAACAGTTCTCGCTGATCGGCCACTCGATGGGCGGCTCGGTCGTCCAGCGGGTGCTGGCCGCCGCGCCGGAACGGGTGCGCAGGCTCGTCGGCGTCTCCCCGGTCCCGGCCTCCGGGCTGCCGCTCCCGCCCGAGCAGTGGGAGCTGTTCGCCGGGGCGGCCGGGACCCCGGACAACCGCCGCGTCATCCTCGACACCACCACCGGGGGACGGCGCCCGGCGGGCTGGCTGGACCGCATGGTGCGCCGTTCGGTGGAACGCAGTGACGCCGGGGCGTTCCGGGCCTGGCTGGATTCCTGGGCGGGCGAGGACTTCCACGACCGGGTCGAGGGCTCACCCGTGCCCGCGCTGGCCGTCGTGGGCGCCCTGGACCCGGCGCTCTCCGCCGAACTGCAGCAAGCCACCTGGATGCGCTGGTTCCCGAACGCCGAACTGGTGGAGCTGCCCTCGTGCGGCCACTACGCGATGGACGAGACCCCGCTCGACCTGATCCGGGTGGTGGAGGACTTCCTGCGGGCGGACGTGGAGGACGCCGGGGCGAAGCCGTGACCGGGGCCGGGTCCGTACCGGACGTCTTCGACCCCCGGCTGTACGGGCAGGGCATTCCCCACGACCGCTACCGCCTGCTGCGCGACCACCACCCCGTGGCGTGGCAGGAGGAGCCGGAGGTGCTCGGCTGGCCGGCGGGCCCCGGCTTCTGGGCGGTCACCCGGCACGCGGACGTGGTCCGGGTCCTGAAGGACTCCGTGACGTACTCCTCGTACCTGGGCGCCACCCAGATCCGCGACCCGGCCCCGGCCGACCTGCCGTTCATCCGCCGCATGATGCTCAACCAGGACCCGCCGCACCACCGGCGCCTGCGCACCCTCGTCAGCCGCGCCTTCACCCCGAGACGCGTCGACCGTTTCGCCGGCGTCGTCCGGGAACGCGCCCGCACCCTGCTCGCCGGCGCGGTCGACGGGGCGCGGGCCGGCGACGGCACCTGCGACCTCGTCGCCCGGGTCACCGACGACTACGCCCTGCTCAACCTCGCGGACCTGCTGGGCATACCGGACACCGACCGCGCGCTCCTCCTCCACTGGACGCAACGCGTCATCGGCTACCAGGACCCCGACGAGGCCGGAACGCCGACCCTCGGCCCGGACGGCAAACCGCTCAACCCCCGCTCCCCGTCCGCCCTGCGTGACATGTTCGACTACGCCCACGCCCTGGCCGCCCACAAACGCCGGCACCCCGCCGACGACGTGCTGACGTCCCTGGCCACGGACCCCGAACTCACCGCCCCCGAACTGGAGATGTTCTTCTTCCTGCTGGTGGTGGCCGGCAACGACACGGTACGCAGCGCGGCGCCGGGCGGCCTGAGCCTGCTGGCCCAACACCCGGACGAGTACGGCAGATTGTGTCGGGGTGAGGTCGGATTCGCGGGCGCCGTCGACGAGTTGCTTCGCCGCCATCCCCCGGTCCTGACCTTCCGCCGCACGGCCGTCCAGGACACGGAGCTGGCGGGCACCCGTATCCGCACCGGCGACAAGGTGGTCGTCTTCCACGCCTCCGCCAACCACGACGAACGCGTCTTCCCCGACCCGTTCACCCTCGACCTCACCCGCACCTCCAACCCCCACGTCTCCTTCGGCGACGGCCCCCACGTCTGCCTGGGCGCGCATTTCGCGCGGCTGCAGCTGAGTGCCCTGTACGAGGAGACGTGCCGGGCCCTGCCACCGGATCGCCTCCGACTTGCGGGCCCGCCGGGCCGGTTGGTGTCGAACTTCATCAACGGGGTGAAGTCGCTCCGAGTGCGGGCGGTCGGCGCCTGATCACCGACTGTGTTCTTTGGATCCAGACTGAGGCGCTGAAGCGTTTATATGGCTGGCTCAATTCGCTCAGTCAGTTCCCAACGCAGGCTGACCATGTCCGCACGGCCCATGAGGGTGATGGTGGAAACTCCGCTCACCCATTCGACTTCTTCTTCCATGTTCTCCGAGGGGGGCCAGTTCGAGGGCTCGCCCAGGATTTCTGAAATGATGTTATAGGTGTCAGTGAAAAGCATTTCGCTGGACCTGGTGGACTCCGGTGTGATCGCCCCTTCATTTCTGCCTAGCGTGAGAAATAGGTGTGTGACGTCGTTTTTCTCGCAGGAGAAGATTGCCACGATGCTGCGATAGTCGCTCCCGATGTTGTAGAAGATCTGATTGGCGGATTTATCGCTCCAGGGGGTCCATCCGAAACGTTCCGCAAGATTCGGCACCTCTTCCTTTGTCCACCCCCAGTCCTCCAGGTGGATTTTGGTCAACAACTCTCTGACCGTGCCTGTTTCGAGGGAATGCCAGGTCACATGAGCTCCTAATTCCTAGACTATTGACTACTGGGTAGCTTTATGCTGCTTTGCTTGAACCTCTCCTTGTCAAGGACGAAGTCGATTGCAGTGACGGAGCCGTCCGCATTGGCTTTGATCATTCGATAGCGGACGGTTCCATTGTTTTTCAATATGTTCTCGACCTGACTGTACACGCTGGGGTCGCTCATGGCTTTCGCCAGTAGCGGATCTATCTCGATCATTTCGCGTCCGTACTCGGGGCTCCCTTGTTCCGCATACTCCTTGGGGTCGCCCACGAGACGTTTCCCTGTCCCCGCCTGAGGCCCCTTGTCCTCCAGCAGGATCAGGGTTGAACCATCGATGAGTATCCTGTCGAACCTTCCGGATTCACCCACTGTGTCCAGGGTGAGTCTCGTCGCGGTGCCAAACTCTTTCTTCTCTGCGAAGTCGCCAGCCAGTCCTCCCATCTGTTCTCCGATTTTTGCCACCTTGGTTCGTGCCGCGATGTAGGAGTTTCCTGCTTCCATCAACTTTTCGAGGTCCTGCGCCGAAGCCTGATTATCGATCGCCTCGATCTTGAATGCATCAAGTTTCTTGGAGCCGAGAGTGTTTGGATTGATCTCGATGTTAAGGCGAGTTGCGATGGGTTCGAGTTCTTTCTTCCATATCCTGTCGCGATCCTTTATCGCTTTGTTCCTCTCCTTGACCTTCTTCGCCATTTCGGAGCCTTCGGGGGCTGTCTCGCTGCTGGGGTAGGTTTTTTCCGTGCTCTGGTCCAGGGTGTTCCTGTGCTTCAGTTCATCGCTTACCGGTTTATTGTCGTCGTATACGAATACGGTCTTTCCGTCCCTTTTCTCGCAGAGCTTCCCTTGGATGTTCCTGAATGTTCCGACACGGTCGCCCACAAAGTGATTCTTTCCGAGTCGGCATTTGAGTAGCTCAACGCCATAAATTGTTGCGATAATTCCTGTTTTTTTCAGTTGCTCAGAGGTGTAGCGACCGGTGTTCGAAGCCTGATCCTGCGGATTCTGTGCAGCCAGCCTGTGTGTCTCCCCGTCGATGGCTTGCACGTGAACGCTGACGCTCTGCTGTTCGCGGGAATCCACTATCAACGTGAGTGGAATATTGTGCCGCTTCGAAGTGCGGGAAACGCTACTCCTTGCATCCTCCTGCGTTCTGCTGTTGTTCAGCTTTCGATCCGCTTCCGCGATTGCGGCGCGCTTTCGAGAAGACTCGTTCTGTGCATTTCCAGGTGTCTGATCAGAATTTTTCTTGTTGTCCCACTTGCCGCCCTTGTCCTTGTCCTTGCCCTTGAGTTTGTTCCAGAGGGCTTTGCCTTTTCTGGCGATGAGGTCGACGAGTTTGTCGATGGCGCGGTTGACGGGTTTGGCGACGGCGTGGAAGACGGATTTGACCTTGTGGGCGAGGTTGCCGATGCCGAGGAGGGCGGCGAGGAAGCCGATGAGGAGGGGGATGCTGGCGGCGAGGGCGGTTTCGACCATTTTGGGGACGCCGGCCTGGCCGCCGTTGGCGATGGCGATGACGGCGTCGAGGACGGCGTTGACGAAGTCGGCGATCTGGGCGCCCTGGTTCACGATGAACGTGACGATGTCGATGATGCCCTTGACCGCGCGGACGAAGGCGGAGGCGGGGTTGAGGAGGGAGAGGATCCAGGTGATGCCGGCGATGAGGACGGTGGGGATGAGGTAGCTGGTGAGTTTTTCGAGGATGGTGGCCTTGAGGTCGCCGGCCTCGGCCTGGATCTCCTCGACGGCGCCCGCGGGGCCCTGGGTGGCGAGTTTCTTCGCGACGGGGACGGAGGACTCGACCGCGGTCATGGCCTGGTCGGGGACGCCCTTGCGGGTGATGCGGGCGCGGATGTTGTCCCAGGTCAGGCCCAGGAGTGAGCCGATGAGCTGGATGATGCCCCTCAGGTCGAACTTCTGCGGGAGTTCGAGTCCGGCCTTGACGGCGGTGCCCAGCAGCCAGGAGACGAGGCCGGTCTTGAGGTGGGTGGCGATGTTGGTGACGAAGAGGTTGAGTCCGGCGCCGACCGCCTTGACCAGGTTGCTCAGGAACCCGATGGGGTCCTTGATGATCTTCATGATCGCGGAGGCGGCCTTGGCGAGGATGCCCAGGAGGAGGTTCTTGAGCTCATTGATGGTCTTGAGGACGCCGACGATGGCGTCCTTCGCCTTGTCGACCAGCCCCTTGTTGGCCTCCTGGAGCTTCTTGATCTCCTCGTCGACCTTGTTCAGGGCGGCGGTGTATTTCTGGGCGAGGTCCTGGACGAGCTGTTCGGACTTCTCGTCGACGGTGGTTTCCAGGTCGTCGAACTTCCCCGCGAAGTCCTTCGCCGCCTCCTGCCCGAACTGCTTGAGGTCGGCGGGGAGTCTGTCGACCTCGGCCTTCAGTTCGGTGCGGCCCCTGGCGATGCGGGCCTTCGCGTGGCCGAGTTCGGTGCCGATGAGGTCGGCGACGGACGAGATGACGGTCTGCATCTGCGCGACGTAGAGCTTGCGGGCCTCCTGGAAGAGGGTGTTGGCCTCCTTGGGCATGCCGAGGAGTTTGTCCTTGGCCCACTTCGCGCCGCCGAACATGCCCGAGTAGCGCTTGTCCTTGTACTTCTTCATGCGGCGCTTGTGGTCGGCGGTGAACGCGTCCCGCGCCGCCTTCTCGCCCTGCGTGAACGCCGCGTCAACCTTGGTGTCCAGGCCGGACAGGGTGGCCTCGACGTCCTTCTTCGTGGTGTCGTAGACCTTCTGCAGCTTCGCGGTGACCTCGGCGCGCCGTTTCTCGTCCTTGGACTTGGCTTCGCCCTTGCCGCCGTCGACCTGCTTGCCTGCCGTGGCACGGGTCGCGGTGAGGGCGTTGATGGCCTGGGCGCCGGAGGCGGCGGCGTTGGCCTTCGCCGCGTTCAGCTGCTGGTTCTCGGCCGTCCTGCCCCTGGCGGGGGCCTTCGCGGAGTCGGTCTCGGCGCTCTTCTTCGCGGCCAGGGCCTGGTCGAATGCGGGCTCGTTGCCCCGGGCGAGCTGGTCCTCGGTGACCTCGGCGCCGGCCATGGCCTGGTCGTTGGCGGCCGGGCCGGCGGAGAAGTCCGTGACGGCGGCGGGCTGCTTGTCCGGGATGGCGTCTGTGGCGGAGGGGGCGCCGGGGTTGGCGGGGGCCTGGTCGGGGGACATCGGGGTGACGGGTTTGTCCTTGGCCGCCGCCGTGTCGGGCGGGGCCTGGGTGGCGGTGTCGATGTCCTTGGCGGAGGAGTCCTTGCCGTCCTTGACCTTGCCGTCGACCTCGTCCTTGATCCGGTCGGCCCTGCCGGACGTGGAGAACTTGTCGGCCTGGTCGAGGTTCTTCGGGGCCTGGGCGTCGATCGCCTTGTTCACCGCGTCGATGAACGCCTTCTTGTCGAACTCGCCGGGCTTCGCGTCGTTCATCTTCTCCGCGTTCGCCGCCTTGCCCTGCGCCTCCCTGTCGTCAGGGGGTGCGACGGCGGCGTCCTGGGCGGACTTGGACTCGGCGGCGGCGGGGACGTGCGCGGCCAGGCGGACCTTCTTCGCCGCCACGTCCGCCTTCACCCTGCGAAAGCCGGGTGCCTGGGCGGGGGACGGCTTGACCGGGGCGGTGTAGCGCTGGGCCACCAGGCGGGACACGGCCCGGTTGCCCGCCGCGCGTTGCAGACGCTGCATGCTGCGGGGGTCGGGGTCGGGGTCGGGGGCGGGGCGGTCGGCCGGTGGGCGGTGGGGTGGGGTCGCTTGCGAACGTGACACTTCGGGCTTGAGTGTCACGTTCTCGCGATGGGGGGTACCTCCGCCGTCGGGCGTGGAGGCGGCGGGGTCCTTCTCCGGAACCGCCCGCATCCACCCTCCCGGCCCACCCACCTGCGCCCTCTGCGTCCTGTCGCCGTCCCAGGGTGTGCGCAGTGCCCGCGCAGTACGCAGGGCAGGAGCACCGCGGTCGGGGGCAGCGCCCGGCGGCACGTACAGCACGACGGCATTGCCTGATCGGGCAGTGGCCGGTGCACGGGTGGGCGGCCGTGTGTCCGTTCCCGGTGATCGCCGCTGTCGCAAGAATTGCGGGCGTTCCCCGGCCAAGGAGAGACTTCATATGCCGTCGTACCTGTCCCCGGGCGTCTACGTCGAAGAGATCGAGTCCGGGTCCCGGCCGATCGAAGGGGTGGGCACCTCGGTCACCGCCTTCGTCGGCTTCGCGCAGAAGGGCCCGTTCGACGAACCGACGCTGATCACGAACTGGAGCCAGTTCGCCGGCACCTTCGGCGACTTCGTGGAGGGCACGTACCTGGCCTCCGCCGTGTACGGGTTCTTCGCCAACGGCGGCGGTGTCTGTTACGTGGTGCGCATCGACGACGGCACCGAGCACGTGGTGGACGACGGGGGCGACCGGGCCGCGGGGAGCCTGCCCGCCGGTTCGGAGACGCAGCTCGGCCCGTACGCGGTGAAGCCCCGCCCCGGCGTGACCGGCGAGATCAGCGTCGAAGTGGCCGAGGTGGAGGGGGACGACCCGCCGTCCGACGTCTTCCGGCTGATCGTGAAGCGGGACGGGCAGGCCGCCGAGGAGTACCCGGGCGTCACGACCAAGCGCAGCAAGGAGAACGTCGCCACCCGGGTCAACGCCCGGTCGGAGCTGATCGAGATCCGCGAGACGGCCCGCGGCGCCGCACCCGCCCGGCCCGAACCGCAGAGCGTGACCCTGGCCCCCGCCGCCCCGGCGGCACCCGGCACCGGGGCGCTGACCCCCGAGCTGTACGTCGGCGACCCCGACCGCCGGACCGGGTTCGGCGGACTCGAAGCGGTCGAGGAGATCACCACGGTCGTCGTGCCGGACCTGATGAGCGCGCACGAACGCGGGCTGCTGGACCTGGAGTCGGTCGTCGCCGTGCAGCAGGGGCTGATCGGCCACTGCGAGCTGATGGGCGACCGGGTCGCCATCCTCGACCCGCCGCCGGGGCTCAGCCCGCAGCAGATCCGGGCCTGGCGCACCGACCACGCCAACTTCGACTCCAAGTACGCCACGCTCTACTACCCCTGGATCCGGGTCGCGGACCCCTCGTCCGGGCGGGCGAGGCTCGTCCCGCCGAGCGGCCACGTGGCCGGGGTGTGGGCGCGCAACGACGAGTCGCGCGGCGTGCACAAGGCGCCCGCCAACGAGGTCGTGCGCGGGGCGGTCGCGCTCCAGACCCAGCTGACCAAGGGCGAGCACGACATGCTCAACCCGATCGGGCTGAACTGCATCCGGTCCTTCCCCGGGCGGGGCATCCGGATCTGGGGCGCGCGCACGCTGGCCTCCGACCCGGCCTGGCGCTACCTGAACGTCCGGCGCCTCTTCAACTACCTGGAGGAGTCGATCCTCGCCGGTACGCAGTGGGTCGTCTTCGAACCGAACGACGACGCCCTGTGGGCGCGCATCCGGCGCACGGTCTCGGCGTTCCTGGTCAACGAATGGCGCAAGGGGGCGCTGTTCGGGCTCACTCCGGAAGAGGCGTTCTACGTCAAGTGCGACCGCGAGACCAACCCGCCGGAGAGCATCGACGCGGGTCAGGTCATCTGCGAGATCGGGGTGGCACCGGTCAGGCCGGCCGAGTTCGTCGTCTTCCGCCTCTCCCAGCTGACCGGGGGGACCGGCGGCGTCGACGAATGACCCCCTCCGCGCGGGTGGGCCGGGCCGGGCCGGACTGCGCGTACCACCGGAGACCCCTGTAGGCGGCAAGAGCGGTAAAAGCGGTAAAGGAGCCTGTTGTGCCACTTCCCGATCTCGACAGCACCGTCGGGGCGTCGTTCGGCCTCGAATTCGACAGCGTCGTCATCAAGCAGATCACCGAGGTCAGTGGTCTGAAGATGGAGCAGGACGTCATCGAGCTGAAGCAGAACACCGCCGACGGCCGCTACGCCATCAAGAAGCTCCCCGGCCGGCCCAAGGCCGGTGAGGTGACCGTGACCCGGGGCCTGACCGAGGACAACAGCTTCGAGCGGTGGATCAAGGACTCCCGCTTCGGCCGGATGACCACGGCCCGCCGCAACGGTGCGGTCATCGTGTACGACCACGAGGGCATCGCCATCAAGCGCTACAAGCTCATCAACGCCTGGCCGAAGTCCCTGGAGATCGGCACCCTCAAGGCCGGTGACACCTCGGTCCTGACGGAGAAGCTCGCCATCACCTACGAGAGCATGGAACTCGACTGATGCGGCGTACGGCTCCGGCGGAGGCCCCCCAGCGGCCGGACGCGCACCTCCCGGCGGGCGGGGGCACGAGGTCCGGCGGACGGGAGCCGCTGCGCACCGAGTTCCCCTTCGAGCTGCCGCGCGGGTACGTGGACGACGCGGGCGTCGTGCACCGTACGGGCGTCATGCGGCTCGCGACCGCGCGCGACGAACTCGTGCCGCTGCGGGACGACCGGGTGCGGGAGAACTCCGCGTACCTCTCGGTCGTGCTCATCGCCCGGGTCGTGACCCGGATCGGCACGGTCGACGACATCCACCCCGGCGTCATCGAGGACCTGTTCGCCTCCGACCTGGCCTTCCTCCAGGACTTCTACCGGCGGATCAACGCCGAGGGACACACCCGCGCCGCCGTCACCTGCCCGTCCTGCCAGGAGGAGTTCGCGGTGAATCTCGCCGGTGGCCGCCTGGGGGAATCGTGACGTACGCGGCCGACCTGCTCTACGAGGAGGTCGCGTACCTCGCCTACCACTTCCACTGGCCGCTCGATGAGCTGCTGGACCTGGAGCACCCGGAACGACTGAGGTTCGTCGCACAGATCGCTCGCCTCAACGGGCAGTAGCGAACAGCGCAGGGAGGGCGGGAAAATCCATGGGCCTGATGTCCTGGCTGCGCGGCGGCGGCGGACGCAAGGGTACGGACACGAGCACGGGTACGAGTGCAGGTGCGGGTACGGGGGGCGGCAGCGAGGATTCCGGTTCGCCCGCCGTGCCGCGCGAGCGCGTCGATCTCGCCGAACTCCCGCCCATCCAGCGGACCCTGGGCACCCAGGACCTGGTGATCGATCCCTCCGGCTTCCAGGGGTCGCTCTCCACCCGGCAGGACCCCGCCCTCGGTACCCCGCTCGGGCACCTGGTCAGCCCGGACGCGCCCACCGGGCTGGTGCACGGGCTCACGGCTCCGGCGGCCCCGGTCGCCGCGGACCGTCCGTCGCCGGTGCAGCGGTCCGCGGAACGGGCGCAGGGGCTGCCGGGCGGGGCCCGGTCCGTACCCCTGCCGTCGCCGCGGTCCCTGCCTCCGTCCGTTGCCGTGCAGCGTGTCGTTCCGGGGGGCGCGTCCGCGATGACGTCGGCCGGGGAGTCGGCCGTGGCGGAGTTGCCGGTACGTCAACTGGTGGGGGAGCAGCCCCTTGTGACGGCAGCGGAGTCGGCTGCTCCGGGGCCCGCGACGCCGCCCTCGTCCCTGATCCCGAATCCGTCTCAGCAGCCGCCTTCGTCCGCGGCTCCGCCCGTGCAGCGCTCGGTGATGCCGCCCGCCCCCGGCTCGCCCCGGCGCGCGCCGGGGCTCGGCGCGCCCATGTCCGCGCTGCCGCCGACGGCGCAGCGGCAGGCCGCCGTCGACGGACCGGGCAGGGAGTCCGGGGCGGTTCCGGTGGCCCGGAGCGCGGCGGACGCGGCGGACGCCGGGGACGGGGCCGCCCGGACACCCGCGGTTCCGGAACCGGGGCCGGAGCCCGAATCCGGCGGGCCCACCGCGCCGTTGCTCGGTGACTCCCCCCTGCTCCCCGCCGCGTCGGACCCCGCACCGCCGGCCCCCACTCCTGCGGTGCAGCGGACCCCCGCCGTGCCCTCGCCGTCCCCCATGGCGCCGCCCCCGAGCACCGATCCGGTCGCGCCGCTGCTCGCCGACCGGCCCGTACCGCTCCAGAACGCGCGGAACGGGGGGTGGGGAGCAGCCGTACAGCGTTCCGCGACGGACCACGGGGCGGGCGGGGCGGCGCCGCCTCCACCGGCCGGTACGGGGACGATGCCGGGCCCCGTCCCGGGGAGCGCGTCCCCGGCCGATGCCGTTCCGGTGCGCTGGACCGCAGGCGGGGAGGGAACGGCGTCGATGGCGGCGGTGACACCGTCCGTACCGGCGGCGCTGCAACGTACCGTCGCCGCTCCGGGGCAGGGGACGGGCGCGCCACCCCTCTCCCCGCCGCTTCCCGCCCTGCAACGTCAGGCGGCCGGGGGGCCGCCGGTGCCCCGCTCGTTGACCGGCGGACATGGCGGCTCCGCCGCGCCCGCCTTCACCTCGGCGGGTTCGGTCGCCGTGGCCGCCGGGGTGGCCCAGCGGGCGGCCGACGGCAGCGTCGTCTTCGGCGCCCCGCCCCCGGCGTACTCGGCACCCGTCGTCCAGCGCGAGACGGAGACCGAGGAACCGCCGCCCCCGGACCCGCCCCAGGAGCCCCACCCGGCCCCCGACCCCGGCCCGGAGCCCGACCCGGCCCCCGGACCCGCCGCCGACGACCGCGATGCGTCCGGGACCACGGCCCCCGGCGGACCACCCGGCCAGGGCGGCCGGGAGGGCGGCGCGCCAGTGGTCACCGACGAGCTGGTGCGGGCCCTGTACCCGCCGCTCAGCCGCCTCTTCAAGGCGGACCTGCGCCTGGAACGCGAACGGGCGGGATTCCTCATCAACACCCGGCACTGAGAACAGCATTGACGACACAGGGAATTGAGAGGTACGCACCATGGCCACCGCCCAGGACGACGATCCCGCCGTCAGTGTCTGCTTCGTCGTCACGATCGACGACATCGAGCTCGGGTCGTTCAACACGTGCGACGGGCTGGGCTGCGAAGTGGTGCTCGAAACCCGGGAGGAGGGCGGCAACAACGGGCATCTGTGGCAGCTGCCGACCCGGCTGAAGTACTCGAACGTGAAGCTCTCCAGGCCGCTGACCAAGGAGACCGAGAAGGTGGCCCGCTGGTTCGCCACCATGACGACCGGGTTCAGCCGCAAGACGGCGCACATCGAGGCGCGGACCGGGGACGGGCGGAAGGTGGCCCAGTGGGGGCTGCTGGAGGTCGTGCCCGTCCGCTGGACCGGCCCCTCCTTCACTCCCGAATCGCCCAAGGTCGCGATGGAGACGATCGAGATCGCCCATCACGGCTACGTGATGGAGGGCTGAGCGTCGTGAGCGGTGCGGGTCCCATCGCCTTCAGCGCCGCCGGTACGTCCGGGGCGTCGGCGGCCACGAGGACGGGCCGGGGAGGGTCGGCCCGGCCCAAGCTGGAGCACGCCTACCTGGAACTGCGGACCCCGCCGACCGGTGGCGGCCTCACCCCCGGCGGACCGTGCGGGCGGATCGACTTCCAGTTCAACCCCAAGGAGCTGAGCCTCACCAAGGCCGCCTCCTGGAAGCGCAGCCCGGCCAAGGGCGCCAAGAGCTCCGGCCCGCCGGAGTACCAGGGCTCGCAGCCCAGCAAGCTCACCGTGGAGATGTTCTTCGACGCCAGCGAGGCCCAGGACACCCGGGTGGTGACCTCGGTGGAGCAGCTCTTCGCGTGCTGCGTGCCGACGAACGAGAGCCGCCAGCAGCAGCGTTCCTCGCCGCCGTGGGTGGTCTTCCACTGGGGCGGGCTGACCGGGTTCCCCGGCTACGTCAGCCAAGTACAGGCGAAGTACACCCTGTTCACGACGTCGGGCGTGCCGATCCGGGCCGTCTGCCAGGTGACGATGGAGGAGATCAGCGGCGAGACGCCGGGCCAGAACCCGACCTCGGGCGCGCTCGCCGCCCGCCGGGTGCACCGGCTGGGCGCCGGGGACTCGCTGCCGTCGCTCGCCCAGCGCGAGTACGGCGACCCGGCGGCCTGGCGGGTGATCGCGGAGGCGAACGGCATCGACGACCCGCTGCGGCTGGCGCCCGGACGGCAGTTGCTGCTGCCCGCGCTCGACGAGCTGAGCCGGATCGAAGAGGGCCGGGACGGAGGGCGGTCCTGATGGCCCCGCCGGGCGTCGCGTCGGCGTTGGTGGTGGAGTTCGGCGGCGGTCCGCTGCCGCCGAAGTTCGTGAACACGCTGGTCGAGGGGTACGTCGACGACAGCCGGACCCTGCCCGACCTGTTCCTCCTCCGGTTCCGCGACCCGGACCGGGTGCTGCTGGAACAGACCGGGCTGAAGATCGGCAGCGAGGCCAGGCTGCTGGCCCGCGCCGGTGGCGACAGCGCGCCGAAACCGCTGCTGAAGGGGGTCGTCACCGCCCTTGAGGTGGAGCTCGACGAGACCGGCACCTTCACCGTCGTGCGCGGGCTCGACGAGTCGCACCGGCTGTTCCGCGGGCGCCGGGTGGCCAGCTACCAGAACATGACGCTCGCCGACATCTGCGCCCAGGTCGCCCAGCGCGCCGGGCTGAAACCGGGCACGGTCGACGTGGCCGGGCCCGTGCTCGAACACATCGCCCAGCCCAACGTCACCGACTGGGAGTTCATCCGCGACCTGGCCGAGGAGGCGGGCGCCCAGGCGTACGTGCTCGACGGACAGTTGCACATCACCCGGCCCGCGGAGGCGAGCGGCGCACCGGACGGCTCGGCGCGCGCCGACCGCGACCCGCTGGTGCTGGAGATGGGCAGCAACCTGCTGCGCTGCCGGGCCGGGGTGTCGTCCGCCGAACAGGTCTCCGAGGTCGAGGTGCGCGGCTGGGACGTGCAGGCCAAGCAGCCGCTGGTCGGGCGGGCTCCCGCGGGGAAGTCGGCGACGCTGGAGCTGGGGGTGAGCGCGGCCGAGGTGTCCGCCCCGTTCGGCGAGGCGCGTTTCGTGGTCACGGACGCGGCGTACGGGGCGCAGGAACAGGTGGACCAGGCGGCGAAGGCCCTGGCCGAGCGGATCGCCGGGTCGTTCGCGGAACTGGAGGCGGTGATCCGGGGGAACCCGGAGGTGCGGGCCGGCAGCGCGGTGGCGCTCAACGCGGTGGGGGCGCCGTTCGAGGGGCGGTACACGGTCACGTCGTCGCGGCACGTCTTCGACCCGGTGCGCGGGTACGAGACCTGGCTGACGGTGTCGGGGCAGCAGGAGCGCTCGCTGTTCGGGCTGACCGGCGGAGGACCGGGGTCCGGTGGTTCCGGCACGGGGTCCGGCGGCGGATCGCGGTGCGCGGGGCTGGTCAGCGGAACGGTCACGGACACCCACGACCCGGACGGTTCGGGCCGGGTCAAGGTGCGGTTTCCCTGGCTGTCGGACGAGTACGCGAGCGACTGGGCGCGCACCGCGCAGTCGGGCGGGACCAGTGGTGGCGAGGCGTTCATCCCCGAGGTCGGGGACGAGGTCCTGGTGGGGTTCGAGCACGGCCACCTGGATCGCCCGTACGTCCTCGCCGGTCTGTACAACGGGAAGGACCGGCCGTCCCAGGGAAGCGGGGGCGGCGGTTCCGGCGGCGGTACGGGCGGTTCCGGTGGCGGTGCGAGCGGTCCCGGCGGTGTGGCCGGTGCGGTGGCCGCGGCCGTGTCCGGCGAGCCGTCCACCAGCGGGGCGTCCCCGGGCGCCGCCGCCCCGGAGGCCGCCGCACCCGCCGCCCCGCTGGTGGACCCGACGAGCGGGGCCGTCAACCGGCGCTCGGTCGCCTCCAAGAGCGGCAACCAGCTGGAGATCCTGGACGACGCCAACGGCCCGCAGGGCGTACGCCTGCTCACCGGTGACGGAAAGCTGAAGATCGACCTCGACCGCAAGGGCACCGTGATCGTGATCAACAGCGACGGCAGCGTGAACATCGAGGCCAAGCAGCAGGTCTCCATCAAGGCGGCCCGCGGGGTCGCGCTGGACGGCGGGCAGGGAACGCTCGAACTGAGCGGCGACAGCGTCACGCTGACCTCCCGCAGCGGAGTGAGCGTCGACGGCGGCAACGGCGAGGTGAAGCTCTCCACCGGCGGAACGGTGGACGTACGGGGCGGCACGGTCGCGATCGACGGAACACAGCGCACCGACATCAAGGGCGGCTCCTCCCTGGCCATCAACGCACCCCTGGTGAAGATCAACTGACCGCGCGGACGAGCCGGACGCGCCGGACACCCCCGACGGACCGAACAGCGCAGACGAACCGAGCAGACGGACCGAACACACCGAACACACCGAACAGCGCAGACGCACCGGACGCACATCAGCGAGAGGAACGGACTGCCATGTCAGCAGCCGCGGCGGCAGCCGCACGGGTCGGTGACCCCACCGGACACCCCGGCACGGTCGGGCCGCCCGGCGTCCCCACCGTGCTGATCGGCGGCCTGCCCGCCGCCACGGTCGGCACCCCGCACCTGTGCGCCTCGCCGCCGCCCGCGGTGCACGCCCCGTCCGTGATCGCGCCGCCCGGCAGCGCCACGGTGCTGATCGGCGGCCGGCCCGCCGCCCGCGTCGGGGACCTCGCCGCCTGCGGCTCGCCCGTCGTGTCCGGTTGCCCGACGGTGCTGATCGGAGGCTGAACGTCCATGGGACAGGAGTTCATCGGCGCGGGCTGGGCCTTCCCGCCGCGCACGGACGCCACCGGTTCCATCGCCCTGGTGCGCGGCGAGCACGAACTGGAGGAGTCGATCCGGCTGATCCTGGCGACGTCCCCGGGCGAACGCCCCATGCGGCCGGAGTTCGGCTGCGGCATCAACGACTACGTGTTCGCCCCGGCGGACGCGGGCACCGCCGGACAACTGGCGTACGAGGTGCGCCTCGCGCTGGACCGGTGGGAGCCCCGGATCGAGGTGACCGAGGTCGTCGTCCGGTTCGACGACGCCGACGAGGGGGTCCTGTACATCGACGTCGGCTACACCGTGCGGGGCGCCAACGACCCCCGGAACCTGGTCTTCCCGTTCTATGTGATCCCGCAGCACGAGGAGGTGGACGGCGCGTGACGCTGCCCAGCCCGCATCTGGACGACCGCCGCTTCCAGGGCCTGGTCGACGAGGCGAAGCGCCTCGTCCAGCAGCGCTGCCCCGAGTGGACCGACCACAACGTGTCGGACCCGGGCGTGACCCTCATCGAAGCCTTCGCGACCATGGTCGACCAGCTCGTCTACCGGGTGAACCGGGTGCCGGAGAAGAGCTATCTGACCTTCCTCGACCTGATCGGGGTCCGGCTGCACCCGCCCACCGCCGCCCGCACCGACGTGACGTTCCGGCTCTCCGCGCCCCGGCCCGAACCGGTACGGGTACGGGCCGGCACGGAGGTCGCGACCGTGCGCACGGAGACCGAGGAGGCGGTGGTCTTCACCACGGTCGACGAACTGTCCATCGTGCCCTGCGAGTTCGCCCACCTCGCCACCTGGCCGACGTCCGGCGACGCCGCCGACCGCACCGAGGAGCTGACGCTCGGCCGGGCCGTGCCCTGCTTCGACACCACGCCCGCCCCCGGCGACGCCCTCTACGTGGGCCTGTCCGCCGCCGTGCCGGCGGGGGTCGTCGTGCTGCGGCTGGACTGCGCGGTCGAGGGAGTCGGCGTGGACCCGCTGCGCCCGCCGCTGCTCTGGGAGGCGTGGGACGGCAGCGCCTGGACGGCCTGCGAGGTCGAGAAGGACGACACCGGCGGCTTCAACCGGTCCGGCGAACTGATCCTGCACCTCCCCCCGGGGCACGCCCCGGCCGTCGTCGTGCGCCGCACCGGCGGCTGGCTGCGCTGCCGCCTGGTGGAGGCCGAACCCGGCCAGCCCACCTACATGGCGCCGCCGGTGGTGCGCCGGATCACCGCGTTCACGATCGGCGCGACCGTCGGGGCCGTGCACGCCGAGACCGTGACCGACGAGGTGCTCGGCCCGGCCGAGGGCGTACCCGGGCAGACCTTCACGGTGAGCCGGCCGCCTGTCGTGCCCGGCGAGTTCGTCGTCGAGGTCGCCGACCCGTCGGCGGGGCCGCGGGGCACGGAGTGGACCCGGGTCGACGACTTCGCGCACTCCGGACCCGAGGACCGGCACATCACGCTCGACCCCAACTCGGGGCGGGTCGAGTTCGGTCCCGCGGTACGGGAACGGGACGGCTCCATCCGCCACTACGGGAAGGTGCCGCCGAAGGGCGCCACCGTACGGGTGCGCTCGTACCGCACCGGCGGGGGCCTGCGCGGCAACGTGGCCCGCTCCACCCTCCGGGTGCTGCGCAGCGCCATCCCGTACGTGGCCCGGGTGGAGAACCGCCGCCCGGCGCTCGGCGGGGTCGACGGCGAGACGGTGGAGAGCGCCCGGGTGCGGGGCCCGATGACGCTGCGGACGCTGCACCGGGCCGTGGTGCCGCACGACTACGAACTGCTGGCCCGCGAGGTCGCGCCCGACGCGGCCCGGGTGCAGTGCATCCCGGCCGGCGGGGACTCGGACGTCGAGGCGGGCGGGGTGCGGCTGCTCGTCGTACCGGCCGGGCGCAGCGACGAGCAGGGCCGCATCCAGTTCGACGAACTCATCCCGCCGCAGCACACCCTGGCCCTGATCGCGGGCCATCTGGACGAGCGCCGGCCGATCGGCGCCCGGCTGGTGGTCGAGCCGCCGTACTACCAGGGGGTCACCGTCGTCGCGTCGGTGCAGGCCCGCCGGGGCGCCGCGCCGGAACGGGTGCGCGAGGAGGCGCTGGAGGCCCTCTACCGCTACTTCAACCCGCTGAGCGGCGGCCCCGGCGAGGACGGCTGGCCGTTCGGGCGGCCGATCCAGTCGGGCGAGGCGTTCGCCGTGCTGCAACAGGTGCCGGGGGTGGACCTGGTGGAGGACGTGCGGCTCTTCCCCGCCGACCCCGTGACCGGGCAGCGCGGCGACCCCACCACCAAGATCGTGCTGGACCGGCACGCGCTGGTCTTCAGCTACGAACACCAGCTCCGGGTACGGGGGGCCTGACCACCATGCGCACTTCCGTGACCGGCCTGCCGACCCCGCACCCGCTGATCGAGCAACTCCCGGCGGTCTACCTGGAACAGGACTTCCTGCGCCGGTTCCTGGCGGCGCTCGACGACGTGCTCGCCCCGGTCCTGCTCTCCATCGACAACCTGCCCGCGCACCTCGACCCCCGCAGCGCGCCCGAGGACTTCCTCGCCTGGCTGGCCGAGTGGGTGGCCGTCGACACCCGCGCGAACCACCCGGTCGAGCAGCGGCGGGCCGCGGTGCGCGGCGCGGTGGAACGGCACAGCAGACGCGGCACCCGGCGGGGACTCGCGGAGGCGGTGTTCCTGGAGACCGGGATCGAGCCGGACATCGTGGAGAGCGGCGGTACGGCGTGGTCGTCGACGCCGCACACCCGGTTCCCGGGCGGCCCGCGGCCGTGGGTGACGGTCCGGGTCCGGGCCGCGCAGCCGTACCAGGTCGACCGGGTGCGGCTGGAGGAACTGATCCGTACGGAGATCCCGGCGCACGTGGGCTTCGACCTGGAGGTCCTGTGATCTGCGGGACGTGTGGGCAGAACAACGCGCCGGGGACGCAGTTCTGCACGTCGTGCCAGGCGTACCTGGAGTGGGAGGAGCCGCAGGACGGGACCACGACGCCCCCGGCGTCCTCGACGCGCCCGTCGCCCCCATCCGCCCCAGCCGCCCCGCCCACTCCGGCGGTTCCGGCAGCTCCGACAACCCCAGCAGCTCCGCCAATCCCGCCAACCCCAGCAGCTTCGACAGCCTCAGCAGCTCCGACAACCTCAGCAGCCTCACCTGGCCCCCCTGCCCTACCTGGCCCCTCTGTCCCACCACCATCCCCCGCACCCCCCACGCCTCCCGTATCAGCTGTTCCCGGTCCCCCCGCGGTCGCGCCCACCGGTGCTCCGCGTCGGCCCGGGGACGGGGCGGACGAGCCGGTGCCGGGCCCCGAGGCGCTGCCCGACGTACCGCCGGCTCCCGCGAACACGCCTCCGGCGCCGCCGCCCGCCGCGCCCGTCCGCTGCCCCAACTGCCGTACGGAGAACGCCCCCGACCGCACCCTGTGCGTGCGCTGCGCCCTGCTCCTGGACCCGGGGCCGCCGCCCGACGTCCGGCCTCCCTGGTGGCGCCGGATCCTCCGGCGGCGACCGCGGCAGGCACCCGTCGCCGGAACCCGGCCGCGGCGCCGGCTGTGGCGCCGCCCCGGTCTGGCGCTGCCGGTCGTGCTGCTCGTGCTGGCCTGCGGTGTGTGGTTCGCCCTGCCACACCTGTCCGGGTGGCTCGGCCTCGCCAAGGACGAGACCGGGACGCCGGAGGCGGTGACGCCCACCCGGTTCCGGGCCTCCAGCACGGCCCCGGGCCATCCGGCGGGCGCGGCGTTCGACGGCTTCAACAACCGTTACTGGGCACCCGCCGAGGCGGGGCCCGACACGGGGGTGGGCCAGTACCTGGAGTGCGACTTCGAACAGCCGGTACGGGTGCTGAAGGTGGTCCTCTTCTCGGGTGCGTCGGCCAGGAAGGACGAGTTCCTCGCCCGGGCCCGCCCGGCGCGGATCACTGTCCGGCTCACCTCCGCCGACGGGACGTCGGTCGAGCGGAAACTGAGGCTCAAGGACCAGCCGGGCCAGCAGACCTTCGACCTGCGCGGTTCGGAGATCGTCCGGGCCCGGCTCACCACCGAGGCCGCGTACGGGGCGGGCCGGGACCGCAGACTCGCCCTCGCCGAGGTCGAGTTCTTCGGCCGCAGGCCCTGATCCGTACGCCGGAAGCCCCCGGTCCGGTGCCTTCCGGGCCGTACGCCGGAAAGCCCTCCGGCTTCACCCGGCGCGCAGCTCCACCAGGGCGTCCACCTGCGCGAGCCCGCTCTCCTCGACCACCTCGCGCACGCTCTGCGCCGTGCGCACCGGCGCGAAGCGCACCTGCCCGTCGGCTCCCGCGCGGTAGCCGTACACGGCGGGCCGGGGCAGCGAGTTGTACGAGAAGTGCGAGGAGAAGTAGTACGCGCCGGTGTCGTACAGCGCCACCACGTCACCGGGCTCGACGACGGGCAGCTCGCGCCCGCTCGCCGTGAGGTCGCCGGCGAAGCAGCAGGGGCCGGCGATGTCGACGACCCGGGTCGGGCCCTGCTTGGGGCGGCCCGAGGCGTCGAATATCCCGACGCGCAACGGCCAGGAGCCGGGCATGAACACGGTACGGGTGGCGACCTGGGCCCCCGCGTGGGTGACCGCGATCTGCCGTCCGCCCGCGGATTTCGTGTACTCGACCAGGGTCGCGACCGTTCCGCTCTTGGCGAGCAGCGAGCGCCCGAACTCGGTGACGAGGGTGTAGCGGCCGTCGAGGAGCCCGGGGGCCGTGGCGCGCAGTTCGGCGACGTAGTCCGCGTACGTGGGGCGGTCGTCCTCGTCGTCGAAGTTGACGGGCAGACCGCCGCCGATGTCGAGCCCGGTGATCTGTGCGCGGCCGAGCCGTTCGTTGATCCGCTCGGCCAGCTCGTGGGCGGCGCCGACGCCCCGGGCGATGAGCGGCAGCGGGCAGCCCTGGGAACCGACGTGCGCGTGCAGCCGGTTGAGCCAGGGCCGGGCCGCGAAGGCCTCCGTCACCGCCTCGACGGCCCCCGGGTCGCGCAGCGCGACGCCGAACTTGGAGGTCGCCGTCGCGGTGCTCATCGCACCGATGGCACCCGCCCCCACCTGGGGGTTGACCCGCAGCCCGATCGGCCCGGCGGGCTCCCGCCCGGCGAGCAGCCGGTCCACCCGGGCCAGCTCCTGGAAGTTGTCGAGGTTGATCGCGATGCCGTGCGCGAGGGCGAACTCCAGCTCCTCGACGGTCTTCGCCGGGCTGTCGAAGACGATCCGGTCGTACGGGAAACCGGCGGCAAGGGCCTGTTCCAGCTCCCCGGGCGAGGCCACCTCGCAGCCCATCCCGGCGTCCGCGAGCAGCCGGAGCACCGGGACGAGGCCGCACGCCTTGGCCGCGAAGGTGTGCCGCACGGCGGCCGGTCCCGCGAACGCCTCGTTCAGCGCGTCCACCGCGTCCAGCACGCCGTCCACGTCGAGGAGACCGATCAGGGGCGAGCGGGGGCCGAGCAGCCCGTCCCGGACCGCTTGTGCCAGCGCCGCGTCCCGGGCTTCACCACGCCGATGGGCCGAACCGGAAGTCACCTGAGCCACACTCCGTAGGTCGGTGATGCACCGCGCCCACCGGACGGGGCGGGCCGTCCGCCCATCATCGCCGCCCGCCCCGGCCCGGAACAGATGCCCGACCCGACCACAAACCTTCGCCCCGACCACGGAGCGTCCCGATCCGCTCCGTCCCGCCCCCCTCAGGCGCGGAGGCCGTCGAAGGCGACCTCCAGGTGCCGGGGCCCGCGCAGTACGGCGTTCCGACGGTACGGGGGCGGGTCCGCCACCAGGCGGGGGTTGTCGAGCCTGCGGGCCAGCTCGGTCAGGGCGAGCTGCGCCTCCAGCCGGGCGAGGGGCGCGCCGAAGCAGTTGTGGATGCCGCTGCCGAAGCCGAGGTGCTGGTTGTCCCGGCGGTCGGGGTCGAAACGGTCGGGATCGGCGAACCGTTTCGGGTCCCGGTTGCCGGAGGCCAGCACGAGCCAGACGGCGGCGCCCCGGGGGATGGTGAGGCCGCCGATGTCGATGTCCGCGAGGGTGGTGCGCTGCGGGAGCAACTGCACGGGCGGTTCGAAGCGCAGGATTTCCTCCACGAGCGGGGCGGCCAACGCCGGGTCGGTGCGCAGCTGTTCGAGGACGTCGGGGTGGCGCAGCAGGGTGAGCATCCCGTTGGTGATGAGGTTGACCGTGGTCTCGTGACCGGCGATCAGCAGCAGGGCGGCGGTGCTGAGCACCTCCATCCGGGACATCCGCCCGTCGGTGCCGTGCTGGGTGACCAGGGCGGAGAGCATGTCGTCGCCGGGCGCCCCGCTGCGTGCGTCGATGAGTTCGGCCAGGTACAGGCCCAGGTCGGTGCGGGCCTGCCGGGTGGCGCGTTGGCGTTCGCCGGGGTCCTGGCCGGGGTCCGGGTCGAGGCCGGCGGCGATGGTGTCGGCCCAGGAGTGGAAGCGCGCCTCGTCCTCGCGCGGAACCCCCAGCAGCCGGCAGATCACGGTCACGGGGAAGGGGTACGAGAAGTCGTCGACGAGGTCCACCTGCTTCCGGTCCCCGAAGTCGTCGACGAGGCCGGAGACGATGCGGGCCAGTTCGCCGCGCATGTCGTGCACGCGCCGCGGCGTTTCCGGCGGTCCGAACGGGCGCATCGCCATGCGGCGCAGCCGGTCGTGCTCGGGCGGGTCCAGCCGCAGGAAGGAGGGTGGCAGCGGTGATGCCTCCTCCTCCTGGAGCAGGGTGCCGGCGGCGCCGGGGGAGAGGTTGCGGATGTCCGAACTGATCCGCGGATCGTGCAGCAGGCCCTTGATCTCCCAGTACGTGCTGACGACGAACAGGTCGTCGCCGTCCCGGAGCACCGGGGTCCTGCGGAGTTCGGCGTACAGCGGATAGGGGTCGGCGCGGGCGGCGGGGTCGAGGATCCGCCGCAGGAGCGTGTCTTGCGTCATGGTGGTCGGTCCTTGCCGGCGTCGGGGCGGGAGGCGCGCTGCACGGCCGTGCCCGGGGGAGAGGGAGGAGGATCGGGCCCGCGCGGACGGGGGCGGAGGGTCGGGCCTGCGCGGCCGGGGAGGAGGGTCAGGCCCGCGCGGGGGTGAACGTGATCCGCTGCTCGGTCGGCGAGTAGCCGCTGACGGTGACGGTCGGCCCGTGCGTGGGCAGCGAGGGGTCGGGGAACTCGGCCGGGACCGGCCGCAGGCCCTCGGGGCGGCTGTCCACCATGGAGTGCTCCGGCGGGAACACCGCGGCCGACTCGATCTGCCGCTGGTAGAACTCCAGCCACTTCGTCCCGTCGAAGGAGACGGCGGCGATGACCCGTCCCTGGTACCCGTACGCGCAGACGAAGCGGCGTTCCGCGAGCGACCCCTGGACGACGACGAGTTCCTCGCCCAGGGACGGGACGCCGACCGACTTGATGTTGACCCCGAACTGGGCGGACCAGAAGGCCGGGACCCACAGGTGCGGGCGGCGCTCCGAACTGCTGCTGATCATGTTGTGCGCCGCCGTCTCGGCCTGCGCGACGGCGTTGCCCCAGTGTTCGAGGGACAGGAACTGGTACCCGAAGAGCGCGTGCGGGGACCGGGCGACGTCACCGGCGACGAAGATGTCGTCGGTCACGATGCCGCGGAAGTCGAAGGCCCGGCAGCCGGCGTCGCAGGCGATCCCGCGCGGCCCGGCACCGAGTCCGGAACCGGCCAGCCACTCGGTGTTCCGCTGCGCGCCGAGCGAGACGACGGCGACGTCCGCGTCGAGGGTGGTGCCGTCCGACAGATGGGCGCGCCGCAGCCGTTCTGCCGGGTCGCCCTCCAGCGCGGTGACCGTGATTCCGCAGCGCAGGTCCACGCCGTGCTCGCGCTGGAGCTCCGCGGCCACCCGGCCGACCACGCCGCCGAGGGCCCCCACGAGAGGGGCCGCCCCGCGTTCGGCGACGGTCACCGCGAGGCCGCGCTCGCGGCAGGCGGACGCGATCTCGGAGCCGGTGAAACCCGCGCCGATGACCAGCACCCGGCGGGGCGAGGCCGCCAGCCGCCGCTGCAACCGGGCCGCGTCGTCCCGCGTGCGCAGCACGAAGACCCCGTCCAGCGCGGCCTCGGCCTCGTGCGGCCACGGCCGGGCGTGGACGCCGGTGGCGATCAGCAGCCGGTCGTACGCCACCTCGTCGCCGTCGGCCAGCCGGACCTTCCGGGCCGCCATGTCCAGCCCGGTGGCGGCGACTCCGAGCCGCCAGTGCGCGTCGAGCGCCGTGCGCCGGGGCAGCGCGGTGCGGTCGGCGGTCGCGTGGCCCAGCAGCACCTGCTTGGAGAGCGGCGGACGGTCGTACGGTTCGTGGGGCTCGTCGCCGATCAGCGTGAGCGAACCGGTGAAGCCCTCCTTCCGCAGGGTCTCCGCGGCCCGGAGCCCGGCGAGGGAGGCCCCGACGATCACGATCCGCCCCTCGCGCCTCAGCCGTTCCAGGGCAGCGTCACCGGGCACCGGACAACCCCTCGCCCACCGGGACCGCCGACCCCGTCCCGCTCTCCCCCTCCGGAGCGTCCGGAGCGTCCGGAGCGCCCAGGTCGTCCGGGTCGTCCGGGTCGTCCACCAGGATCGCCTGTACGGGGCACGCGGCGACGGCGCGCATCACCTGGTCCCGCTGCGCCCTCTCGGCGTGCGGGTTGTACAGCAGCGACTCCTCGCCGTGCATGACGAAGACGTCGGGGGCCAGGAAGGCGCATTGCGCGTACCCCTGGCACCGGTTGAGATCGACGACAAGCCTCATCAAGGGGGCCGTCCCTTCCAGTCCAGTAGTGCTCCCGCCCAGGCTGCGAGGGCGGTACTGGACGCGCGACCACGGGCGGACCAGTGGGGTCATCACCCGATCACGCCCGGACGGCGGCCGGACGCAGGCTCCCCCTCAGCGCGCGAGGTCGGCCAGGTCGCGCAGCCCCTGGAGCACCTCGGCGGCGGAGGGCGCGGACTCCGGGTCGCCGAGGCACTGGATCATCACGCCCGACATCAGCGCCAGCTGGACGCTGCCGAGGGTGCGCACGGAGGCCTCCGGCACCTCGTCCTCGGGGACGCCCCGCAGGATCGCCGCCATGCCCCGGCGGCCCTCCGTGATGCCCGCGGCGAGCGGGGCGCGCAGCTCGGGCCGGCGCCGGGCCTGCATGAACAGCTCCACCGAGGCCAGCCACAGATCGGGGTGGGCGGTGAAGTCCGCGACGAGGGACTCCCACATCCGCTCGAAGTGCCGCTTCGCGGACCCGTCGGCGTCGGGGACGAGGGCCCGCCCCATGGAGTCGCCCCACTCGTCGAGGATCTCGAACAGGGCCTGGTTGAGCAGCACTTCCCTGGAGCCGTAGTGGTAGCCGATGGCGGCCATGCTCACGCCCGCCGCGGTGGCGATGTCGCGGACGGTGGTGCGGTCGTACCCCTTTCCCCGCAGGCACTCCTTGGCGCCGACGAGCAGGGCTTCACGGTTCCCCATGCGCGGCAGAGTACCACCGCCTGGAACGAACGCATCAGGCGATGGCATAAGGCAATCGTCTGGCTCAGCCGCCTGAAACAAACGTATTGCGCGATCGCCCAAATCTCTCTAGCGTGCTGCCCCATGAGACACACCAGGAGCGTTTCCCAGTGGTTCGTCACCGCGCTGGCGCTCGGGGGGCTGGCATGGGGCCTGGCCGCACCCGAACCCGCGACGGCCCGGACGCCGGCCCCGGCGGGCGCCTCGAAGACGCGGGACATCGGCACCGTCGTCGACACGACGACGGGCAAGGTGCGCGGCACCGCGAGCGAGCGGCTGCGCGGTTTCCGGGGCATCCCCTACGCGGCCCCGCCGGTCGGCGAGCTGCGCTGGGCCCCGCCCCGGCCGGCCGCGCCCTGGACCGGGGTGCGCGACGCGACCTCCCCCGGCGCGCCGTGCGCCCAACCGGTGGGGCTCCCGATCGGCACGCCCGGCGAGAACGAGGACTGCCTCCACCTGAACGTCACCGCGCCCGCCCGCACCGACGGCAAGCGGCCGGTGATCGTCTGGATCCACGGCGGCAGCCTGATGTACGGCAGCGGGGACATGTACGGGCCCGACCGGCTGGCCGCCGAGGGCGCGGTCGTCGTCTCGGTGAACTACCGGCTGGGGGTGATGGGGTTCCTGAGCGGCACCACCGTCGAGGGAGCCGACGGCCTCGGCCTGGAGGACCAGCAGGCGGCGCTGCGCTGGGTCCGTGCCAACGCCGCCGCCTTCGGCGGTGACGCGCGCAACGTCACGATCATGGGCGAGTCCGGCGGCGGCTACAGCGTCTGCGACCACCTCGCCTCGCCCCGTTCGGCCGGACTCTTCGACCGGGCCGTCGTACAGAGCGCACCGTGCGCCACCGGCGGTACCCGGACCCGGGCCGAGGCGGAGGCCGACGCCCGACGGATCGTCACGGCACTCGGCTGTGACAAGAGCAAGAACAAGAGCAAGAGCAAGAACAAGAGCAAGAGCAAGAGCAAGAACAAGAGCAAGAACAAGAACAAGAACAAGAACAAGAACAACGCCCACAGCAGAAGCACGACCAAGAACACGACCACGACCAAGACCGCGAACACGACCAAGACCGCAAGCACAGTCAAGAACGCGAACACAGCCAAGGAAACGGAAGCCTGCCTGCGTCGGGCGTCCGCGGCCGATCTGCTGAAGGCGTACGGCCCGTTCAACGAGCCCCGTCCGGTGGCCGGCACGGAACTGATGCCGCTGTCCCCCGCGGAGGCGCTGCGCACCGGCCGGTTCAACCGGGTGCCCGTGCTCGTCGGCGTCAACCACGACGAGGAACGCGGCAGCGTGCTCGGCCGGGAACTGGCACCGGGGGGCGCGCCCATGGAGCCGGAGGAGTACGAACCCGCCGTCCGGCAGGCGTTCGGCGACCGGGCCGACGACGTACTGGGGCGCTACCCGCTCTCCCGCTTCGCCTCGGCCGGCGAGGCCCTCGCCACGGCCATGACCGACGCGTCGTGGTCGGTGCCCACGCTGGACACCGCCCGGCTGCTGTCGAGGTGGACCCCGACCCGGATGTACGAGTTCGGCGAACGCGACACCCCCTGGTTCAGGGGCTACCCGGCGCCGAGCTTCGAGCAGCGGGCCCAGCACATGTCCGAACTGGCCTACCTCTTCGACCTGGACCTGTTCCAGGACGTGAAGCCGGAGCAGGCCGGGTTCCGCGACCGGATGGTCCGCACCTGGGTGGAGTTCGCGGCCTCGGGCCGTACGGACTGGCCCGCCTTCCGGGGCACGGACGGACACGTGCAGACGCTGTCCTCCGACACCTGGGGCCGCGCGGACTTCGTACGCGACCACCACTACCGGTTCTGGAAGCGGCACCGCTGACCGGGGAGCCGCCCGGGGAGCCCGCCGCACGGCTCAGCCGGCCCATCGTCCGGAGAGGAAGGTGACGGCGAAGACCGTCATCAGGGGGGCCACGACGGCGAGGTAGGCGGTCCTGACGCGCGGGCTGCGCAGGCTCCAGGCGGCGAGCCCGGCCCACAGGGGCCACCACAGCAGGGTCGCGCGGGGTATGGAGGTGTACCAGTAGGACGTGCCCAGCGCCCACAGGCTGACCGCGATGTACGCCGCCTCCGCCCAGCGCCGCCGCCGCAGCAGCACCCCGCACAGCACCAGGCCGACGACCATGGCGAGGAGTTCGGCCTGGGACATCAGGGCGTAGCCGGTGCTCTGGGAGTGGCCGAAGGCGACGCGCCAGGTGTTCTTCCACGCCTCCCAGGGGGCGTGGAAGTCGCGGTACCAGCCGCGTTCCTCGGCGTGCTTCCAGGCCATCCAGTCACCGGTGTGCGTCTGGAGGTACCAGCTGTGGAGCAGGGGCGGCAGGGCGGGCAGCGCCAGCCAGGGCAGGCGGCGCCAGTGGGCGGGGGTGCGGGCGGTCACCAGGAAGTGGACCGCCAGGGCCCCGGCGAGGAAGAGCCCGCTGACCCGGACCGTGGTGGCCAGGCCCGTGAGGAGGGCCGCCGACGGCCAGTCGAGGCGCTGGGCGGCCAGCCACGCGGGCAGGGCGAACGCGAGGAAGAGCGCCTCGGTGTAACCGGCGGCGAGGAAGACCGCGGCCGGGGACAGCAGGAAGAACAGCACCGCTCGCGGCCCCGCCCCCTCCTGCGGCAGGTACAGCCGGGCGATCCGGGCCAGGGCCAGTACGGCGACGCCCCCGGCGACGAACGAGATCAGCGCCCCGGCGGCCGGCCAGCTCGGGACGACGGTGTGGACCGCCCGCAGCAGGAACGGGAAGCCGGGGAAGAACGCCTCCCTGTTGTCCCAGTCCGGCGTCCAGGGACCGGTCCCGTCCGGGAAGTAGCCGGACTGGGCTATGTGCAGGTAGTGCCACCAGTCCCACCGCTGCCACGAGGAGAAGAACGAACCGGCGTGGCGGGCCTTCCCGTCGTCGGGGAACAGCCACCGGGTGCAGTACGCGAGGGTCCAGATGCCCAGCCGGGTCAGCAGGTACAGCCACAGCACCTCCCGATCGGCGGCCCCGATCCGCAACCCCGGCAACCGCACTCGCGACCACAACCGTGACCGCACTCGCGACCGTGACGGCAACGACACGGACGACGGACGTTCGTGCTGCCGTTGCGGGGTCAGAAGGCTCACTGCACATCTCCTGGGTTGTTCTCACGAGTGCCGAACAGCCCGGACGGCCCGGCGGACCGTCCGGCAGGGGCGCGGGATCAGGGCGGCGGCAAGGTGGCGCTCAGGGTGGGGGAGGCCGGCGTTTCCGGCGGAGTCAGGGGGTGCGCGCCCGGCGCGTTCGACGGGTGCCCGCCGGAGGAGGGCGTGTACGACGGCGGAAGGGTGGTCTGCGGCGAGACGGGCGAGGACGTCGAGGGCGAGGGCTTCGTGGGGGAGAGCGAGGGCGAGGGCGAGGGAGCGGGGGACGGGGTGATGGCCGGCACGGTGGTGCCCGGGCTGTCGGGCAGCAGCGAGACCACGGCCGCACTCGCACCGGAGAAGACCAGACAGGCCCCGACGGCCAGCGCGACCATCCGGCGCCGGTGAGCACGCGCGCCGCGCTCGGTGATGTACGACGGCGGAGCGGAACGGGCACGGGCCTGCCCGGTGGCCGCGGCCTCCTTGAACAAGGAACTCAGCGGGTCGTGGGACTCAGGCACGGGGCCCCTCCTCGGTGCGCGGATCCTGCAGACGGTGCGAGAGCGTGGCCCGGCCCCGGGCCAGATGCGTCTTGACGGTGCTGGCCGACAGACCGGTCTCGGCGGCGATCTGTTCGACGGTCAGATCACAGCCGTAGTGCAGGGCCAACGTGCGGCGCTGCTTGGGCGGCAGCTCCCGCAACGCCTCCACCAGGGCCACCGACTCCGTGCCGGGTGCCTCCGCATGTGGAGGCACCCCACTGCGCCGCCAGGCGTCCGCGGCCCGCCGCCGCCCCCGCCACCGGCTCACCGCCAGCCGCCACGCGACCGTGCGGATCCACGCCTCGGGCTGCCCGTCACGATCGAGCTGACGCCGCCGGCTCCACCCCTTGACGAAGGCCTCCTGCACCACGTCCTGCGCCTCGTGCTGGTCGCCGAGCATCACAAACAGCTGCCCGGTCAGCCGGGCCGCCGTCTGCGCGTAGAACTCTTCGAACTCCTCGACGGTCAACAAACAACTCCTGGCTCTCCTCGGTCTCACCCGGAATACGCCCGGCACCCCTCATCCGGACGACACGAAACCCGAAGAAATCGGGTGACGGTGATCACACGACCCTGCACCCTGGGGTGCGTCGGTGTCTCTGATCACCGGTATCCGGACGTTTGGCAGAAAAGAAGTGATGAGCCTCTTGACCGGTAGGAAAATGGGAGGAAAACTGTCAATACACCAGAAAACCAGAGCGAGCCGCCCCATCGACGGAGACGTCCGTCGATCCGCGTGACCCACTCGTCGGCTCTGGCCAGGCCCCCGGCAGCTCCTCCGGATTCCGGAGCTTTCAGCGACGGTTGAAAGTTTTGGTACCGGGACGGACTGCTGGGGACTGCATATGTGTACACACGAATGCGCTGGTCGCGCGCCCCTGGCGTTCTTGTCGACCCGACGCACCTCCGGGCGCCCTTCGCCCGGGGCGGTTCGGTGCCGTTGATCCGACGCAGCACCTCGTCGCCCTGCGTGACTCCCACGTCGCTGAGCACCCGCGCCATGTGGGCGCCGGCGAAGTTTGGCGCCGACGAATTCCCGGTCCTCCGGTGCGAGCGACTGGAGCGCCGCCGCGAGGGCGTGTTCCCGGTCTTTCCGGCCGGAGAGCAGCCCGGTGTACCCGCCGAGCACGACGTCCTCGTGGACGCGCTGCGAGATGATCGCCGCCAGGTGGGTCACCTGTTCGCTCGCCGCGATCAGGACGACCTTGACCGGGCGGGAGTCCAGCAGCTGGTGGGTGTCGTTGCGGGCGGTGCCGTTGCCTCGGTGTCCGGCTGCGCTCCGACGTGGACGCCGCCCCGCAGCCGGCTGCGGGGCCTCACGCAGCTCCGGCGCCAGCCGCCCGGCGGCACCCCGTCGCCCGCAACTCCCCGACCTCGGTCCCGGGGCTGCCCGGCCCGCGCCCGGTGCGTGCCTCCCCCACCCCGTTGCTCACCAGACGAGGGAAGCGACAGCCGGACGACATCCGGCGGCCCGGCCCGCACCCGGTGAACAACTGCCGCAGATCCTCCTCCGCCGCGCTGTACCGCAGCTCGCTGTCGGCATCCTGCTGAAATCGACCGAGCGCGTGCAGGAAGAGCAGTGGCTTGTGCGGAGCCCATGCCCCATTCCTCGTTCACTGCCTCAACGTTCACTGCCTCAACTGCGCGTGCGCTCGGCCCAATCCATGGCCGGCGATCGTAGCGACGCCCGGAGGACCGGGGCCTCGCGACGGAGCATCCGACCGTGACCAGAAGCGGGACGGAGAAACGCCAGAGGGCCGGACCGCTTTCGCGGTCCTGCCCTCTGGGCCGGCGGAGGATACGAGATTCGAACTCGTGAGGGGTTGCCCCCAACGCGCTTTCCACATGTTCGTACGGGGTCCGGCGGGGGTCGTACCCGTCCTGACCTGCGGCGGAGCGTTCGGGGTGGCCCCGTCCGGACGGGGCCGGACACGAGTGAACGAGACCGGAAGCGAGACTACGAACGGAGGGAGCTCGGCATCTTTCTGCCTTACTTGCCGGTGTCCGGTCCGTACCACTGAAGGGCCTGGCCGGTGACCGCCGCGATGCATTCGAAGTCGCGGTCGCAGTGCAGGAGCGTCAGCCCTTGCAGTTCCGCCGTAGCGGCCACGACCAGATCCACGGCTCCGGCACTGCGGTGCTGTCCTCGCTTGGTGAGTGCTTCCTGCACCTGCCAGGCGCGGTCGTAGGCGCGCTCATCGGCCGGTACCCATCCGAACAGCAGACGCATGTCCTCGATGCCTTGAGCGCGGTCTGCCGCGGAGCGGGCGCTGTAGAAGAATTCGAGCTCCGTGATCGGGCACGTCGCGATGAGTCCGGCGGCGGCTGCCTGGTCCCAGCCGAACTGCTCGGCGTCGGTGCGCATGAAGCGTGCCAGGGCGCTGGTGTCGATCAGGAACTGTGCGGCGTTCACCGACGGTAATTGCCCTTCTCCCGGAAGAGTTCCAGGTCGAAGGCGCCGTCGGCGGAGGCCGCGCGCAGTCGGGCGAGTGCGAGCGCCCTCCGCCGGTTTTCGAGCACCTCACGCAGCGCGGTGTTGACCGTCTCCTTCTTGGTGCTCGTGCCGAGTGCCCGAGCGACATCGGCCAGCAGTTCGTCGTCGAGGTCGATCACGGTTCGACTCATGGGACATCCTTCCTGATATCACCTGTGCCATCAAATATATCTCGATGGATGACCCATGTCCCGGCTTCCTCGGGAAGCGATGCCGCCGCTCCTCGGCGTGGGCGTACGCCAGATCGTCTGCCTACGCCGGCATGACGCCGTGGATACGGGAGAGCGTGAAGACGCGTTCAGCGTTGCGCAGGTGGCACCACGCTTCCAGGTAGGGAGGGTCGATTTCGAGGTGGCTGAGGGTACGCACGGTGCGGCTGCCCGAGGCGGCGACGTACTCGACGGTGATGGCCGTGCCCATGTCGATGGCATGGGCGAGTTGGCGGACGTCGATGTACGTCAGCTGCTTTGCGTATGCGGCGACGGTCTCCTCGGTGTCCGTGCCGAAGGAAACCCCGGTGCCGAATGGATCGGGCTCCGGAGCGGTCGGCGGGGTGTCCAGCAGTCGGACCGCCAGGCCGAGCGAGTCGACTGTGGCAGGCACCTTCGCCGTTCGGCGTGCTGAGCGTCCAGTACCGGCCTTCGTGGTGGCCTTCCGAGGGGCCGGAACGGCGGCGGCCCGTCGAGGCAGCACCTTCTTGATGCGTACGGTTCCTCCGCGTCCTCGGCGACGGGCGCATAGCCCTGGTCCCGGAGCGCGGCGAGGGTCTTGTCGGGCGAGCTGCCGCTGACGAGCACCGTCGGGGCGAGCTGCCGCAGCCCGAGCGCGGCGAGTGCCCGGTGGGCGGCGAGCTCGCGGCCAGGAGCGCGGGTTCGTCGCCGTGGATGACGCAGGGGGCGGGCGGCGTCGGCGATGAGATAGGACAGGGGCTGCGGCAGGGGCCCGTTGGCGACGGCGGTCAGCTCGGCCGGAGCGTGACCGGTGTGCAGGGCGCGGCGGATGCTGTCGCCGCTGAACCGCCATACCGAGGCCGTGCCGCCGGTCTCCCGGTCGGCGGTCGAATCCAGGAGCTCGGCGAGGCGGGCAGAGGGCGAGCCGTCGACGGGGCTGGAGGGCGGGCGATTTCGGCGTGCTGCACGAGATGTCGCGAATGCCTGAGACAAGCGAGACTGGAACTGAGACCAGGAGATGCCGAAGAACCCGGCCGCCGAAGCGGTCCGGGTTCTTCACTTCGCCTGTTCAGGCGCCTGCGGAGGATACGAGATTCGAACTCGTGAGGGGTTGCCCCCAACACGCTTTCCAAGCGTGCGCCCTAGGCCACTAGGCGAATCCTCCGCCGCAAACAATACAAGACGTTGAGGGGTGCTTGCGAACCTGTTCCCCTCAAGATCGTTCCGGGAGCCTTCCGGGGGCCTCCCGGGGTCCTTCCGAACAGTCGGAGAGGGTGGGGAGGTGGACCGGTGGGGGTGGGGATCGGTTAAGGTGGGCGTCAGCCCCTCACGTGGCGCTATCTGACTGAACTCCCCCAGGGCCGGAAGGCAGCAAGGGTAGGTCGGCTCTGGCGGGTGCGTGGGGGGCCCTTGCGTTTCCCGGTGCCTCTTGTGTTTTCAGGGGCGGTCTTCCCGGGGTCCCGGGGCCCGGCACGGGTGCGTGGGCGGCTTCGGGCGGTCCGGGGCCGGTTGTCAGTCGGCCCGGATAACCTCGTATGTGTGTCGTCCCTTGCGCTGTACCGCCGCTATCGCCCCGAGTCGTTCGCCGAGGTCATTGGGCAGGAGCATGTCACCGACCCGCTGCAGCAGGCCCTGCGGAACAACCGGGTCAATCACGCGTACCTGTTCAGCGGTCCGCGCGGGTGCGGCAAGACGACCAGTGCGCGCATCCTGGCCCGCTGCCTGAACTGCGAGCAGGGGCCGACGCCCACGCCGTGCGGGGAGTGCCAGTCCTGCCGGGACCTCTCGCGCAACGGGCCGGGGTCGATCGACGTCATCGAGATCGACGCCGCGTCGCACGGTGGCGTGGACGACGCCCGTGATCTGCGGGAGAAGGCGTTCTTCGGGCCCGCCTCCAGTCGTTACAAGATCTACATCATCGACGAGGCGCACATGGTCACCTCGGCGGGGTTCAACGCCCTGCTGAAGGTGGTCGAGGAGCCGCCGGAGCACCTCAAGTTCATCTTCGCGACCACCGAGCCCGAGAAGGTCATCGGCACCATCCGGTCGCGTACGCACCACTACCCCTTCCGGCTCGTCCCGCCGGGGACGCTGCGCGAGTACCTCGCCGAGGTCTGCGGCAAGGAGAACAGCCCCGTCGAGGACGGTGTGCTGCCGCTGGTCGTGCGGGCCGGTGCCGGGTCCGTGCGTGACTCGATGTCGGTGATGGACCAGTTGCTCGCCGGGGCCGGCGACGACGGTGTGACGTATGCCATGGCGACCTCGCTGCTCGGTTACACCGACGGCTCGTTGCTCGACTCGATCGTGGACGCCTTCGCGGCGGGCGACGGGGCCGCGGCGTTCGAGGTCGTGGACCGGGTGATCGAGGGCGGCAACGACCCGCGCCGCTTCGTCGCCGATCTCCTGGAGCGGCTGCGCGACCTGGTGATCCTGGCCGCCGTGCCGGACGCGGGGGAGAAGGGGCTGATCGACGCCCCCGCCGACGTCGTCGAGCGGATGCAGGCCCAGGCGTCCGTCTTCGGCGCCGCGGAGCTGAGCCGCGCCGCCGACCTGGTCAACACGGGGCTCACGGAGATGCGCGGGGCGACCTCGCCGCGGCTCCAGGTCGAGCTGATCTGCGCCCGGGTGCTGCTCCCCGCCGCCTTCGACGACGAGCGTTCGCTCCAGGCCCGGCTCGACCGGCTGGAGCGCGGCGCCTCCTTCGCGACCGCGGGGCCGGGCCCCGCCATGGGGTACGTGCCCGGGCCCGAGGCCCTGGCCCACGCACCGGTGCCAGCCGCCCCGCCCGTGCCGCCCGGTGGGGGCCCGCCGCCGCGCGCGCCGCGGTACGGGGCGAGGCCCCCGCACCTGCCCCCGCGCCCGCCCCTGCCCCCGCCCCGGTGGCGCCGCCCACCGCACCCGCCGCCCCCGCGCAGCCCATGGCCCCGGTCGCCCAGCAGCCGTCGGGCGGGGCGCCGACTCCCGCGGGCGGTCAGCGCCCCGGGGCCTGGCCCACCGCGGCCGGTTCGGAGTCGGGACGCCGCCCCGGTGGCTGGCCGACCGCGTCCACCCCCGGCCAGTCGTCCGCCCCGCAGGCCGCCCCGGTCCCGGCCGCCGCGCCCGCGGCACCGGCGCATGCCGCCGCCGGGCCGAGCGCGGGAATGGCCCAGGGCGCCGCCCAGGTGCGGAACATGTGGCCGGACATCCTGGAGGCCGTGAAGAACCGCCGCCGGTTCACCTGGATCCTGCTCAGCCAGAACGCCCAGGTCACCGGCTTCGACGGCAGCACCCTGCAGATCGGCTTCCTCAACGCGGGCGCGCGTGACAACTTCGCCGGCAGCGGCAGCGAGGACGTGCTGAAGCAGGCACTCGCCGAGCGGTTCAACGCGCAATGGAAGATCGAGGCGATCGTCGACCCCTCGGGGGGTGCCGGCGCGCCGCCGCAGACCGGCGGGGGACGCCCCTCGGCCGCCGCCCCGCCGATGGCGCAGCGTCCGGCTCCCGCACCTCAGCAGAGCTACGAGCCCCGCCCGGCCCCGGCTCCCGCCCCCGCTCCGGCGGCCCCGCCCGCCGCGCAGTCCGCGCCCCGGCCGTACTCCGCTCCCGAGGCGCCGCGCGCGGTCGCCCCCGAGGACGACATCCCCGAGGCCGACGACCCGGATCTCGTCGACTCGGCGCTCTCCGGGCACGAGCTGATCGTCCGTGAACTGGGGGCCACGGTCCTCGAGGAGTTCACCAACGAGTAGGAAGAAGAGTTCACCAACGAGTAGGAACGGACGGGGAGGACGAGGGGCGCGGCCCGCCGTACGGGCCGGGGGCGAGTGGGGGACCGGACCGCCCCGGCGCGGGTGAGCGGCCGGATCGTCCGGGTGTCCACGGGGCGGCGCGCGTCGAGGGGGTCGCGCCCCGACGGTTAGGCTGCACCCCGTGAAGGTCCTCGTCATCGGCGGCGGCGCCCGCGAACACGCCCTGTGCCGCTCTCTGTCCCTCGACCCCGACGTCACCGCTCTGTACTGCGCTCCCGGCAACGCCGGCATCGCGGAGGTGGCCGAACTGCACCCGGTCGACGCCCTCGACGGCGACGCCGTCGCGCGCCTCGCCACCGACCTGGGCGCCGAACTGGTGGTCGTCGGCCCGGAGGCGCCGCTCGTCGCCGGGGTCGCCGACGCCGTGCGCGCCGCGGGCATCCCCTGCTTCGGCCCTTCCCGTGAGGCGGCCCGGCTGGAGGGCTCCAAGGCGTTCGCCAAGGAGGTGATGGCCGGGGCGGGCGTCCCGACCGCCCGCAGCTACGTCTGCACCACCCCGGCGGAGATCGACACCGCCCTCGACGCCTTCGGCGCCCCGTACGTCGTCAAGGACGACGGCCTCGCCGCGGGCAAGGGCGTCGTCGTCACCGACGACGTCGAGGCGGCCCGCGCCCACGCCCTGGCCTGCGACCGCGTGGTCATCGAGGAGTTCCTCGACGGCCCCGAGGTGAGCCTCTTCGCGATCACGGACGGCACCACCGTGCTGCCGCTCCAGCCCGCGCAGGACTTCAAGCGCGCCCTGGACGGCGACCAGGGCCCGAACACCGGCGGCATGGGCGCGTACTCCCCCCTCCCGTGGGCCGACCCCAAGCTGGTCGACGAGGTCATGGAGACGGTGCTCCAGCCGACCGTCGACGAGCTCCGCCGCCGCGGCACCCCGTTCTCCGGACTGCTGTACGCGGGCCTCGCGATCACCTCGCGCGGCGTCCGGGTGATCGAGTTCAACGCCCGTTTCGGCGACCCCGAGACCCAGGTGGTCCTGGCCCGTCTGCAGACCCCGCTGGCTGGTGTCCTGTTGGGCTCCGCCAACGGCACCCTCGACGAACTGCCCCCGCTCACGTGGCGCGACGAGGCCGCCGTCACCGTGGTCATCGCCTCGCACAACTACCCGGGCACCCCGCGCACGGGGGACCCGATCGAGGGACTCGACGAGGTGGCGGCACAGGACGCCCCGCACGCGTACGTCCTGCACGCCGGTACGAAGAAGGACGGCGACACGATCGTCAGCGCGGGCGGCCGGGTGCTGTCCGTGACCGCGACCGGCAAGGATCTCGCCGAGGCCCGGGAGCGCGCCTACACGGCCGCGGGCCGGATCCGGCTCGACGGTTCGCAGCTCCGCACCGACATTGCCCGCAAGGCCGCGGAAGCCTGAGACCGGCCGCCCTCGGGGCGGCGGGATCGCGATGCGGGGCAGGCCGACCGGCCTGCCCCGCATCACGTCGCCCTGTACCGATGCATCGCGCACCGCGCCATGGGCCCCGCCGCCCCGGGCCGGAACGCGCCAATGCCCCAAGCGCGGCGGCACGTCAGCACCTTTGCCCAAAGCCATTCCATCGAGTGACGACTGCGCCATCCGGATGACGCCTGCCGGGGCCCCAACTAGGGTGCGGCGCAAGCATTCCGGCACTTGGCCCACCGGCATTGCGATGTCAGTGACGGGTGTCACAGTGGGGGAGTGAAGAACACCGCCGCAGGGACAGAGGGGGTGACGTCCGGCCATGTCCGGTATCGGGATGAATGAGGAGACGGGTGCGCCGGGTGCGCGCGCACGAGCTCTTGCCCTGCTGAGGATCCGGGGCTGGGCGACGGCCGCGGCGATCCTGCCGGCGGCGGTGGCCGTGGTCCTGTTCGTGGCGGGTTCCCAGGGCCATGCCGTGGGCGGCGGTTGGGACACGGCCCGCTGGGTCGTGACGGCCTGCGCGGTCGTCGTGCTCCTGCTCGCCGTCGCCGTCGGAACGGCGATCGTACGGGCGAAGCCGGCGGTCAGTCCGACCGTCCCGCTCGCCGAGGAAGCCGCCCCCGACCTCTACCGCCTGGTCAGGGACCTCGCCGACCGGCTCGGGGTTCCCGCGCCCTCCGCGATAGCCCTGACACCCGACTGCGACAGCTGGTTGGAGGACCGCACGCACCCCTCGGCGCAGTCGGCCGGGGCCCCTGCCGCACGTCCCTCCGCAAGCTCCTCCGCGACCAGGGCCGAGGCCGCGACTGCGACCGAGGCCGAGGCCGGGACCGCGCCGTTCCATGCTCCCGCGCCGCTCCATGCCCCCGTCCCGCCCGCCACGGCCCCGGTGGCGCGTCCCGGGGCCGAGGCACCCCGGCGCCCCGGAGCGGGCCGCCCCCGCCGTCGCCGGGTCCAGGCGGCTCCGGTGCTGGTCATAGGCTCGCCGTTCCTGTGGTGGATGAGGGTCGCGGAGCTGCGGGCGGTGCTCGCCCCGGTCGTCGCGGGCACGGGCCCCTCCGCGCATCCCGACATAGCTGCGGCCCGCCGTTTCGTACGGGGTCTGGACGGCGTGGTCGCCGACGCCGCCGTGCCCGCGCCGGGGCCGCTGGCCGGGGTGCGCAAGGTGCCCCGCGCCTTCGTCGGCCGGATCGCCAGGCTGCTGCTGCGCGGCTGTCGCAACCACGCGGCGGAGATGGAGCGGAGCGTCGCCTCCGCCGCGTCGATCCGGGCCCAGGACGTGGACCACGGGCTGCGGATCGTCGCCCAGGAACAGGTCGGCCTCGCCTACGCGGGCTGGGACCGGCTGCTCACCCGCGTCGCGCTGCCCGCCTGGCGGATGGGCCGCTGGCCCTCCCGGCTGGACGCCGGGGTCGTCTCCGCCCTGACCGAGCTGTCCCGGCGCGACCGGCTCGCCGACGGGTTCGCCGCGCGGCTCGGCGAACGCCCGGCCTGCGACCTGCTGGAGGAGCCGGGCGCCGCCGACGAGGCCGCGTCGCTGCTCGCGGCCCGGCTGTTCCACGGCGGCCCCGCCCGGACGGGGGCGGACTGGTCGCCGGTCGACTGGCAGCAGTACCCGGAAGAGGTGGTGGACCGGAAGTGGCGCACCGAGGCCGCCCGCCTGCACCGGGTCCTCGACTCGATGAGCACGCCGGAAGCCGCCCTCACCTCCGCTCCCGCCGGTTCCGTCGCCCCCGGCACCGGTGGCCGTCCGTTCCGTACCGCCTGCCCCGTCGACGCGGGGGTGCCCACGCTGGCCCGGGTGGTCGATCACCTGGCGGGCCGGACCGGGGGCGGTGAGGCGCTCGCCGCCGGGATCAGCGCCGCACTGGCCCGGGAGGAGGCCGCGGCGGTCCGGCAGGCCCCGTCCGGCCACGCGCCGGGCGCCTCCGCGGTGACCGGTGCCTCCGGCGCGACCGGCCCCGCCCCGGACCTCTGGGGCCCCGATCCCCTCCCGTTCCTTCCGCTCCAGCCGCCCCGTACGGGCACGGAGCTGCTCGCCGACCACGTCGTGGCGATGGTCTGCTGCGCCGCAGTGGACACGGCGGGTGCGGCCCCCGGTCTCGACTGGCTCGACGGCCCCGCCCTGCTCGTCGACGGCGAGCGCCGGGCGGACCTGGGAGGCCCCGTCCTCAGCCTGGTCGAGGAGGGGGACGCGGAACCGCTGCGGTCCTGGCTCGCCTCGGTCGGCGTACGCACCGACAAGCCCGTACGCCTCGTCTGAAACAAAGGTCCGTTCCGTCACACCTCAACACCCGGAAGAGTGCGTTCCGTTCACGTCAATTCGCGACGAACGGTGACGGACTGCGTGCGTTATGTGATGTGCTGGGGATCGACGCTGACATCCGACGCAGCACTGTCGGCGCACCGATGACGCATGGCCGCGGGTGGCTCGACTGTTGTTGCGGGGGAGCTGAGGGAGGGGACGGGTATGGGGGCGGAGCAGATTCGACGTTGGGAGTCGGGTGCCCTCGCGCACGCCGTCTCCGACCCCTTCGGCCAGGGCCCCCTGCCCTGGCTGCGCGGCAGCGAGAACTACTTCGGCGACACCGGGCACGTCGTCCCCTGGTACGCCGATCCGGCCCTGACCCGCGGTTCCACCGACGGCGGCACCCGTACCGCCGACGACGTGCACCGGCAGATCAAGGGGTTCATCTCCACGGGCGCCGCCGCCCCCGGCGAGGCGGTCGACTTCCACATCACCGTGAACCCGCCCCGGCAGTTCTCCGTGGACATCTACCGCATCGGTCACTACGGCGGCGACGGCGCCGCCAAGATCACCACGAGTCCCCGGATCTCCGGCATCGTGCAGCCCGCCCCGCTCGCCGCCGACCGCACGGTCTCCTGCCACCACTGGTGGCAGTCCTGGCGCCTGCAGATCCCGAGCTACTGGTCGATCGGCGCGTACGTGGCCGTGCTCACCACGGTCGACGGGTACCGCTCCCACATCCCGTTCACGGTCCGCGACGAGCACCCGGCCGATCTGCTGCTGGTGCTGCCGGACATCACCTGGCAGGCGTACAACCTCTACCCGGAGGACGGCCGCACCGGCGCGAGCCTCTACCACGCCTGGGACGAGGAGGGCCGGCTCCTGGGCGAGGAGGGCGCCGCGGTCACGGTCTCCTTCGACCGCCCCTACGCGGGCGCCGGCCTGCCGCTGCACGTCGGGCACGCCTACGACTTCATCCGCTGGGCCGAACGGTACGGCTACGACATCGCGTACGCGGACACCCGCGATCTGCACGCCGGCCGCGTCGACCCGGGCCGCTACCGGGGCCTGGTCTTCCCCGGCCACGACGAGTACTGGTCGGTGCCCATGCGCCGTACCGTCGAAAGCGCCCGCGACGGCGGCACCTCACTGGTGTTCCTCTCCGCGAACACCATGTACTGGCAGGTCAGCCTCTCCCCGTCGCCGTCCGGCGTCCCGGACCGCCTGCTCACCTGCCGAAAACGCCGCGGCCCGGGAAAGTCCGCGCTCTGGCGCGAGATCGACCGCCCCGAGCAGCAGGTCCTGGGCATCCAGTACGCGGGCCGGGTGCCCGATCCGCACCCCATGGTCGTGCGGAACGCCGAGCACTGGCTGTGGGAGGCGACGGGCGCCGGCGAGGGCGACGAACTCGACGGGATGGTCGCGGGCGAGGCCGACCGCTACTTCCCGCGCATCGCGCTCCCCGAGCACGAGAGCCGCATCCTGCTCGCCCACTCCCCGTACCTGGACAGCGAGGGCGTCGGACGCCACCAGGAGACGTCCCTGTACCGTGCCCCGTCCGGCGCCATCGTCTTCGCCTCGGGCACCTTCGCCTGGTCCCCGGCCCTGGACCGCCCCGGCCACGTCGATTCCCGCATCCAGCGGGCCACGGCCAATCTCCTCGACCGCATCTGCAAGCGCGACTGAAACGCCCCCGAGCCCCCGCGCCCGCGAGACACGTGAGACGTACAAGCCGTGCGAGGCCCGTGATGCCACCCGTGCCCGTGATGCCTCCAGGGGCACGGCAGTCGGCGCCGCGGACGCCCCCGTTCCACTCCACCGCACCCGATACGGGAGAATCGGTACGACTCCTGGATCAACCTACGCGGAGGCAGCGTGTCCGGATTTGTAGAAAAGCCCGAACCAGTACAGGTCCCGGGGCTCACCCACCTGCACACGGGCAAGGTGCGCGACCTGTACCGGAACGAGGCGGGCGACCTCGTCATGGTCGCCAGCGACCGCATGTCCGCGTACGACTGGGTCCTGCCGACCGAGATCCCGGACAAGGGCCGGGTGCTCACCCGTCTCTCGCTGTGGTGGTTCGACCAGCTCGCCGATCTCGTGCCGAACCACGTCCTGTCCACGGAGCTTCCCGCCGGGGCCCCCGCCGACTGGGCCGGCCGCACCCTGATCTGCAAGTCGCTGCGGATGGTCCCGGTCGAGTGCGTCGCCCGCGGCTACCTCACCGGCTCAGGCCTCGTCGAGTACAAGGAGTCCCGCACGGTCTGCGGCCTCCCGCTGCCCGAGGGGCTCGTCGACGGCTCCGAACTCCCGGAGCCGATCTTCACCCCCGCCACCAAGGCGGCCGTCGGCGACCACGACGAGAACGTGAGCTACGAGGAGGTGGCCCGCCAGGTCGGCGAGGAGACCGCCGACCGGCTGCGCCGCACCACGCTGGACGTGTACGGCAGGGCCCGGGACATCGCGCGCGAGCGCGGGATCATCCTCGCCGACACGAAGTTCGAGTTCGGTTTCGCGCCCGCCGCCGACGGCACCGAGGAGCTGATCATCGCGGACGAGGTGCTGACCCCCGACTCCTCGCGCTTCTGGCCGGTGTCCGGATGGGAGCCGGGCCGGGCCCAGCCCAGTTACGACAAGCAGTTCGTGCGCGACTGGCTGACCTCGCCGGCCTCCGGCTGGGACCGCAGGAGCGAGCAGCCGCCCCCGGCCCTGCCCCAGGAGATCGTGGCCGCGACCCGGGCGAAGTACCTGGAGGCGTACGAACTCCTCACCGGCACGCCCTGGCAGTAGGACCGCCCGACGAACACGAAGAAGCCCCCGGCCGGAAGGCCGGGGGCTTCTTGCTGAACCGAGCGGACGACCAGGTTCGAACTGGCGACCTCAACCTTGGCAAGGTTGCGCTCTACCAACTGAGCTACGTCCGCAAGCGCCGAAGCGCGAGAACCACTATACCCATCCCCGCTGCCGCGCGAGACGCACCGCGGCATGCCGGTTCTCCACCCCGAGCTTCGAGACGGCCGCCGACAGGTAGTTCCGGACGGTCCCCTGCGACAGCGAGGCCCGCTCCGCGATCTCCGCGACGGGTGCCCCGTCCGCCGCGAGTTCCAGCACCTCGGCCTCCCGGGCGGTCAGCGGAGAGTCCCCCGAGGAGATCGCGTCGGCCGCCAACTCCGGGTCCACGTAACGGTTTCCGGCATGCACGGTGCGGATGATCCCGGCGAGCTGACGGGCGCTGGCGGTCTTCGGGACGAAGGCCCGCACGCCTGCCGCCAGCGCCCGCTTGAGGTGCCCGGGCCGGCCATGACTCGTCACGATCATCGTCCGGCAGTCGGGCAGTTCGGTCCGCAGCGATGTGGCGACACTCACACCGTCGGCGCCGGGCATCTCCAGGTCGAGGACCGCCACATCGGGCCGGTGGGCCCGCGCCATGGCCAGTGCCTCCGGTCCGCTCGCCGCCTCCGCGACCACCACGAGGTCGTCCTCCAGGGCCAGCAGCGCGGCCAGCGCGCCCCGGATCAGGTGTTCGTCGTCGGCGAGCAGTACGCGCACGGCCGTCATCGTCGTCCCTCCTGGAGGGCGGTGGGTGCCGCCAGTTCCGTTTCCGTCGCCGTTCCCGTGCCCGCTGCTCCCGGTCCCGCCCCCACCACTCCCGCTACCGCTCCCGCCGCTCCCGGCTTCGCGCGGGACGGCGTCCGGTTCTCCGTGCCGGACAGCGGGATCGTCGCGGTGAGCCGGAACAGGCCGTTGCCCGCCGGGCCCGCGTCCAGCGAACCCTCCAGCGCGCGGAGTCGCTCCCGCAGCCCGGCCAGTCCGGAACCCCCGGTCCCGGTCCCAGCCCCGGAGTCGTCGGCCGCCCCGTCGTTCTCCACCTGGAGCACCACCTCGTCCGCCGAGGACCCGATCCGGATCGTGCAGCGGCGCGGATCGCCGTGCCGCAGCACATTGGTCGCCGCCTCCCGCACGACCCAGCCGAGCGCCGCCTGCACGGGCGCGGGCAGTTCCCCGCCGGTGGTCCCCCGCACCTCGCACTCGATTCCGGCCGCGCTCAACACCCCGCGGGCCCCGGCCAGTTCCGTACTCAGATCGGCCTCCCGGTAGCCCCGTACCACCTCGCGCACCTCCTGCTGCGAGGTACGGGCTATCCGCTGCACCTCGACCATCTGGTCCACCGCCTCCGGCCTGCCGCGCTGGGCCAGTTCCGCGGCCAGTTCGCTCTTCAGCGCGATCACGGCGAGATTGCGGCCCAGCACGTCGTGCAGGTCCCGGCCGAACCGCAGCCGCTCCTCGGCGACCGCGAGCCGGGCCTGCAGGTCCCGGGCCTCCTCGGCCTGCCACATCACGGCCAGGCTCCAGGCGCTGGGCCGTACGGAGACCAGGATGATCAAGCAGCTGAGGAGCACCGCCGACGCCACCCCGCCCAGCGGCCCGCCCCGCACCCCGACCGCGGCGAGGGAGCCGACGCCCAGCGCGGCGAGGGCGAGTGCCTGGAGCAGGAAGGTGCGGACCGGGACCAGCAGGGTCTGTGTCGTCGCGAACGCCGTCGGCATGTTGATGACCATGAGGAACAGTCCCGAGCCGTTCACCCCGTCCACCCCGACCAGTGCCACCAGCAGCCCCAGGCTCACCAGGATCAGTACCAGGGGCGGCAGTTGCCGACGCCGGGGGAAGACGGACGTACCGAGGTAGTGCCTGTACGCCGGCCGTATGTTGAGGCTGTTCAGCAGGCACTGCACCAGGCTCACGACCAGCAGGGCCAGGCCCAGGAACAGCGGCAGCGGCTCATGGCGGATGTCCGACTTGAAGGGGGCCACCTGCCACGCCAGGGTGAAGAACCAGGGCATCGTCGAAACGGTCACCCGCGAGTACAGATCGATCCGTTCCAGCCTGCTGCGCTGCTGCCAGCCGCGGCGCCAGCCCCGCACGAGCACCGACACGGCACGTCCCCCCTCAGCGTCGCGGTTCCCAGCGGAACCAACGCTGCACAGCAAACACGGCGAACGCGGTCCAGGCCAGCCCCGTCAGAGCGGCCACCAGCAGGTCGGACCCCTCGGCCCCGCCCAGCCAGCCCGACCGGACGAGCGTCATCGCCCCGGTCACCGGCAGCAGTTCGCACACGGCCGCCACCCGGTCGGGCATGACCTCCAGCGGTACGAAGAGCCCCGAGCCCATCATCGAGACGAGGAACAGCGGGAGGGTGGTGAGCTGCGAGGTCTGCACGGTACGGGTGACCGTCGAGGTGGCCCCGGCCAGCGCCGTCAGCAGCACCACGCCCAGCAGCAGCCCCGCCAGGAGCAGGTCGGGCCGCTTCGGCGCGGCGAGGTCGAAGAAGACCGTCCCGGCCACGATGATCACCACGATCTGGGCCAGGGCCAGCGCGACCGACGGCAGCGCGGTCCCGACGAGGATCTCCCGGTCGGTGACCTCGCCGGTGCGCAGCCGCTTGAGGACCAGGTCCTCGCGCCGGGCCACGTACGACGAGACCATGTTCATGTAGACGGCCTGGATCAGCACGATGCCGATGCCACCGGTGAGCGCCGCTCCGGCGATGCTCAGCCCGGTCCCGTCGAGAAGGGACGGCTTGAGCGTCGACTTCATCGCCAGGACCATGGCGGCGGGCATCAGCAGCGCCACGAAGACGGCCGTCCGGTTGCGGGCGAGCAGGGTGACCTCGGCGCGTCCGAGGGCGGTCAGCCGGTCCCGGACCGTGGTGGTCGCCGCCCGCCCCGGCCCGGCCGGGGCGCCCGCCGCGGTGGTGGTTCCGGTCTTCGTCCCGGGGGTGCCGCCGGTCGTCGTGGTCGTCATCGCACGGCCGCCTTTCCGTTCTCCGTCGCGCTCCGCGCGATGTCGAGGAATGCTTCTTCGAGGGAGGCCGACCGGGCGTCGAGGCCGATCAGCCGGATGTCCGACTGCCTCGCCCAGGTCAGCAGTTCGTCCAGGGACTCCTGCAGCCGGTGGGTGCGGATCTCGATCCGGCCCCCCTCGGCGGCGGCCTGCAGCGTCAGCGGAATCCGTGCCGCCGGGACCCCGTCGGGCAGGGTGAACCGGATGCGGGAGGGACGTGCGGCCGTCACGTCGGCGGTGGTGCCCGCCGTCACGATCCGCCCCCGGTGCATGATCGCCAGCCGGTCGGCGAGCGTCTCGGCCTCTTCCAGGTAGTGCGTGGTGAGCAGGACGGTGGTGCCTCCGGCGCGCAGCTCGCGCACCAGCTTCCAGGTCTCGCGCCGTCCCTCGGCGTCGAGCCCGGTGGTCGGCTCGTCCAGGAACAGCACCTCGGGCCGGCCGAGCAGGGCCAGTGCCAGGTCGAGGCGGCGCCGCTCGCCTCCGGAGAGCTGCTTGACCCGCACCCGGGCCCGGTGGGAGAGCCCGACCAGTTCCAGGGCCTCGCCGGTCGGCCGGGCACCGCTGGTGCACCCCGCCCACATCCGTACGGTCTCGGTGACCGTCAGGTCGGAGGGGAAGCCGCCCTCCTGGAGCATCACCCCGATCCGCGGCCGGACGAGGGCGCGCTCGCGGAACGGGTCGTGGCCCAGCACCCGGATCGCGCCGGCGTCGGGCGCGGCCAGGCCCTCCAGCAGTTCGACGGTGGAGGTCTTCCCGGCGCCGTTCGTGCCGAGCAGGGCGAAGAGCTCGCCGCGCCCCACGGAGAAGGAGACACCGGCCACGGCCTCGAAGCCGCCCGTGTAGCTGCGGTGCACGCCGTCGACCTCGATGACGGGATCGGCCACGGGAACGACGGGGGAGCCGGCCACCGGACCGGTCGTGGAATCGGCCAGGGGGGCGGTCACGGGGTCGGTCCCGGGATCGGCCGCGGTGCCGCCCGGGCGGTCGCTGGGAATCTCGTCGCTGGTCATGTGCCCAGACTCCCGCCGGCTCGGCGCCGCGCTCAGTGCGGGCTGTCACCACTGCACATGACAAACGTCATGGAGCGGCCCTCAGCGGTTTTCGGCGGTCCTCAGCGGTCTTCGACGGTCCGAGCGGTCCTCAGAGATCTTCGGCGGTCCTCGACGATGAGAGGAGAGGAATACGGCGAAGGCCCCGGTCGAAATCGACCAGGGCCTTCAAAAATCCGATCAAGAGCGGACGACGAGATTCGAACTCGCGACCCTCACCTTGGCAAGGTGATGCTCTACCAACTGAGCCACGTCCGCATTGCTGCCGCTCATTGTACTCCGGAAGGAGCTCTCCGTGCGGTGCGAGCAACACTCTACCCGATCCACCGGAGTGGTCGTCGAGAGCGATGCAGAGCGGGTGACAGGAATTGCACACTGCGCCTTCCCCCTGGAAGGGGGATGTTCTGCTACTGAACTACACCCGCACGCTGCTCGGGGTTCGGCTTTTCGGCCTTGCCCCTCGGCGTGCTCCAGACTTTAGCCGACCTGCGGGGGTGTAGCGCAAGTCGGTGCCCGTGCGGTGTTGTCGAGGGGTGCTCCGGACGGCCCCGGAAAGGCGTTCCGCCCGGTCCGGGCCGGTGGCGCGACCGGGCAGGGGGTGCTGCCGGATCGGTGGCACGACCGGGCAGGGGGCGACCGGCCGCCGTCCGGGCCGGGGCGCGACGCCCCGTCACCCGGGAGACGGCGCCGGGCCGGGGCGCCGGGCGCCCAGGCTCAACTCGCTTCGCGGAACGCCTCGTAGACCTTCTTCGGGATGCGGCCGCGGGCCGGCACGTCCATCCGGTGGGAGCGGGCCCAGGCCCGTACGGCCGCCGGGTCGGGAGCGAGCGACGTGTGCCGGTACGCCACGGGCTTCTTGCCGTGCCTGCCGCCGCCGGTCTGCTTCCGGCCGGCCGCCATGTACGGCGCGAGGGCCTTGCGCAGTTTCTTGGCATTGGACGGATTGAGGTCGATCTCGTACGACTTCCCGTCCAGGGCGAACGTGACCGTTTCCGCCGCTGCTCCCCCGTCGATGTCGTCGAAGAGCGTGACCACTACGCGTTGAGCCACGGATATCGGTCCTTTCCTGCGGCGCCGGCGCTTCTGCTGCGAACCGATGCCGGCCTGCTGACTGCCAGGGCCTGTCCGGCGGATACGGGGCCGACGGTTGTCGGCCGTTTAGGGGCAATGCTGCATTCCCCGGTAATCATTTGTACAGCGGTGGGCACCGCATTGTGAAGCCCACCCAATTACATCCGCGTGTCAGCCTTCTATGTGTGCTGATGGTGAGGATTTTTTTTGCAGGACTTTCCCCATCCGTTGTCACCGATATCTCGACGTGATCCGGGAGCTGTGATATCTACTCGCGTAGAATTTCCGGCCAGGTACGCTGAAGGGACCTGCGGGGGTCTGGGGAGCCCCCCCGGAGAAACAGCCGCACCACACCAAACCGGGAGTGCCAGTGGCACGCGTCGTAGTCGACGTCATGCTCAAGCCCGAGATCCTCGACCCGCAGGGACAGGCGGTGCAGCGCGCACTGCCCCGTCTCGGCTTCGAGGGAATCGCGGACGTACGTCAGGGAAAGCGTTTCGAGCTCGAGGTCGAGGGGCCGGTCGACGAAGCCGCCCTCGGCCGCATTCACGAGATGGCCGAGACTTTCCTCGCCAACACCGTCATCGAGGACTTCACCGTGAAGGTGGAGAAGGCCGAGGAGTCGAAGTGACTGCTCGTATCGGAGTCGTCACCTTTCCCGGCACGCTCGACGACCAGGACAGCCTGAGGGCCGTACGGGTCGCGGGCGCCGAACCCGTATCGCTGTGGCACCGCGACAAGGACCTGCACCAGGTCGACGCGGTCATTCTGGCGGGCGGCTTCTCCTACGGCGACTATCTGCGGGCGGGTGCCATCTCCCGCTTCTCGCCGGTCATGGAGACCGTCATCGATCAGGCGAAGGCGGGGATGCCGGTCCTCGGTATCTGCAACGGCTTCCAGATCCTGACCGAGGCGCACCTGCTGCCCGGCGCGATGCTGCGCAACAACCACCTGCACTTCATCTGCCGCGACCAGAAGCTGCGCGTCGAGAACGCGGAGACCGCCTGGACCTCGGACTACTCCGCGGGCCAGGAGATCTCCGTACCGCTCAAGAACATGGAGGGGCGTTACGTCGCCGACGAGCGGGTGCTCGACGAGCTGGAGGCGGAGGGCCGGGTCGCCTTCCGCTACCTGGACGTGAACCCCAACGGCTCGCTGCGCGACATCGCCGGCATCACCAACGCCGCGGGCAATGTCGTCGGCCTGATGCCGCACCCGGAGCACGCCGTCGAGCCGCTGATCGGAACCGGCCGCACCGACGGCCTCGGGTTCTTCACCTCGATCATCAAGAAGCTGGTCAACGCATGAGCCTGGACACGGTCAAGCACGCGGCCGAAACCCCGGACACCGCGCAGCCCTGGAAGGAGCTCGGCCTCAAGGAGGACGAGTACGCCCGGATCCGCGAGATCCTGGGCCGCCGTCCCACGGGTGCCGAGCTCGCCATGTACTCCGTGATGTGGTCCGAGCACTGCTCGTACAAGAGCAGCAAGGTCCACCTCAAGCAGTTCGGCGAGAAGACCCCCGCCAACGACGCGATGCTCGTCGGCATCGGCGAGAACGCCGGTGTGGTCGACGTCGGCCAGGGGTACGCGGTCACCTTCAAGGTCGAGTCGCACAACCACCCCTCGTACATCGAGCCCTACCAGGGCGCGGCCACCGGCGTCGGCGGCATCGTCCGCGACATCCTCGCCATGGGCGCCCGCCCGGTCGCCGTCGTCGACCCGCTGCGCTTCGGCGCGGCCGACCACCCCGACACCAAGCGCGTCCTGCCGGGCGTCGTCGCGGGCATCGGCGGCTACGGCAACTGCCTGGGCCTGCCGAACATCGGCGGCGAGGTCGTCTTCGACGCCTGCTACCAGGGCAACCCGCTGGTCAACGCCGGCTGCATCGGCGTGATGAAGCACGAGGACATCCACCTGGCCAAGGCCTCCGGCCCCGGCAACAAGGTGATCCTCTACGGTGCCCGCACCGGCGGCGACGGCATCGGCGGCGTCTCCGTGCTGGCCTCGGAGACCTTCGAGTCGACCGGCCCGGCCAAGCGCCCGGCGGTCCAGGTCGGCGACCCGTTCCAGGAGAAGCTCCTCATCGAGTGCACCCTGGAGATCTTCAAGGAGAAGCTCGTCGCGGGCATCCAGGACCTCGGCGGCGCCGGGCTCTCCTGCGCCACGTCCGAGCTGGCCTCCGCCGGTTCCGGCGGCATGCGCGTCGAGCTGGACACCGTGCCGCTGCGCGACTCCTCCCTCTCGCCCGAGGAAATCCTCATGAGCGAGTCGCAGGAGCGCATGTGCGCGATCGTCGAGCCGCAGCACGTGGACCGCTTCCTGGAGATCTGCGAGAAGTGGGACGTCATCGCCACCGTCATCGGTGAGGTGACCGAGGGCTCGCAGCTGGAGATCTTCTGGCACGGCGAGCAGATCGTGGACGTGCCGCCGCGGTCCGTCGCCCACGAGGGCCCGACGTACCACCGCCCGTTCGCCCGCCCGTCCTGGCAGGACGCGCTCCAGGCCGACGACGCCGGCAAGCTGGCCCGTCCGGCGAACGGCGCCGAGCTGCGCGAGCAGGTCCTCAAGCTGGTCTCCTCGCCGAACCAGGCGTCGAAGTCCTGGATCACGGACCAGTACGACCGGTTCGTGCAGGGCAACACCGTGCTCGCGATGCCCGAGGACGCCGGCATGGTCCGGATCGACGAGAAGTCGAACCTGGGCGTGGCCATGGCGACCGACGGCAACGGCCGGTACGCCAAGCTCGACCCGTACACCGGCGCGCAGCTCGCGCTGGCGGAGTCGTACCGCAACGTCGCCGCCTCCGGTGCCAAGCCGCTCGCGATCTCGGACTGCCTGAACTTCGGTTCGCCCGAGGACCCGGACGTCATGTGGCAGTTCGCCGAGGCCACCCGCGGCCTGGCGGACGGCTGCCTGGAGCTGGGCACCCCGGTCACCGGCGGCAACGTCTCGCTGTACAACCAGACCGGCGAGACGGCGATCCACCCGACGCCGGTCGTGGCCGTGCTCGGCGTGATCGACGACGTCACCCGGCGCACGCCGGTCGCCTTCGCGGAAGAGGGCCAGCTCCTCTACCTGCTGGGCGACACCCACGAGGAGTTCGGCGGCTCGGCCTGGTCCGAGGTCATCCACGGCCACCTGGGCGGCATGCCGCCGAAGGTGGACCTGGGCCGCGAGAAGCTGCTCGCCGAGATCCTGATCTCGGCCTCCCGCGACGGCATGATCGACGCGGCGCACGACCTCTCCGACGGCGGCCTGATCCAGGCGGTCACCGAGTCCTGCCTGCGCGGCGGGAAGGGTGCCCGGCTGGTCGTGCCGGACGGACTGGACGCGTTCACCTTCCTCTTCTCCGAGTCGGCGGGACGCGCGGTCGTCTCCGTCCCCCGGAGCGAGGAGCTCCGTTTCAACGACATGTGCGGGGCCCGGGGTCTGCCCGTCGCCCGGATCGGTGTCGTGGACGGCGAGGAGATCGAGGTCCAGGGCGAGTTCGGCATCCCGCTGAGCGAGCTGCGTGCCGCGCACGAGGAGACCATTCCGGGTCTGCTCGCCTGACGACGACCTGTCCGTGGGGACGGTCCGTGCGTGCCGGGGACGGTCCCGCCCATCCGTGGGCGGGACCGTCCCCGTGTGGGCGGGGCGTACGGTACGCGTCACGCGACCGTCGGCGCGGCCCGCCGGCAGGACGGGGCTCCCTTCCCGGGCGGCTCGGCACCTTCGTGCCCGGCAGCACCACGACTCATAAAATTATATTCGGTCAAGAATTAATCCAAGCTCAACTTTCATCCTGGTACAGTGCCGCCATGACCGAGGGGATGAGCCTGCGCGAGCGCAAGAAGCGCCAGACGCGCCACCGTCTGCTGGCCGCGGCCACCGAACTCTTCGCCGAGCGCGGCTTCGACCAGGTCTCGGTCGCCGAGATCGCCGAGGCCGCCGAGGTGTCGAAGATGACGGTCTTCAACTACTTCGCGAGCAAGGAGGACCTGGTCCTCGCGCCGATGGAGGAGCACGTCGGCGACGTCGCGCGGGTGGTACGGGACCGGGCGCCCGGCGAGTCCGCCCTGGCCGCCGTGCGCACCCAGTTCCTGGAGGCGATGGAGCGCCGCGACCCCTCGGTCGGGATGAGCGACCTGCCGATGGTGCTGGAGGTGCGCCGGCTGATCCAGGAGACCCCGGCGCTGCTGATCAGGGCCCACTCGTTCGCCATGCGCTCCTTCGAGCTGCTCGCCGAGGTCCTGGTCGAGGAGGGGCAGGAGCCGCCGATCGCCCGGATCGCGGCGGCCCAGCTGATCAGCACCCGCAACTCGCTGATACAGGCGAACCAGCTGCGGCTGCTGGCGGGCGAGCGCGCCGACGCGATCGCCCCGGAAGCCGCCGAGCTGGCCGAGCGCGGCTTCGGCCTCCTGGCCGGCGGACTGGGCGACTTCGCGATTCGGAACTGAGCCGACGACCGACGGTCCACCACCGCCGCCCACCGACCGCCGACCGCCGATCGGGGCGCCGGGCAGGCCGTAGGCTCCTGGGCATGCCGCCGTCCCGGAAACGCGCCCGCCGCTACGACCCGGCCCGGACCCGCAGCGCGGTCCTGGCGCAGTTCGCCCACGTCCGCGGGGCCGTCCGCACCCTGACGCCCGAGCAGCTCGCCCTGCCGACCCGGCTCGGCGACTGGACCGTGCGCGAACTGGCCGTGCACCTGACCATGGGGCTCTCGCACCTCACCCGGAGCCTGGAGCTGCCGCCGCCCGCCGCGGCCGGGCCCGATCCGGAACTCCTCGACTGGCCGTTCTCGACCGCGGACCGGGCCGCCCCCATCGCCGACGGCACCCGGGAGCTCGCCGCGGCGACCCCGGACCTGGACGCGCTGTACGAGGAGGTCACCGGGCGGTTCGAGGAGCTGGTGCCCGACGTTCCCGACGACCGGCTGCTGTCGGTCCCGGCGGGCACGATGCGGCTGACCGACTTCCTCGTCACCCGTACCGTCGAGCTCGTCGTGCACACCGACGACCTGAACGAGGCGACCGGCCTCGACGTCCCGTACGACCGGCAGGCGCTCGCCGCCTGCACCCGGCTGCTCGCCGACGCCCTCGCCCGGAAGGCGCCGGGCGGCTCGGTCGAGGTGCGCGTCCCGCCGTTCGCCGTGGTCCAGTGCGTGCAGGGCCCCAAGCACACGCGCGGTACGCCGCCCAACGTCGTCGAGACCGACCCGCTCACCTGGATCGGGCTCGCCACCGGCCGTACGCGGTGGGCGCGGGCCCTCGACGCCGCCAAGCTCTCCGCGAGCGGCGAACGGGCCGACCTCGAAGCCCTCCTGCCCCTGATGGGCTGAGCGGTCCTGCCGCCGGTGACCGCCTCGGACACCCCGCCCGGGAACCCCGCCCACGGCCCCGGCGGTACGGCCCGCGGCCCCGGCGACACGATCCGCGAACCGGCGAGTAGGGCGGATTGCGATGTGAGGCTCGCCACGAAACGCACGTTCGGACGGGTTCCGCGACGGCCCGTCGGCCGGTTCACCGAGCGCCACCATCGGGCCCGCCGCGCCCCCGCGCCGAATGGCCGGAACTCGCCGGTCCCAGGGGCGCTGATCCGCGCAGCCGCCGCCCTGTGGCCGGTCCGCGCCCCGTGCCGCGCGCCCGCCGGGAGCCGCGGACGATCACTCCGGGTGATCACCCGGAAGGGGTCTCGCACCCCCCTCGGGAGCGCTTCCCCGGTGGTCCGGCGCGGTGTCCCGAATTCGGACCAGTGGTCGACCTCGCCTACACTCGGTGGCGTGCCTCGTGGTGATGGACGACTCAACCACGACCTGCTCCCCGGAGAGAAGGGCCCCCAGGACGCTTGCGGCGTCTTCGGTGTCTGGGCTCCGGGCGAAGAGGTCGCCAAGCTCACCTATTTCGGACTGTATGCCCTGCAGCACCGTGGACAGGAGTCCGCGGGCATCGCAGTGAGCAACGGGTCCCAGATCCTGGTCTTCAAGGACATGGGACTGGTCTCGCAGGTCTTCGACGAAACGTCTCTGGGATCCCTCCAGGGCCATATCGCGGTCGGTCATGCCCGCTACTCCACCACCGGTGCCTCGGTGTGGGAGAACGCGCAGCCGACGTTCCGTGCCACCGCGCACGGCTCGATCGCCCTGGGTCACAACGGCAACCTGGTCAACACGGCCCAGCTCGCCGAGATGGTCGCCGACCTTCCCCGCAAGGACGGCCGCGCCACCCAGGTCGCCGCGACGAACGACACCGACCTGGTGACCGCCCTGCTCGCCGGCCAGACCGACGACGACGGCAAGCCGCTCACCGTCGAGGAGGCCGCCGCGAAGGTGCTTCCCGAGGTGAAGGGCGCCTTCTCCCTCGTCTTCATGGACGAGCACACCCTCTACGCGGCCCGCGACCCGCAGGGCATCCGCCCGCTGGTCCTCGGCCGGCTGGAGCGCGGCTGGGTGGTGGCGTCCGAGACCGCCGCCCTCGACATCTGCGGCGCCAGCTTCGTCCGCGAGATCGAGCCGGGCGAGCTCGTCGCCATCGACGAGAACGGCCTGCGCACCTCGCGCTTCGCGGAAGCGAAGCCCAAGGGCTGTGTCTTCGAGTACGTCTACCTGGCCCGCCCCGACACCGACATCGCCGGGCGCAACGTCTACCTCTCCCGGGTGGAGATGGGCCGCAGGCTGGCCGCCGAGGCGCCGGTCGAGGCCGACCTGGTCATAGCGACGCCGGAGTCCGGCACCCCCGCCGCGATCGGTTACGCCGAGGCCAGCGGCATCCCGTTCGGCGCCGGACTGGTGAAGAACGCCTACGTCGGCCGGACCTTCATCCAGCCCTCCCAGACCATCCGGCAGCTCGGCATCCGGCTCAAGCTGAACCCGCTCAAGGAAGTCATCAAGGGCAAGCGCCTGGTGGTCGTCGACGACTCGATCGTCCGCGGCAACACCCAGCGCGCACTGGTCCGGATGCTCCGCGAGGCCGGTGCCGCCGAGATCCACATCCGGATCTCGTCCCCGCCGGTCAAGTGGCCGTGCTTCTTCGGCATCGACTTCGCCACCCGCGCCGAGCTGATCGCCAACGGCATGTCGGTCGAGGAGATCGGCACGTCGATGGGCGCGGACTCGCTCGCCTACATCTCGCTCGACGCGATGGTCGAGGCGACCACGATCGCCAAGCCGAACCTGTGCCGCGCCTGCTTCGACGGCGAGTACCCCATGGAGCTCCCGGACCCGGAGCTGCTCGGCAAGCAGCTGCTGGAGACCGAGCTGGCGGCGGGCCCGGCGGCGACCGCCGCGACCGACGCGCTGCGCCGCCCGTGACGGCCCGGCCGTCCACCTCCGGCCACCAGCCCCGTATCTCCACACGAAAGATCCCAGGCAATGTCTGAGACAACAGGTGCTTCCTACGCGGCAGCGGGCGTCGACATCGAGGCCGGCGACCGCGCCGTCGAGCTGATGAAGGAGTGGGTGAAGAAGACGCAGCGCCCCGAGGTCGCGGGCCTCGGCGGCCTCGGCGGCTTCGCCGGCCTCTTCGACGCCTCGGCCCTCAAGCGCTACGAGCGTCCGTTGCTGGCCTCCGCGACCGACGGCGTCGGCACGAAGGTCGACCTCGCCCGCAAGATGGGCGTGTACGACACCATCGGCCACGACCTCGTCGGCATGGTCGTCGACGACCTGGTCGTCTGCGGCGCCGAGCCGCTGTTCATGACCGACTACATCTGCGTCGGCAAGGTCCACCCCGAGCGGGTCGCGTCCATCGTGAAGGGCATCGCCGAGGGCTGTGTCCTGGCGGGCTGCGCCCTGGTCGGCGGCGAGACGGCCGAGCACCCGGGCCTCCTCGGCCCGGACGACTTCGACGTCGCCGGCGCCGGCACGGGCGTGGTCGAGGCCGACCGGCTGCTGGGCCCGGACCGCATCCGCGAGGGCGACGTGGTGATCGCCATGGCGTCGTCCGGTCTTCACTCCAACGGGTACTCACTCGTCCGCCACGTCGTCTTCGACCGGGCCGGCTGGTCGCTGGACCGCCAGGTCGAGGAGTTCGGCCGGACCCTCGGCGAGGAGCTCCTGGAGCCCACCCGGATCTACTCGCTGGACTGCCTGGCCCTCACCCGCACGACCGAGGTCCACGGCTTCAGCCACGTCACCGGCGGCGGCCTGGCCAACAACCTGGCCCGGGTCATCCCGGACGGACTGCACGCCAGGGTCGACCGTTCCACCTGGACGCCCGGCGCGGTCTTCGACGTGGTCGGCCGGACGGGACGGGTCGAGCAGCTGGAGCTGGAGAAGACGCTGAACATGGGCGTCGGCATGATCGCGATCGTCCCGGCCGAGTCCGTGGACGCGGCACTGACGACGCTGGCCGACCGCGGGGTCGACTCCTGGGTCGCGGGCGAGATCATCGGGCGCGGGACGCACACCTCGGGTGCGGAGCTCGTCGGCGAGTACGCCCGCTAGGCATCGATGGGACACCGGGACGACCTGGTGCGACCCGGACGTGCACACCGGGACCGCCCGGTGTGCACGGAGCCCCGCCCCTCCCGACCACCGGAATCCCGGCAGGCCGGACGGGCGGGGAGCACCGCGTGGACACCGGGTTCCGTGCCCGGCTCACGCGGGGGAGGACCGGGCCGGGGCAGCACAGAACCCGGCCCGGGACAAGCCCGGACCGGGTTGATGTGTCAGCGCGAGGTCAAGCGCCGCGGCGCTGTGACGACGGACTGGACTTGTCGTCCTCGTCCTCGTCCTCGTCGTCGTTGTACAGATCCGCGTACCGTGCGTACGGGTCATCCTCCTCGTCGTCCTCGAACGGCTCCGCGTTCGGTGGCTGACTGGAAGGCGTTGCGCCCAGCTCATTGGCCAGACGCGACAGGTCAGTCCCGCCGGTGCTGTACTTCAGCTGGCGGGCGACCTTTGTCTGCTTGGCCTTTGCCCGGCCGCGCCCCATGGCTCGACCCCCTCGGTGACGGGGCTCGACGGCCCCAGAGTCTTGACACGCGTTCATGTTTCAGGACGGACTCTCGTATGGAGAGACCGTGCCCGTAGGGCTTCAACGGTACCTGCTTCCGCGGCCATACGGTACGCCGCCCGCATCACGCACCCCGGAAGGAGACCTGCGAGGAGCCCCGTCCTTGCTGGTCAACTGCGATTTTAACCTCTTCTGGGCAGGCGACCCGCCGACCGGCGTGAGTCTTGTCTCCCCGGTCGGCGGCCGCACGCCCCGATCCGTCGCCGCACACGTACGGCGACGGATCGGCGACAGTCAGCTACGGCGCGCTTCGGCCATCCGCTGCTCGGCGATCCGGTCGGCCGCGGCGGCCGGCGGAATGCCGTCGGCCTTCGCACGTGCGAATATGGCCAGCGTGGTGTCGAAGATCTTGGTCGCCTTCGCCTTGCACCGGTCGAAGTCGAAGCCGTGCAGCTCGTCGGCGACCTGGATGACACCGCCCGCGTTCACCACGTAGTCGGGTGCGTACAGGATGGCGCGGTCCGACAGGTCCTTCTCGACACCGGAGTGCGCGAGCTGGTTGTTGGCCGCACCGCACACGACCTTGGCGGTGAGCACCGGGACGGTCTCGTCGTTCAGGGCGCCGCCGAGCGCGCACGGGGCGTAGATGTCGAGGCCCTCGGTGCGGATCAGCGCGTCGGTGTCCGCCGCGACGGAGACCTCGGGGTGCCGCTCGGTGATCCGGCGCACGGATTCCTCCCGGACGTCCGTGATCACGACCTCCGCACCGTCCGAGAGCAGGTGCTCGACCAGGTGGTGGCCGACCTTGCCGACTCCGGCGACCCCCACTTTTCGGCCACGCAGCGTCGGGTCGCCCCAGAGGTGCTGGGCCGAGGCCCGCATGCCCTGGAAGACACCGAAGGAGGTGAGCACCGAGGAGTCGCCGGCGCCGCCGTTCTCGGGGGAGCGGCCGGTGGTCCAGCGGCACTCGCGGGCGACGACATCCATGTCGGTGACGTAGGTGCCGACGTCGCAGGCGGTCACGTAGCGCCCGCCGAGCGAGGCCACGAACCGCCCGTAGGCCAGCAGCAGCTCCTCCGTCTTGATCCTCTCCGGGTCGCCGATGATGACGGCCTTGCCGCCGCCGTGGTCGAGACCGGCCATGGCGTTCTTGTACGACATGCCGCGCGCGAGGTTCAGCGCGTCCGCGACGGCCTCCCCCTCGGAGGCGTACGGATAGAAGCGGGTGCCGCCGAGGGCCGGGCCCAGGGCGGTGGAGTGGATGGCGATCACGGCCTTGAGGCCGGTGGCACGGTCCTGGCAGAGCACGACTTGCTCGTGGCCCCCCTGCTCCGAGCGGAACAGGGTGTGCAGTACATCAGCAGGCGCGCCGGTCACATCGGTCACTGTGGTGACTCCCAAGTACGAAGCGGCGGAGGACCCTCCTGAAGGTGGGGAGGGCCGCGGACCGGCCGACATGGCAGGTCCGACTGGGCAAGAGCGTAAGTCCTACGCGCACGTAGATCTGTTCCGGTGCCGAGATCACCCCCCGGCGGAGTACCGGCATGACACGATCTGCTGCATGTCGGTGGTGTCTTCGGTGCTCGTTCCCTACGCGTCCTACCTCCGGGTGTACGAGCCGCTGGCCGCCTTCCCGGAGCCCGAACGGAGCCACTGGGCCCGGTACGCGGAGCGCTCCGGACGCCCCACGGCCCAGGACGAACTGCGCCGCTCGCTGGCCGACTTGGCGGCCACGCCGCCGGTCGCGGTGCCGGCGCACGAGAGCGGGGACGCGTTCGTCGTCGAGACGGACGGGGTGGTGTGCGTCTGTCCGTGGCGGACCCGGCTGCGCGGCTGGCTGGCCCTGGAGGAACTGGCCGAGATGTTCCCCGCCCCCGTGCTCGACGCGGTGCTGCCGCCGGTGGTGCGCGGGCAGGCGGTCGCGGACCACGAGCGGTGGGCGGAGCGGAATCCGGACGCCAGACCGTGGATCCGCACCTCGGTGTGGCAGGTGCCGGTGCGCTGGTTCGTGCTCTTCTCCGACGAGGAGCGGGAGTACGCGGCGGGCGGCGACGGCGCGGCGCCCGTGCTGCGGTACCGGACGCCCATGGTGCAGGCCCGGCGGCGGCTGGCGCGGGCGCTGCGGACCATGCGGGAGGCGGTGGACGAGGGCCCGCTGATCGAGGGGCTCGTGGACGTGGGGCGCTGGCTGGAGGAGTTCCATCCGCGGGCGCTGGTCGAGCTGGACTACGCGGGTCTGGTGCACGCCCTGCCGGCCGGGCAGCTCGCCGGGGACCGGTCGGCCGCCGACGTGGCCGAGGGCCTCGAGGCGCTGCGGGCCGGTGACACCGAGGGGGCGAGCGAGGCGTACGGACGGCTGGCGGAGCGCTGGCGGGCGGTGAAAGATCGTCAGTTCGCGAACTGACGGGGCGCGATCCGCGTCCGTGATCTTGTATCCATGTGAGGTGAACCGGTGCCCCGTGCGGCACGTGGGGACGTGGAGGCGGAAGTCCGTCCGGGACCTACGTCCCGAACCGGGCCTTTGCCTCAAGCGTGATGGATAGCACTAACTGGGCCCTTGCGCCGTTCCCTACTCCTCGTGCCAAAATAGGACAAGGAGTCCGGGGAGGGCTCCTTCCGTCCAACTAAGGGCGGATTGCTCTGCATTGCACGCTATGGGGGGTCTGGTGGCTCCTGATCGCTCTGTGACTGATCGTCACGGCGGTGTGACTGTCCGCTATGGCATGGTCCATCGGCTTCCGTCGCTGATGAACACCTGGGAGGGCAATTCCATCGGTTTGGCCGACGTGGCTGGACGGATGGTGTAGTTGTAGTGCCGAGGACAAGCCGTTCGTCCTATAACCGACTCGGCCCGCGTCCGCCATTTCGGGCAACGCGGGTCAAGGTGCAGAATTTAGAGGAAAGAACCGAGATGGTTCGGTTCTCCCGAGGAGGCCGCTCATGACTGCTCGCACCCCTGATGCCGAGCCGCTGCTGACCCCGGCTGAGGTTGCCACGATGTTCCGCGTGGACCCGAAGACGGTTACCCGCTGGGCAAAGGCCGGCAAGCTCACGTCCATCCGTACGCTCGGTGGACACCGCCGGTACCGCGAGGCAGAGGTCCGCGCACTGCTTGCGGGTATTCCGCAGCAGCGCAGCGAGGCCTGACACACCCCCTGCGTCGCGCAACAACCGGGCTTCCGGGTCCCCCAACCCGTACAGGCCCACCCCATGCTCCATATGACGGGCGCCCGCCCCAACGGGCGCCATACCTGTGAAATGCGGGTGCGTCGTTCGATCGCGCTGGACTCCGCCGAGTCCAGCGCGATCTTTTTGTGTCCGCGCACGCCCGAGCACGCCCGCGTGTTCCCGTACGCGCCTGTAGTCGCCCGTGTGTTCGTACGTTCGTGCGCGCTCCCGGGCGGGTCCACGGGTGACCGGGCCGGGCCGTCCGAGGAGGCCGGGACGGGGCGGGCCGGGATGGTCCCACGGGACTCTCGTCCAGGTGGTGCAATTGCACATATTAAATTCGGCAGTTGTAGGACGGGTGTAAGGTCACCCCTTCTCAAAACTGCTTGAGTGACTCCCGTCACACCGCATGGATCCTGCTGCTGACGAGCCTGCCACCGCCGGGGAGCGGAACGCCTCGCCATTGGTCGCTCGCCGGGGGGACTTTCGTCCCGGCTTTCCTGTGCGCGGGGATTTCCGCCCCGGCCCTCCCGGGCGCCTCCGGCGCCTCGGGGGCGGCGCGGGCGGTCCGGGGCGGGAAATGGGTCCGAAAGGCCGTCAGAAGGCCCCTGGCGGGCCGCGTGGGCCCGTCCGTGGAGCGGGCGGGGCCGGTGCCGGGCCGACGGCGACGCGGGACGGCCGGCCGGGGGCGTGGGTGAGGAGGCCTGGAGTGCGGGCGGGGGAGGGGTGGTCCGGGTGGCGGTCCGGTGCGGGGTGGACGCGAGGCGTGGGCGGGTGTGCGGATGCCCGTCGCAGTGCGAGCCACCCCCGGTGGATCGTGGTCCGTACTGGGAGAAGGGGCGGCTCCTGACGCCCTGACTGCTCGTCGGCAATCACCGGAGCCACGACACGCGAAAGCCCGGATCCAGGGGATCCGGGCTTTCGTCACTGCGGTCCTGACGGGATTTGAACCCGCGGCCTCCACCTTGACAGGGTGGCGAGCACTCCAAACTGCTCCACAGGACCAGGTTTTCGCCGCCTGCCTTGCGGCTGGCTGCGAAGACAGACTGTACAGCAGGTCAGAGGGTCAGGTCGAACTCACCGATGGTGGTGACTCCGTCACCGCGGAAGGGGCCCGTCCGGGCGGGCCCGCTCACGGCGCCGCCGCGTCGATCGCCTTAACGATGCGCTTGTCGGAGACCGGGTAGGCGGTCCCCAGCGCATGGGCGAAGTAGCTGACCCGGAGCTCCTCGATCATCCAGCGGATCTCCAGGACCTCCTGCGGGACGGGCCTGCCCTGCGGCAGCTGCTCCAGCAGCCAGGCGTACTCGTCCTGCATCTCGTGGATCTTCTCCATGCGCGTGGTGTCGCGCTGGGCGGCCGTCGGCATCTGCTGGAGCCTGCGGTCCGCGGCGACCAGGTAGCGCATCAGGTCGGGCAGCCTGCGCAGCCCGGTCTTCGTGACGAAGCCCGGCGGCACGAGGGCGGCGAGCTGGTCGCGGACGTCGGTGACGTTGTCGACCAGGACCAGGCTGTTGGTCGCCCTCAGGCGCCGCTCGCAGGACTGCCAGGCGGCCAGCACCTGCTGGACCTGCTTGACCGCGTGCTCGGTCAGCGCCACCAGGTCGGTGCGCACCTTGTCGTACAGCTTCCGGAACGACTCCTCGTCCCAGGCCGGGCCGCCGTGCGCCTCGATCAGCCGGTCGGCGGCGGCCGTCGCGCAGTCCTCGAAGAGCGCCTGGACGGAGCCGTGCGGATTGCGGGACAGGGCCAGCTTCTGCTGGTTCGTCAGCTGGTCCGAGGCGAACTTCGCCGGGTTCACCGGCACGTTCAGCATGATCAGCTTCCGGGTGCCGAGCCGCATCGCCCGCTGCTGCTCGGCCTCGGTGTCGAAGAGCCGCACGGCGACCGTGTCGCCCTGGTCGACCAGCGCGGGATACGCCTTGACCGGCTGGCCGGCCCGGCGGGTCTCGAAGACCTTGTTCAGCGTGCCGATCGTCCAGTCCGTGAGGCCCGAGCGCTCGACGGACTCGCCCGAGGGGCCCGCACTGGCCGCGGCGGCCTTGGAGAGGGCCTGGCGGGCCTTGGGGCGCAGCCGGAGCCGCAGCGCCTCCAGGTCCTTGTCCTCGGCCACCTTGCGGCGCCGCTCGTCGACGATCCGGAAAGTGATCTTCAGGTGGTCCGGGACGCGGCTCAGGTCGAAGTCGTCGGCCGTGACCGGGACGCCGACCATCTGCTGGAGCTCACGGGCGAGCGTGACCGTCAGCGGCTCCTGCAGGGGCACGGCCCGGTCGAGGAACCGGCCCGCGTAGTTCGGCGCGGGGACGTAGTGCCGGCGGATCGGCTTGGGCAGGGAGCGGATCAGCTCGGTGACCACTTCCTCGCGCAGGCCGGGGATCTGCCAGTCGAAGCCCTCGGAGGTGACCTGGTTGAGCACCTGGAGCGGGACGTGGACGGTCACGCCGTCGGCGTCCGCCCCCGGCTCGAACTGGTACGTGACCTTGAACTTGAGCTTCCCCTGCCGCCAGGAGTCCGGGTAGTCGTCCTTGGTGACGGCCCCGGCCTTCTCGTTGATGAGCATCGAGCGCTCGAAGTCCAGCGCGTCCGGCTCGTCCCGGCGCTTGTGCTTCCACCAGGAGTCGAAGTGCGCCCCGGAGACCACGTGGGCGGGGATGCGCTGGTCGTAGAAGTCGAAGAGCGTCTCGTCGTCCACGAGGATGTCGCGGCGCCGGGCGCGGTGCTCCAGCTCCTCGACCTCGCCGAGCAGTTTGCGGTTGTCGTGGAAGAACTGGTGGTGGGTCCGCCAGTCGCCCTCGACCAGGGCGTTGCGGATGAACAGGTCGCGCGAGGTCTCGGGGTCGATCCGGCCGAAATTGATCTTGCGCTGGGCGACGATCGGCACTCCGTAGAGCGTGACCCGCTCGTACGCCATCACCGCCGCCTGGTCCTTCTCCCAGTGCGGCTCGCTGTAGGTGCGCTTGAGCAGGTGCTGGGCCAGCGGTTCGATCCACTCCGGTTCGACCCTGGCGTTGACCCGGGCCCACAGCCGGGACGTCTCGACCAGTTCGGCCGACATCACGAACCGCGGCTGCTTCTTGAAGAGCGCCGAACCGGGGAAGATCGCGAACTTGGCGCTGCGGGCACCCAGGTACTCGTTCTTCTCGGTGTCCTTCAGCCCGATGTGCGACAGCAGCCCGGCCAGCAGCGAGGTGTGCACCGACTGCTCCGGCGCGTCCTCCTCGTTGAGGGCGATGCCCATCTGCTTGGCGACGGTGCGCAGCTGCGTGTAGATGTCCTGCCATTCGCGGATGCGCAGGAAGTTCAGGTACTCCTGCTTGCACATCCGGCGGAAGCTGGAGGAGCCGCGTTCCTTCTGCTGCTCGCGGACGTACCGCCACAGGTTGAGGAACGCCAGGAAGTCGGAGGTCTCGTCCTTGAACCGGGCGTGCTGCTGATCGGCCTGGGTCTGCTTCTCCGCGGGCCGTTCGCGCGGGTCCTGGATGGAGAGCGCCGCCGCGATCACCATGACCTCGCGGGTGCAGCCGTTGCGCTCGGCCTCGATCACCATGCGGGCCAGCCGCGGGTCGACGGGCAGCTGCGAGAGCTTCCGGCCGAGCTGGGTGAGCCGTTTCTTCGGATCCTTCTCCTCCGGATCCAGCGCGCCCAGCTCCTGGAGGAGCTGGATGCCGTCGCGGATGTTGCGGTGGTCCGGCGGGTCGATGAAGGGGAACTTCTCGATGTCGCCGAGGCCGGCCGCGGTCATCTGGAGGATGACGGAGGCGAGGTTGGTGCGCAGGATCTCGGGGTCGGTGAACTCGGGACGGGTCAGGAAGTCGTCCTCGGAGTACAGCCGGATGCAGATGCCGTCCGACGTACGGCCGCAGCGGCCCTTGCGCTGGTTGGCGCTGGCCTGCGAGATCCGCTCGATCGGCAGCCGCTGGACCTTGGTGCGGTGGCTGTAGCGGGAGATCCGGGCGGTGCCCGGGTCGATCACGTACTTGATGCCGGGCACGGTCAGCGAGGTCTCGGCGACGTTGGTCGCCAGGACGATGCGGCGGCCCGTGTGGCGCTGGAAGACCCGGTGCTGCTCGGCGTGCGAGAGCCGGGCGTAGAGGGGGAGCACCTCGGTGTGGCGCAGGTTGCGCTTGTTCAGCGCGTCCGCGGTGTCACGGATCTCCCGCTCGCCGGAGAGGAAGACCAGGATGTCGCCGGGGCCCTCGGTCTGGAGCTCGTCGACGGCGTCGCAGATCGCGGTGATCTGGTCGCGGTCGGAGTCTTCCCCCTCCTCTTCGAGGAGGGGGCGGTAACGCACCTCGACCGGATACGTGCGCCCGCTGACCTCGACGATCGGGGCGTCGCCGAAGTGGCGCGCGAACCGTTCGGGGTCGATCGTCGCGGAGGTGATGACGACCTTCAGGTCCGGGCGCCTGGGCAGCAGCCTGGCCAGGTAGCCGAGCAGGAAGTCGATGTTCAGCGACCGCTCGTGGGCCTCGTCGATGATGATCGTGTCGTAGGCGCGCAGCTCGCGGTCCGTCTGGATCTCGGCGAGCAGGATGCCGTCCGTCATCAGCTTCACGAACGTCGCGTCGGGGTTCACCTGGTCGGTGAAGCGGACCTTCCAGCCGACCGCCTCGCCCAGCGGCGTCCTCAGTTCGTCGGCGACGCGCTCGGCGACCGTACGGGCCGCGATCCGGCGCGGCTGGGTGTGCCCGATCATGCCCCGGACCCCGCGCCCCAGCTCCATGCAGATCTTGGGGATCTGCGTGGTCTTGCCGGAGCCGGTCTCCCCGGCGACGATCACGACCTGGTGGTCGCGTATCGCCTCCAGGATCTCGTCCTTCTTCTGGCTGACCGGGAGCTGGTCCGGGTAGGACACGGCGGGTACCCGGGCGGCACGCAGCGAGAGCCGCTCGGCCGCCTTGGCGGCCTCGGCGGCGATCTCGTCCAGCACGGACTGCCGGGCCTCGGGCTTGCGGATGCGGCGGGCACCTTCGAGACGGCGGCCGAGCCGGTGCGCGTCGCGGAGCGAGATCTCTCCGAGCTGGGACTGGAGATCGGCGAAGGAAGTAGACATACGGAGCCCAGGATCTCACTCGGGCCCGACGAACGGCGAACGCATTTCGTGCGGCCCCGGTCACCACGCCGACGCGTCACCGCATCGGCACACCCATGCACCGAAGCGCCGGCGCGTCCGCGAGCCCGGGGCACGGCGGGGCATGGCAAGGCACGGCGAGGCACGGCGGGGAGGCGGGGAAACACAGCACGTACCATTTCGGGCAGCCGAGCACACAGCCCGTGCCCCCTTGCTCCCGCCCGTCGTCCCTGCCCGTCGTCCCCGTCCGGAAAGGCCGGTCGCCGTGTCCCGTACGCAGTGGTGCTGCCTGATGGCGGTGGTCGCGGTCGTGCTGGGGCTGTTCTGCGGGCCGGCCGCGACCGTCACCAAAGGCGGCGGCGCGTCCGTGACCGCCGCGGGGGCGGTGGCGACGGTCGCGCCGGCCGGGCACGACCTTGACCCCGGTCCGGCGGTGACGTCCGCCGACGAGCGGCAGCAGATGCCCGGGTGCGGCAGGGGCAAGAAGCACGACGGCAACGAGCCCTCCCTCCCGGGCCGGGCCCGCGCCTCGTACGACCAGGCCCCCGGCCTCGCCGAGTGGGGCCTGCCCGCGGCGATCGGGCCGGGGCCCGTCCGCCCGCCCGCGCGGATCGGGCTGTGCGACCCGGAGCCCGCCGCTCCCACTCCCGTCGAACTCTCCGTGCTGAGGGTGTAGAGGACCGCCCCACCCGGCCGTCCCTTCCTCTCTCCTTTCCCTTTCCACCCGCTCAGCACGGAGTCCCGCATGTCCAAGTCCACGCCCTCCCGCACGCCCGCCCGCACCTCGCGGTCCAGGAAGCCGGTGCTCTACGGCGCCGGGGTCGTCCTGGCCGCCGCGCTGCTCGGCTACGCCTCCTACCGGGCCACCGCCCCCGATTCCACGGGTTCCACCACGTCCTCCCCGGCCGCCGACGTCACCGCCGAGGCGGACGCCGGGGTCTATCCGGAGCTGGCGAAGCTGGCCCGGCGCGACGCCGGCGACAAGCTCGCCCAGGGCCGGGCGGACGCCCCCGTGGTCCTCATCGAGTACGCCGACTTCAAGTGCGGCTACTGCGGCAAGTTCGCCCGCGACACCGAACCCGTCCTGGTGAAGAAGTACGTCGAGAACGGCACCCTGCGCATCGAGTGGCGCAACTTCCCGATCTTCGGCGCCGAGTCCGAGGCTGCCGCGCGCGCCGCGTGGGCCGCCGGCCAGCAGGGCCGTTTCTGGCAGTTCCACGCCGCCGCGTACGCGGAGGGGGCCAAGGAGAAGGGCTTCGGCGAGGACCGGCTGAAGGAGCTCGCCCGGCAGGCCGGGGTCGCGGACCTCGCCCGGTTCGCGCGCGACACGGAGAGCTCCGCCGCCTCGGCCGCGGTGGGCAAGGACCAGGAACAGGGGTACGGGATCGGCGCGACCTCCACCCCGTCGTTCCTGATCAACGGCCGCCCGATCGCCGGGGCCCAGCCCCTGGAGACCTTCACCGAGGTCATCGAGGCGGCGGCGAAGGAGGCCCGCAGGACCGAGGACGCCAAGGGCGCCAAGGGCGGCGAGGGCTCCGGGAGCGGCAAGGGCGGCGCGGAGGACGCGAAGTGACGGCCGACATCGGCTACTTCGCCGCCTTCCTCGGCGGGCTGCTCGCCCTGGTCAGCCCGTGCAGCGCCCTCCTGCTGCCCGCCTTCTTCGCATACTCGATCGACTCGGCCTCGCGGCTCCTGGCCCGCACCGGCATCTTCTACGCCGGCCTGGCCACCACCCTGGTCCCGCTCGGCGCCGCGGGCTCGTACGCCGGACGGCTCTTCTACGGCCACCGCGACGCGCTCGTCCTCGGCGCGGGCTGGCTGATCATCGCGCTCGGCGTCGCCCAGATCGTGGGCCTGGGCTTCGCCTCGCGCCGGATCGCCGCCCTCAGCGGCCGGATCCGCCCCACCACCGCCCTGTCCGTCTACGCGCTGGGCGCCGTCTACGGGCTGGCCGGATTCTGCGCGGGCCCGATCCTCGGCAGCGTCCTCACCGTGGCGGCGGTCAGCGGCAGCCCGGTCTACGGCGGGCTGCTGCTCGCCGTGTACGCCCTGGGCATGGCGATCCCGCTCTTCCTGCTCGCCCTGCTCTGGGAACGCTTCGACCTGGGGCGCCGCACCTGGCTGCGCGGCCGGACCTTCAGGATCGGCCGTTTCGAGGCGCACACCACGAGCCTGCTGTCCGGGCTGTTCTTCATCGGCCTCGGCGCGCTGTTCCTGGTGTTCGACGGCACGACGGCGCTGCCCGGACTGCTGGACGTGGACGATTCCTTCGCCGTCGAGCAGTGGGCCCAGCGCATGGGCGAGCGCGTGCCGGACGGCATGGCGCTGGTCGCCGTGGTCACGGTGGTGCTGCTGTTCCTGGCGGTACGGGCGTGGCGCGGCCGTACCGGCGTGAACTCGGCCGACCGGGAAGAGGCCTGATACGACGAAGGCCCCGTCCATCGGACGGGGCCTTCGAATGGTGGCTGGGGCCGGGATCGAACCGGCGACCTATCGCTTTTCAGGCGATCGCTCGTACCAACTGAGCTACCCAGCCACGCAGCTCAAAAGGGCTGCAGCGGTCCTGACGGGATTTGAACCCGCGGCCTCCACCTTGACAGGGTGGCGAGCACTCCAAACTGCTCCACAGGACCAAGCTGTTGTGCGACTAAGTGTCGCACAAGGTTGTGCGTGCCCCCAACGGGATTCGAACCCGTGCTACCGCCTTGAAAGGGCGGCGTCCTGGGCCACTAGACGATGAGGGCAGAACTGTTTTTCCTTCGACCCGGGGGTTTCGGGACGGTCGAGTCCTGACCGGCGCCCTTGGGCACGTCGGAGACTGTACTACGGCGTTTCGGGGTCAGCCAAACCGAATAGGTGACAGGGGTGCGCCGGGCGGGTGCTCCACCGGCGTACGGGGGCTGACCTCGGCCGTCGCCGCCCCGGGCCGGTCCGCGCCCGAGCCCGAGGCAGGACGGCGGCCGGCGGATCGGCGGGGCGCTCCGGACCGGGGCGCACGGGCGGGGCGTACGGGACAATGGCGGGGTGCTGGAGATGACGCGCGAAGAGTTCGAAGAGCTGGTCGCCGAGGCGCTGGACCTGATCCCGCTGGAGCCGGCGCGGCTGATGGACAACGTCGCGGTGTTCGTCGAGGACGAACCGGACCCGAGCGATCCGGAGCTGCTCGGGCTGTACGAGGGCACCCCGCTGACCGAGCGCGGGGAGTGGTACGCCGGGGTGCTGCCGGACCGGATCACCATCTACCGGGGGCCGACGCTCCGGATGCGCGAGTCCCGCGAGGACGTCGTCGCCGAGACCGAGATCACCGTCGTGCACGATATCCCGTCGTACACCTCTTCGAGTGAGGAATCCCCTGTTCAGGTGAGTCTCGCGGCTTGATAGCGGCCTGACGGACCGCCCTGGATCAACCCCAGCCCAGTTCGTGCAGCCGCTCGTCGTCGATGCCGAAGTGGTGGGCGATCTCATGGACGACGGTCACGGCAACTTCGTCCACCACGTCTGCCGGGGTCTCGCACATCCGCAGCGTCGGCCCCATGTAGATCGAGATGCGGTCCGGCAGCACCCCGGCGTACCACTCGCCCCGCTCCGTGAGCGGAGTCCCCTCGTAGAGCCCCAGAAGCTCCGGATCGTCCGCTGGGGGCTCGTCCTCCACGAACACGGCGACGTTGTCCATGATCCGCGTCAGCTCAGGCGGGATCGTGTCCAGGGCATCGGACACCAGCTCTTCGAAGGCTTCTCGCGTCATCTCCAGCACACGGCCATTCTCCGTGAGCGACATCACTTCCACGGAGGAGAGGCGCGAGAAGCCTCCGGACGGTCACTCCGGCGCTTGGCTGTACCGCTCCAGAGCGGCCTTGCTGGTGGACCGGTCCACAAGCCGCAGCTCCCACGGCCCGGTGTTCACGTCGAAGTCCTTGCCGAAGCCGACCCACTTTCCGGCTATCCGGCGGCCGGTCGGCTCGACCAGCAACTGAACCGCACCGTGGTACCGGGCGCCCTGGTAGTAGCCGTCAGACGCCGTCTGCTCCACCCAGGAGCCGGTCACCACGTTGCGATCAACGGTGAGATCCAGGGTGAGCGGGCTTTCCGGGTTGCTGGACGCCCCCGGAAGGCTCTGAGCGGTCAGCCGGTTCCCGTGCTGGACGATCACCACGTAGTGCTTGCCCTCGTACGTCGCGTCCCGGCTGGACGAGTAGAACTCGTACCGGCTGAGCCAGATCCCCGAGAACGTCTCCTCGGTGACCGGTGCGGCGGTCGCGGCTGCGGAGGTGACGCCCCCTGCTCCAGCGTCCATGTCATGCCCTCCTGACCCATCGGCGTGGACCCGTGCCATCGGTACCGGCAGGGCGAACCCCAGGGCTTCCACGGGTCGCCCTGTGACCCGTTCTAACGCCCTGGCGTAGACGCCCCGGGGTTGTCTTGCTCGTCCCGGATTCCCAGCGCTGCACAAGGCGCTTGGACGCCTCGTTGGGCTCTCCCAGTTCGGCCCCCGCCTGGCGGAGCGCGTTGGCGAACTCGTCCTGGCTCATACGCAGGCCCATTCGTACGGCCCGCAGCACATCATTCGGCACCACAGCGGTCGTCGTCATGACGTCAAAGCTAGACCGAACAGCCTTGCAATGACACCGGTTTGACGCCCATTGAGGCGTCATTGACGCCCCTCTGAGTGACGCCCCGAAGACGCCCGATCCGTCGTCGCTCTGCCCTGGCCCACAGGCGGAACATCAGGGCGTCGTGAGGCAGCTACGAGGGAGCGTGAGCGGATGACCATGACGGTGCGGGTATCCCGCGACGGCGGCAGAACCTACGGCGGAGAGGTCGTCTTCCCCACCGACCGGAGCGACAAGCCGTTGACCCCCGCAGCGTCCGCCGCGTGGCCTCCCTGCGAATGCCCCCGATGCTCCTCCCCGATCACGCACCATCCGACACGGAAGGAAATGACGTGACGATCACGAAGCAGTCGGCCGAGGTCTTGGGCCTCATCAGCCCGGACCTCCGGGAACGGCTCGCCCGGGACGTGCGCAAGACCTGGCCGGAGATGTCCGACGACCAGGGCGAGCGTGGAGTGAGCCAGATGGCGGCCTTCCTGGTGGCCTCGACGCTCACCGACGAGCCGCTCACCCCGTCCCTTCGGGTGGACCTGTTCTGGCACGCGTTCCTCCAGCGGAGCGTCCCCTACGTGGCCTTCGCCAAGTCGCTCGGCGTGGACTACATCCACCACGTCCCGGACGACGACGAGTCCGGCTCGGACCCCGAAGCGGGCAGGGCCGCCATGGAGGCGACGAAGGCGGCGATCCGCGCCGTCGGGTTCACCATCGACCCGGAATTCTGGCCCAACGAGGGCGCGGCGGACTGCACGCAGTGCCACGCTGGGTGCACCGACAGCCCCGTGAACAAGTAGCACGCCTCAGCGCGTGAGCCGTCCGGTCCCCACGCCGGGCGGCTCTCGCCACGAAATGGGACGGACGCCGTGACCGACACTCGTAGCGCTGCCTGGGACACCTACTCGCAGAGCAAGCCCCAGCGCCGGAAGACCAACGCCAAGGGCGAGACCACCTGGTTCAACTGGACCCAACACCCTGACCATGGACCGGGGGCCGAAGTGCTCTCTCTGCCGTCCGGAGGCAGGGTGCTGGACCTGGGGTGTGGATCCGGTGGCAACGTCGCTCATCTCGCCACTCTCGGCATGGAAGCCGTGGGAATCGACCTGTCGCCGGCGCAGTTGGCCAAGGCTCGCGATCGCTGGTCCGACATCGAAGGCATGACCCTGCACAGGGGAGACGCGCTCACCTTCCTGCGGGGGATGGCTCCCTTCGACGCGATCTACTCCGTCTTCGGGGCCGCCTACTTCACTGATCCTGCGGAGATGCTTCCCGCCGTCCACGCGACGCTCAAGCCCGGCGGGGTGTTCGCCATGTCCCAGCGGCCCGCCGTGGAGGGTTGCTACGGCTGTCAGGCGTCCTACATCCCACGGGGCCCCGACGAAGAACCGGCCGTCGTCAAGCGATGGGACTACGAGCCGGACGTGTGGGCCCGGACGCTAAAGGAGCACGGATACGTGGATGTCTCTGTGTCCGTGATCCCGCCCCCGGTCGGAAGCCAGCGCACGGGGACTCTGCTGGTTCGAGGAGTCAGAAACAGCTAGTAAGCACGAAAGCCCCCGACAGCCACCCAGTACGGGCAGCCATCGGGGGCCTTGTTGGTGCTCTGCGGGGCTTATCGCCCCCTTAGCGGGTGCCTTTCTCAGGGGTGCGGAACGGGCTTTGCCCAGGTCAGACAGCGCCCGAGAGTCCAAAAACGGAGCCGCACCCAGGGCGCGTTTTCCGAGCTGGGGCCGGGATCGCCGGCGTGCACGCGCGGGAACTTCCGGGCCGCTCTTCCCCTCAGCGGGGCCGCTCGCCCCGGGCCTTGCACGCGATGAGCGTCCGGTCGGGATTTGGTGGTCAGCGGGGGACCACTGCGGTGACGAAGTGACGAAGTGCTGCTGAAGCTCGGTTACCCCTTAAATCTACTGGTTCTTGGTTTCATGGATGGAATAGGAACTAATCGTCATTCCGTCACTTCGTCACCGCCCTCACCCTTGGACTGGGGAGCTGGCTGCCTGCCCTTGCCGGTGAGAGCGTCGCCGGGCGGGAGCCCCGTCCCTCTGGCTGGGTGGAACGGGGCCGCGTGGCCGTCTGGGGGGCCTGTGAGGCTTACTTGGGCTCAGGCTGGGTGTTGGCCTCCGCGAGCGTTGTGGAGAAGGTCAGGTCCTTCGGGCGCTCTTCTCCGACCCACCAGAAGCGGAAGCGGTCCATCGTCGGGCGGACCCCGGTCTGGCGGGCCTTGAGCACCCAAGCCCGCTCCAGCACGAGACCGACGATCTCTCGACGCTCAGGAAGGGGCCACTTCTCCCACGCCTCGCGGAAGAGGTCCGTCTCCCGCAGGAAAGTGATGTCGAGCGCCTTCCCGGTGGGGAGGCTGTTCAACTCCCGCTCGTAGGCGTCCAGCCTCTCGTTGCTCTCGTCGTAGCGGCGCTTGAAGCGGGCCTCACCACGGGAGCCTCGAAACAGGCCCTTCAGTTTCTCGTCCTCCAGACGGTCAAGAAACTGCTCCTCCTCCAAGATCAACGCCTCAAGCTGGGAGCGGCGGGCCTTGCGGTCCGGGTGCTTCATGTCGGCCCAGCGCTGCGCGATGGCCAGGACCGCCGGGTCGTCGTCAGCAAGGGCCCCGAGACGGGTGATCACCGCTTCGGTCACCAGGGCGTCCGCGTGAGTACCCTTGATCAGCACGCCAGGGCATCGGCCGCTGAAGTGACGCCGGATGCAGCGGTAGCGTGGCCAGACCTCTCCGTTACGGACGAATGCCGTGTCGTACGACATGCGGGAGCCGCACCCGGCGCAGCCCAGGTAGTCCGAGAGAAGTCCGGTCACAGCCCGTCCGGTCTCCTTGGACTTCGTGCCCGGCGTGGAGTCCCGGGTCCAGTGGACCGGGACACGGCTGCCGAACATCGATCGCAGGCGGGTGTGGTCCGCGAAGCTGATGATCTCCTTGCCCACCCGGACCATCTCGCCGGTCACGCTGTGACGGTGAACCTCACCCTTGTGCGGCAGGTACCCCGCCAGGGTGGGTGAGATCACAAGCTGCCGGACGACGGGCCACGACCATGAGTTCGGCGTCTTGAGCGGCTTCTCCCGGAGCTTCTGGGCCTTGATCGGTTCGCCCTTGGCCTCAAGCTGAGCGATCCGTAGCTTCCGGCCTGCCCAGCGCGGAGAGTCGTGGCCCTGATCGTTCAGCCACTTCGCCACGGAACGCAGGGACTGACCATCCAGGAGCTTGGCGACCACGGCGCTGACGATCTTCGACTCCTCCGGATGCGGGGTGAGCTTCCGCTCCGGGGTGACGACGAAGCCGTATGGACGACTGCCCATCCAGCGGCCTTCGTCGCGTTCGTCCGCCCGGAGGTCCGCGACCCGGATCGACGTGTTCTTGGACTCCTTGTGGGCCTGATGGGCGGCAAGGGTGAGTTGGATCTCCCAGCCCTCGTTCTGGGAGTCGATACCGTCGGCTACCGAGATGAAGCGGCACCCGGTCTCGTAAACGACACGGATGATCTCTGATGCCTGCGGGATGCCTTGGCGCGTTGCTCGGTCCACCTTGAAGACGATCAGTACGTCCGCGAGGCGCTCGCGAAGCATGGACAGGGCGGCGTCCCAGTCGGGGCGGTCCACGTACGCGTGGTAGCCGGACTTGTCCACGTCCTTGAAGATCTTCACCACATCGGCGCCCAGCTCGTCTGCCTTCGAGTGGCCTGCCTTCTCCTGGCGCGGTATCGAGGTCGAGGTGTCCGTGAGGTCTGATATCCGAAGGTAGAGAATTGCCCTGAGTGCTGATGAAACGGTGCGTGTGAACGCCGAGCGTGGTGACACTGGAGCCTCCGATCGTTACTCCCTGTGGGGGATCGTAGGTTCCCGGACGGTCTGGTGAGAGATGTTTGATGAAAGTTTGTGGGTGCACGAGATCGCCCACCACTTCGGCATCGACGACGAGAGGCTGCACGCGCTCGGCTACGGGTGAGCCGGGGCCGGTCGCGCACGGGCCCCGGGAGGGGCGGTGGTGCGCAGCCCCTCGCGTACGGGCTGCCGCGTACGGGCTCTTCCGGTGGCGGTGGCGCATGGCCCCTCCGGAAACCCGCGCGTTTTCGGACACGGGGCGGTGCGCGGCCCGGGACGGGGGCGTGTCCCCGGCGGGGGGAGGGGAGTTGGGCACGGAAGTCCCGCCCGCTCCTTCCGTACCGCTCCGCCCCCTTCGTGCTCCCGGAGGTGCCTCCCGTGCGCCAGTTCCCCGCCCCCGTCCGATGGGCGGCCGTCATCGCAGCGACGGTCGCCGCGTCCGCAGGCTGCATGAGCGTCGGTGACGGCGACGAGGGGAGCGGCACGAAGCCCGCGCCCTCGCCGTCGCGGTCCGCCGGGGCGGAGGAGCGCGGCGCGGCCGGACGGCGGCACCGTGGCGGGCACCGGCCGCGTCCGGGCCGGGGGCGGCCGGGCCGAGGCGCACTCCGACTCCGAGCGGGAAGCCGCCGGCTCGCCGGAGCCCGGCGCTTCCACCGGGGCCCCGGACGCTCCCGGCGACGGGCGCCCGGGAGCGGAGCCGGGCGGTCCGGAACCCGCGCGGGGTGGCGACGGGACACCGGCGCCCCCGGTCCCGCCCCCCGGCCCCGGGGTGCCGCAGTCATCGGGGACCCCGACGCCGTCCGCGCCCGCGACCACCGAGCCGCCGGCCCCCGTCGAGCCGCCGACCCCCTCCGAGCCGTCGTTGCCGCTGCCGTCCGCCTCGCCGGCCGCCCGGCTCCGGGGCGGGGCGATGGCCGCGCCGTACGGACCGGCGGTGCTGCGGACCCCGGAGGCATCGCCGCAGGTGAGGCCGGTGTAGCGGGGGGCCGGAGGGGGCCGGTTTGCGCAATGGGGGAGGGAGCCCGTATGGTAGTAGATCGTTTGATCCCATTGCCCGGCGCCGAAACAGAAGCGCGCCGTGTGGCGCGTACTCTCCCTTGCCGTGGCTGGACCGCATTGAGGCGGTCGAAATTGCGAATCACGGAGTTACGGGCGCGTGCCGAGACTCCGGAAGGTTTCGCATTTCGCATGTCAATTTCCAGTTCTGACCGCACCGTCATGCCCGAGAGCATCGAGAACGACGAGCTCGTCGAGGCCGCGGAGGCCGTCGTCGCCGAGTCCGCCGACTCGATCGAGGCGGACGCCCCCCTGGCCGAGCAGGCCGACACCGACGCCGCCGACGCGGACGCCGAGCCGACCGTCACCTTCGCCGACCTGGGCCTGCCCGAGGGCATCGTCCGCAAGCTCGCGCAGAACGGTGTGACGGAGCCCTTCCCGATCCAGGCCGCGACCATCCCGGACGCCCTGGCCGGCAAGGACATCCTGGGCCGCGGCCGCACCGGCTCCGGCAAGACCCTCTCCTTCGGTCTGCCGACCCTGGCCGCGCTGGCCGGCGGCCACACCGAGAAGAAGAAGCCCCGCGCGGTCATCCTGACCCCGACCCGCGAGCTCGCGATGCAGGTCGCGGACGCCCTCCAGCCGTACGGCGACGTGCTCGGCCTGAAGATGAAGGTCGTCTGCGGCGGTACGTCGATGGGCAACCAGATCTACGCCCTGGAGCGCGGCGTCGACATCCTCGTCGCCACCCCGGGCCGGCTGCGCGACATCATCAACCGGGGCGCCTGCTCCCTGGAGAACGTCCAGGTCGCCGTCCTCGACGAGGCCGACCAGATGTCCGACCTGGGCTTCCTGCCCGAGGTCACCGAGCTGCTCGACCAGATCCCGGCCGGCGGCCAGCGGATGCTCTTCTCCGCCACGATGGAGAACGAGATCGGCACGCTGGTCAAGCGCTACCTGGACAACCCGGTGAGCCACGAGGTCGACAGCGCCCAGGGCAACGTCACGACCATGACGCACCACGTCCTCGTCGTGAAGCCGAAGGACAAGGCGCCGGTCACCTCCGCCATCGCCGCCCGCAAGGGCCGCACCATCATCTTCGTCCGCACCCAGCTGGGCGCCGACCGCATCGCCGAGCAGCTCGTCGAGGCGGGCGTCAAGGCGGACGCGCTGCACGGCGGCATGACGCAGGGCGCCCGCACCCGGGTGCTCGCCGACTTCAAGGACGGCTACGTCAACGCGCTCGTCGCGACAGACGTCGCCGCCCGCGGCATCCACGTCGACGGCATCGACCTGGTCCTGAACGTGGACCCGGCCGGCGACCACAAGGACTACCTGCACCGCTCGGGCCGTACCGCGCGGGCCGGCAAGTCCGGTGTGGTCGTGTCGCTGGCGCTGCCGCACCAGCGCCGCCAGATCTTCCGCCTGATGGAGGACGCGGGCGTCGACGCCTCGCGCCACATCGTCGGCGGCGCGGGCGCCTTCGACCCGGAGGTCGCCGAGATCACCGGTGCCCGTTCGCTGACCGAGGTGCAGGCCGACTCCGCGAGCAACGCCGCCAAGCAGGCCGAGCGCGAGGTCGCCGAGCTGACCAAGCAGCTGGAGCGCGTCCAGCGCCGTGCCGGTGAGCTGCGCGAGGAGGCCGACCGCCTCGTCGCCCGGGCCGCGCGCGAGCGGGGCGAGGACCCCGAGGCCGCGGTGGCCGAGGCCACGGCCGAGGCGGAGGCCGCTCTGGAGGCCGCCGTCTCCGTGCCGGAGCAGCCCGCCCGCGAGGACCGTCGCGACGAGCGCGGCAACTTCGAGCGCCGGGACAACCGCGGGTACGACCGCCGTGACAACGACCGCCCGTCGTTCAACCGGGACCGTCGTGACGACCGCGGTGGCGACCGGGGCTTCCAGCGCCGTGACGACCGTCCGTCGTTCAACCGCGACCGCCGTGACAACGACCGCCCGTCGTTCAACCGGGACCGTCGTGACGACCGCGGTGGCGACCGGGGCTTCCAGCGCCGTGACGACCGTCCGTCGTTCAACCGCGACCGCCGTGACAACGACCGTCCCTCGTTCAACCGGGACCGCCGTGACGACCGTCCGTCGGGCGGCTTCCGCTCCCACGACCGCCGGGACGACCGCGGTGGCCGCTCCTTCGACCGCCGTGACAACGACCGCCCGTCGTTCAACCGGGACCGTCGCGACGACCGTCCGTCGGGCGGCTTCCGCTCCGGCGGCAGCGACCGTCCGTTCAACCGCGACCGTCGTGACGACCGTCCCTCCGGCGGCTTCCGCTCCGGCGGCGACCGTCCGACCGGCCGCCGTGACGACCACCGCGGCGGCACCGGCTCCTTCGGCCGCCGTGACGACAAGCCGCGCTGGAAGCGCAACGGCTGAACACCGTGAGGACCCGCCGAGGGTCCGCTGAACGGTCTGCGGAAAGCGGGCCCGCTCTTCACGAGCGGGCCCGCTTTTCTTTTCGCTTCCCACACACGAGCAACTGCTGCTAGCATCCGGCGACTTGAGCGGGGGCGGGGCCGGGGGGCTTTGCGGGCTTTGCGTAATTCCTTTGCGGTGGACCGCCGTTGATCACCTGTGCCCTGTGTGTCTTCGGGCCCTGCGTGTCTTTGCGTCCTTGCATCTTCGTGTCTTTGTGTCTTCATGCCTTCGGGCATTTTGGGGAGGACTGACCCTTTTGGCTCGCCTTGCTTCTTCACCCGGTCGTGGCGCCCGGCGCCGTATCGCGGCGCTGGCCGCCCTCACCGTGGCCGCGGCCGGTCTCGGCACGGTGCCGAACGCCGTCGCCGCGGACGCGCCGGCACCCATCGCGACGAGCGGCGTCTGGGGCATCGACTTCTCCGGCGGAGTGCTGAACACGGTGGAAATCGCCCCGAGCGGACCGCGGTACGCGCTCGCCCGCCGGATCTCCCCGGGCGGGACGACGGTGGGCGCCCCCGTCTCGATGGGGTACGTGGACGGCTATGCGACCGGAGCGCACGCGAAGAGCGTGCCGTGCGACGCCGGTGACTGCGTGCTCCTGCGCGCCACCGGCAACGGCCACCTGGGCCGCTTCTTCGTCGACGACGGCAAGGAACGCGCCCAGATCTGGACGACGGGGAACACGCACCACAGCTCCGAGGAACCCGCGGTGACCGGTGGCCGGTTCGTGGACGCGACCGGACGCTACTTCGTCTACGAGGCGGCGTCGACCGGCAAGCAGTACATCGACGCCCTCGGGGTCCGCCGGGCGGACGTGCGGATGACGCGGCCCATCACCGCCGCCTCGGTCTGGGGCTCGGCGCTGTGGACGGCGGCCTCCACCGCCGGCGTGGTCACCGCGACCGACCTCGAACAGAAGAAGGTCGTCCAGACCGTCACCACCGGCGCCCCGTGCGTGCTCGAGGAGCTCCAGACGGTCGGCCGCTGGATCTACTGGAACTGCGGCCCGGACGGCGCCGCCGGGGTCTACGACCGTACGGCGAAGAAGAGCGTCACCGTGCCGTCCGGCGCCGCGCTCGTCGGCGACGGCTACCTCGTCCGGCACGACCGCACCGCCGGGAAGCTGCTGCTCACCGACTTCCACACCGGGACGGTCGCACCGCCCAGGGAGATCGCGGACCTGCCCGCGGGCGGCACCGTCGACCAGCGGCGGCTGACCTGGGCCGTGGACAAGTTCGGCGGCGACATCGCGTACGTCGGCCCGGACAAGGCGATCCGGATCGTGCCGAGCGGGGTGCCCACGCAGCCGCTGGCGAAGATCGAATCGGACCTCGACGCCGGGTCCGTCGACCTCAAGAGCAAGGAGGGCAGCCGGAGCTGGGAGAGCAGCTGGCAGCTCAACGCGCCCGCGACCTGGACCTTCGTGGTGAAGGACCTGCGCGGACGCACCGTCCGTACCCTCACCGGCGGCCCCGGCGCCGAGGTCGAGGTCAACTGGGACGGCCGGACGGACAAGGGCACCCACGTCCACAACGAGCTCCACACCTGGACGCTGACCGCCAAGGCCGTCAAGGGCGGCGGCACGTACACCACCAGCGGGAAGATCTCGGTCGGCGGCGGTCTCCAGGGCCACCACGACCAGGGCGGCAGCGACTTCGGCGAACTGGTCACGCTCAACTCCGTCGGCGAACTGACCCTGCACTACACCGAGGGCAAGGGGAAGTTCGACTGGAAGCGCTCCGGCGCCGGCTGGCCCAAGGGCACGGTCGCGGTCCCGTTCGGGGACATGGGCAGCGACCGGTGCGCCGAGATGCTCGTACGGATGCCGAACGGGGAACTGCGCCGGTACAACGGCAAGTGCGGCAACTCGTACACGCCGGGCAGCGGCCACACCTCGCTGGGCACCGGCTGGAACGCGTACGACATCCTGACCGTGCCCGGCGACCTGACCGGTGACGGACGCCCCGACCTGCTCGCGCGCAAGGCGTCGACCGGCGACATCCACCTCTTCGCCGACGACGGGAAGGGCAGGCTGAAGCCCGGGGTGAAGATCCGCTCGGCCTGGAAGGGCTACTCGAAGGTCGTGGGCGCCGGAGACCTCAACGGCGACGGATACGGGGACGTGCTCGCCCACGACAAGAAGGACGGCACGCTCTACCGCTACGACGGCACCGCGAGCGGCAGGCTGAAGGAGCGGGTGAAGGTCTTCGCCGCGTGGGGAAGGTCGTACGACGTCATCGTCGGGGTCGGCGACATCACCGGCGACGGGAAGGCCGACATCGTCGAGCGGGACAGCTCGGGCAACCTCTTCCGCAACAACGGCAACGGCAAGGGATCGTTCGGCTCGCGCACGAAGATCGCCACCGGGTGGCAGGGTTACAAGGGAATCTTCTGACCCGAGGGGCTTCCGGCGGCCGGCGACCCGAGGGGCTTCCGGCGGCCGTGCCTCGGCGGCCGGAAGCCCCCTTCGAAGCATCAGGTTTCCGCCATGACGGGCCCGGTAACCGATACCCGATCGGCGGCCGGGTTCCGGCGGGCTATGCTCAGGGGTGATTCGCCGAGGGCCGTTAGCTCAATTGGCAGAGCAGCGGACTTTTAATCCGTTGGTTGTGGGTTCGAGTCCCACACGGCCTACCGATGGCGGGGGAGCGGTTCGTCCCTCCCACCCGTACTCCGAACGCCCCGACCGGTTCCGTCCGGTCGGGGCGTTCGTCGTGTGCGGAGGGGCCGGCGGCACCCGTACGGGGGGATCGGGTGCCGCCGGCGTTCGGGGGCCGTTACCGGCCGAGGGCGGCCACGCCGGCCCGGGCGAACTTCTCGTCCAGGTCGCCGGACGGGGCGCCGGCGACGCCGATGCCCGCGATCGGGGCGCCCTTCGTGGTGACGGGGGCGCCGCCGCCGAGGAAGAGGGTGCCGGGGATGTCCTTCAGCGTCGGAGCGTTCTCCAGGCGCTTGACCAGTTCGGAGGTGGGGGCGTTCCAGGAGACGGCGGTGTAGGCCTTCTTCACGGCCGACTCGTAGGACTGCGGGCCCGCGCCGTCGCCGCGCAGGGTGACGACGGTGTTGCCGTTGCGGTCGACGACGGCGACCGAGACGCGCTGGTTCTCCTTCTCGGCGGCGTCCAGCGTCGCCCGCGCGGCCTTCGTCGCGGCCTCGATCGTCAGGTGCGTGGAGTGCGTGAGGTTCTTGTCGGCGGCGTCGGCCTTGACGGCGGCGGCGGGCGCGGCGGCCGGGGCCGCGGCGTTGGCGGAGACGACTCCGAACGTGCCCGCGACGGCGGCGGTGACGACGGCACCGGTCAGGACGCGGGTGCGCAGCGACAGCTTCTTCATGGTCAACGACTCCTCGGGTTCGGCCGGGGGTTCGGGAATCTCTGCGTTCCCGCTCCGAGATCCATCCTCGGGCCGGACCCGCCCCGCCCCGGTCGCCCTACGGGCTTCCCTCGCGACCCCCGACGGATGACGCCGGGGTCAGCCGATCGGACGATGCCGGGGCCCTCCGCCGGACCCCGGGTCGGGCCGCCGGTTCGATGTTCTGGTTGGCGTGGAAGAAGTTGTGCGGATCGTAGGTCCGCTTGACGGCCGCGAGGCGGTCGTAGTGGTCGCGGTAGGTGGCCCGTACCCGGTCCGGGGTCTCGCCCGCGCCGATGAAGTTCACGTACGTGCCGCCCATGGAGTGCGGGTGCAGTGCCTCCCAGTAGTCCACGCACCACTGCCGGAGCCTTCCGGCGTTGTCCGGATCGGGGTCGATGCCCGCGATGACGCCGGACCAGACCGCGTCCCGGTAGGCCCAGGCCGTGTCGCCGGGGCCGGGCCGGTGGGCGGCGCCGTCGACCGGGTACAGGTGCATGGTCGACAGGTCGGTGGGGAGGCGCTCGGCGTACTCGGCGTGCACGTCGACGGCCTCGTCGGTGATCCGGTCGAAGAAGTTGCCGCGCCAGTACCACTGCAGGCCGGGGGGAAGCAGGGCGTCGAACAGGGACTGCAGGGCGGGGTAGGGCATCGGCGCCGTGAAGTGGAAGGCGGGCGTTCCGGGGTCCTCGACGGGCTTGAGGGTGGTTTCCAGCAGCTCGGGGTCGCCCGTCCAGCACCACACGACACCGCACATCCGCCGGCCGTGGATCTCCTCCGGGAACGGCGGCCCCGGCGGCACGGTGAGCGAGGCGAAGAAGCCGTTGAGGTCCTCGGTGGCCCGGGGCAGGAAGTCGCGGTACCAGCGCAGCACGTCGTGGATCCGGGCGGCCGGCCAGAGCGTGACGGCGACGCCCACGGTGTCCACCGGGTGCATCCGGAAGGTGAAGGAGGTGACGATGCCGAAGTTCCCGCCGCCGCCGCGCAGCGCCCAGAACAGGTCGGGGTGGGAGGTGTCGCTCGCCGTCACCGGGGTCCCGTCGGCCAGGACGACCTCCGCGGCCAGCAGGTTGTCGATCGTCAGCCCGTACTTGCGGGTGAGGTGGCCGTGGCCGCCGCCCAGGGTGAGGCCGCCGACGCCGGTGGTCGAGAGGATGCCGGAGGGGGTGGCCAGCCCGAAGGCGTGGGCCGCGTGGTCGAGGTCGCCGAGGGTGCTGCCGCCGCCGACCGTGGCCGTGCGCGCTTCCGGGTCGACGTGGGCCCAGCGCATGGGCGAGAGGTCGATGGTGACGCCGTCGTCCACCAGGCAGAGGCCCGCCCCGCTGTGGCCGCCGCCGCGGACGGCGACCACGAGTCCCTCGTCGCGGAGGAAGTCGACCGCGGCCATGACGTCCGCCGTGTCGGCGCACCGGACCACCGCCGCGGGACGTCTGTCGATCATGGCGTTGTAGATCGTGCCGGCCGGGCGGTACTCCGGATCCTGCGGGCCGATGACGGGGCCGCGCAACGCGGTCCGCATCGCGTCCAGGGGTACGGGTGTGGTGCGGTTCATGGCCTGGCCACCCCCTCGTGCGTCGAGGTCGGGATGGCGGTCGCGCCCCGCCCGGCACCCGGCGGGGGAGGCCGGGGCCCCGGTGCCCGGGAGCCGCGGACGGGAAGGCCGCCGTGGGCTGATGTCTCCAGCCTCCGCCCGGCCCAGCGACCCTGCCAGCCCGCCGGGGCGGGCGGAGGGAGACATGCGCGCCCGGGGCGGCGGCGGGGGATGGGGGGCGGTGCGGGCCCGTCCCGGTCCGGACGAGGAGGTACGGGCGGTTCCGACCCGGACGAGGGGTGCGGGTGTCACGTCCTGGACGAGGAGGTACCGGCGTCCCGGTCCGGACGAGGAGGTACGGGTGGCCTGCCCCCCCGGCTCAGACGAGGAGCTTCGTCTTCGCGCGCTGGTACTCCTCCTCCGTGAGGGCGCCCCGGTCCCTGAGGTCGGCGAGCTTCGCCAGGTCGTCGACGTGGCCGCCGTGTTTCGGGCCGTCCCCGCCCGAGGTGCCCGCCACCTCCCGTACGTACGCCTTGAAGGCCGCGTCCCGGTCCTGGACCTCCTTGATGTCCCGCCGGCTCATGGACTTGCCGCGCACGATCACGTACACCAGCACCCCGATGTACGGCAGCAGGAGTGTCAGGACCAGCCAGCCCGCCTTGCCCCAGCCGCTGAGGTCGTGGCTGCGGAAGATGTCCGTGATGACCTTGAAGAGCAGGAACAGCCACATGACCCAGAGGAAGAACCAGAGCATGGTCCAGAAGAGGTCGAGCAACGAGTAGTCGTCCACGGTTCGCTCCCGATCAGTGCGATGGTGTCGCCTCGGTCGGCCGGTAGGTGAAATCAGTCATATCACTGCATATGGGTGTGTGCGCGCTGTCCCGCGGCGGGCCCGTACGGGAGCCGGGTCCTCGTTCGTCGGCGTGGGGCGTGGGGCGCGGGGTCGGTCCGTGTGCCGGATGTGGCCCGGGTGAAGCCCGGGGGGACCCGAGTGGTCATGAGCGTCCCGGGAATGGCGTAGAGTGGTGTTCACCGACGCGGGGTGGAGCAGCTCGGTAGCTCGCTGGGCTCATAACCCAGAGGTCGCAGGTTCAAATCCTGTCCCCGCTACTGAAGAGTCAGGCCCGGCACGCATGCAGCGTGCCGGGCCTGACTCGTTTCGTGCCCCGCCCGGGTCCCTCCGTTGGCCGACGAGCGGTCGCCGCGTCGTGCCGTTCCGGGGAGTCTGGGGGCGGGGCGCGGTTCCGTCCGCAGCCGCGGACGTACCGGGCAGGAGACCAACGGGTGGTGTGGAAGCGGGAACAGCGGCCCGGCGGGCACGCCGGGGGCGGCGTCGGCACCCGGCGGTTCGTGCGGGCACTGCCCGCCCTGATGATCTTCGGCGGGCTGGTGTTCGACGCCTTCACGCCGCCGGTCTTCACCGCCATCCCGCTGTTCGTCGCGGCGCCGCTGATCGCCGCCCCGTTCTTCTCGCTGTCCAGCACCGTCTGCACCGGTGTCGCCTCGACGCTGGCCGTCATCGCGCTGCGGCTGTCCAGCAGCACGCTGCCCGAAGTGGTGCCGCTGATCGAGCTGCTGACCCTGGCCACCGTCTCGGTCCTCGCGGTCGTGATCAACGCGGTGGTGCGGCGCGGCAACGAGCAGCTGGCCTCCGCACGGGTCATCGCGGAGACCGCCATGCGCGCGGTGCTGCCGAAGCCGTCCGAGCGGATCGGCGGACTGCACGTGGCGGCGCGGTACGTGGCGGCGCAGGCGGACGAGTTCGTCGGCGGCGACCTGTTCGCCGTGACGGACACCCCGTACGGGGTGCGGCTGGTGGTCGGGGACGTGCGGGGCAAGGGCCTCGAAGCCGTGGGGACGGTGGCGGTGGTCATCGGGGCGTTCCGCGAGGCGGCCGAGCAGGAGCGCTCACTGGCGGGCGTCGCGCGGCGGCTGGAGCGGGCGCTGGCGCGGGAGGAGGCGAGGCGGGGCGGGCTCGACGTGCTGGAGGGGTTCATCACCGCCGTGCTGGCCGAGATCCCGTCCGGGCTGTCCCGGGTGTGCGTCGTCAACCGCGGCCACCCCGAACCGATCCTGCTGCATCCCGACGGGGCGCTGGAGGTGCTGAGGCCCACCGAGCCCGCGCTGCCGCTCGGGATGGACCTGGGTGCGTGGCCGCAGCGGACGGACGAGTGGGACCTGCCGGCCGGGGCGACCCTGCTCCTGTACACGGACGGCCTCTCCGAGGCGCGGAACGCCGAAGGGGTCTTCTACGACCCGGCGGAACGGCTGCGCGGGCGGATCTTCCCGGGGCCCGAAGAACTGTTGTCCGCGCTGACCGACGACGTGCGTCTGCACACGGGCGGCGAGACGACCGACGACATGGCGCTGCTCGCGGTCATGTGTCCGGCGGAGAGGCAGCCGGACCGGCGCAGGACCGTGCGGATCGTCGGCCTGGAGGAGGCGTGAGGGGCGGGGCGCGGGGGACCGGTTCCGTTCCTTCCGCCCGCAGTGCCACCGTGCGTGATCGAAGGGCGTCGCTCCGCATAACGTTTGACGCAACGTCAGAATCAGGGTAATGACTGAGAGTCGGTCAACTCGTACATTTTCATTAGGTTATGTCCCGTAAAGTCCTGGCCAAAGACATGAACGATCAGTGGGAACGGCTTGGAAAGCGGCCCCGGTGTCTATTAACGTTCGATAACGCAGTGCGGTCGTCCCAGCCGTCGCCAGTGGCGGCACCGTGCGCGAGCGCCGAATTCCGCAAGGGAACCGGGGAACCACCTATATGGGGTGAATCGGACGCCTGTGTCTCGTGAGAGGCAGAGGGGCCCGTAGGAGACCTTCCTGCTCCGAACCCGTCAGCTAACCCGGTAGGCGAGAAGGAAGGAAAGGAGTGCGCCCCCGTGGCGTCCAACAAGCCTGCCCCCGAGGCCCCGTCCTGGTTCACCCCCGACTACGGCTTCGGCGCCGACTTCCCCGCGCAGCGCGGTCCCGACTCCGACGCCGGTTCCGATCCGGCGGCCACCGGGACGATGACGACGGTGTACGGCGGCGACTACGGCGCAGACCCCCACACCGGCCACGGCGGCGACCTCACCACCGAGTTCGGCGGTGACTTCAACGACGACTTCGGCGGCGGCTTCCGTACCGACGGCAACGGCGGTGAGCCCGCGCGCAGCCTGGAGGAGTGGAACCCCACCGAGGAGTCCGTCCGCCCCGTGCGCGGCCGGCACCGCGTCGCCAAGCAGCGCAGCGGACTCGCCCGCAGCTCCACGGTGTTGGGCGTCGGCGTCATCGCGGCGGTCGGCGCGGGTGGCATGGCCACCGCGCAGAGCAAGCCGGCGGTCTCCATCTCCGTCCCCGACTCCATCACGGAGAACCTTCCCGACGCCGCGTCACTTCCCGGCGTGGGCGCCCTGTTCTCCGACGACTCGGACAAGGACGCGTCCGAGGACGTCACCGCCTCCGCCCCGCTGACCTCCGCCGGCCTCACCGTCGCCGAGGCCGAGCAGGGCAGGACGGACGCGGGCGAGGCGCTCCGCGCCCGCATCCTCCAGCAGGCCGAGCAGCAGCAGGACGCGGCCGCCGCCGAGGCCAAGGCCGCCGAGGAGAAGAAGGCCGCGGAGAAGGCCGCCGCCGAGGCGAAGAAGCAGCAGGACGCGGCCGAGGCCAAGGCCGCCGCCGAGAAGAAGAAGGCGGAGGAGGAGGCCAAGAAGAAGGCGGAGGCCGCGCGGCTCGCCAAGCTCGCCGCCAGCTACGCCGTTCCGACCTTCTCGTACACGATCACCTCGACCTTCGGGCAGGCCGGTTCGATGTGGTCCTCCGGCCACCACACCGGCCTCGACTTCGCCGCCCCGACCGGCACCCCGGTCAAGGCCGTGCACAGCGGCACGATCAAGTCGGCCGGTCTGGCCGGTTCGTACGGCTACCGCACGGTGCTGGAGCTGGAGGACGGTACGGAGATCTGGTACTGCCACCAGTCCTCGATCGGCGTCGGCGTCGGCCAGAAGGTCACCACCGGCGAGACCATCGGCCGGGTCGGCGCGACCGGCAACGTGACCGGACCGCACCTCCACCTGGAGATCCACACCCCCGACGGCACGGGCGTCGACCCGATGGCCTGGCTCCGCGGCAAGGGCCTCAACATCTGAGGCCGCCCGAGCCGGTCCACCGGCCATGAACCCCGGCAGTCCTGACGCTCACCCCCCGACGTCAGGGCTGCCGGTTCGTCGTGAGCGGCCCGGGCCGGGGAACTTGGAACGGCGGCCCCGACCGGGACGGCGGCCCCGACTGGGACGGCAGTCCCGACTGGAACGGCGGCCCCGACTGGGACGGCAGTCCCGACTGGGACGGCAGTCCCGACTGGAACAACGGGTCTGACCGGAGCAACGGCCTCACCGGAACGGCGGCCCGCCGGAACAACGAGCCCGTCGAAATTCGTTGATCCACTCATGACTTCTCTTCGTAAGCTGGGCTCCTCCGACCTCCAGGTCTTCCCGCTCGCGCTCGGTGGCAACGTCTTCGGCTGGACCGCCGACGAGGCGCAGTCGTTCGCCGTGCTGGACGCCTACGTCGAGGCCGGGGGCAACTTCATCGACACCGCCGACGTGTACTCGGCCTGGGTGCCGGGCAACAAGGGCGGCGAGTCCGAGACCGTCATCGGCAAGTGGCTCGCCGCGCGCGGCAACCGTTCCGACATCGTCGTCGCCACGAAGGGCGGCGCCCACCCCGAGTACAAGGGGCTCTCCCCCGCCACCCTCAAGGCCGCCGCCGAGGAGTCGCTGCGCCGGCTCGGCACCGACCACATCGACCTCTACTACACGCACTTCGACGACGAGACCGTGCCGGTCGAGGAGATCATCACCGCCCTGGACCAGCTGGTGAAGGAGGGCAAGGTCCGGGAGATCGCCGCCTCCAACCTCAGTGCCGAGCGGCTCCGGGCGTCCCTGGACTTCTCGGAGCGCGAGGGGCTGGCGCGCTACGTCGCCCTCCAGCCGCACTACAACCTGGTCTCCCGCGACACCTACGAGGGCGAGCTCCAGGACACGGCCGCCCGCGCCGGGCTCGCCGCCGTGCCGTACTACGCCCTGGCCTCCGGCTTCCTCACCGGCAAGTACCGGCCGGGCGCCGTGGTGGACAGCGCGCGGGCCCAGAGCGCCGGTCAGTACCTGGAGTCGGAGCGGGGGCAGAAGGTCCTGGCCGCGCTGGACAAGGTCGCCCGGGAGCACGACGCGCAGATCGCGACCGTCGCGCTGGCCTGGCTCGCGTCCCGGCCGACCGTCGCCGCGCCGATCGCCTCGGCCCGCACGGTCGAGCAGCTGCCCGCCCTGGTGGCCGTCGCGGACCTCGCGCTGACCGAACAGGACCTGGCCGAACTCACCGAGGCGTCCGCCTGACGCGAAGTCCCGTCCCGCCCCGTCCACGGCCGCTCGCCCGCGCCGTCGGCGGGGCGGACGGTTCGTCACCCGGTGGGGCCGGACAGACCCCGGTGGTCCTACCGCGGGGGCAGGTAGGGGTGGTGTCCCGGCCCGGGGCCGTTGGGGTGACCGCCGTACGGGGCGTGCGCGGGGTACGGCCCGGCGTACGGGGGCGGCGCCGGGTGATGGGGGCGCAGCCGGCCCGTGGCCTGCGCCGCGTACGTGAGGGCGGGCACGGCCACCTCCCTGCGCTGCCAGAGGTGGTGCAGCAGCTCCAGCTCCCGCGCCGCGAAGTCCGGTTCGGCCGCCCCGCGCCGGGCCCGCAGCCGCAGCGACGCCAGCGACGTGGCGAACGACTCGTACTCGGCGACCGTGCGGGCGGCCGCCTTGCCGTGGGCCGTGGCCCGGGCCAGGTCCCCGCTCGTCGGGGCGGGGACGGCGACCGGCCCGTACCCCGGCCACCCCGCCCCGTACGGGACCGGCCCCCGTGCCGCGATGGCGTGCCGACGGCGGGCCTCGTCACGGGCCAGGCCGCGGGCCCGCATCGAGGAGAGGGCGAGCGGCTCCGCCGGGGTCAGCCAGCCGGCCGCCGCGTAGGCGGGCAGCTCGGCGCAGAGCGTGCGCAGTTCGCGGTGGCGCGACCAGATCGCCAGCCAGGTCACCAGCCCGAAGGCCGGGACCATGAACAGCCCGTACACGGCGTAGAAGCCGTACGGGCCGAAGGTCGCCGACCCGTTCCACAGCGCGTGCATGCCCATGGCGAGGACGAGGCCCAGCAGCGGCAGCACGACCCGGCGGACACGCCGGCGCCGGGCGATCGTCGCGGCGATCCCGAAGCCGATGCCGGTCAGCACCGTGAAGAGCGGGTGCGCGAACGGCGACATCACCACCCGTACGAAGAACGTCGCGGCCGTCACCGACACGGCACCGGCGGTGCCCGCCTGCTGGTCCTCGTCGAAGGCGTTGCCGAGGTAGAGGATGTTCTCGGTGAAGGCGAAGCCGCTCGCGGTGAACCCGGCGGTCACGACGCCGTCGACGATCCCGTTGAAGTCGCGTCTCCGGAACAGGAAGACCAGCAGTATCGCGGCGGCCTTGGCGCTCTCCTCGACGACCGGCGCTATGACCGTGGCACCGAGGGTGTCGGCGTCCGCCGGGTCGGCGGTGGCCGTGGCTATCCAGCGGGTCGCGAACGAGTTCGCGAGGATCGCGACCAGGGCGGCGGCGAACGCGCCCCAGGCGAAGGCGAACAGCAGATTCCGCCAGGGGGCCGGCTCGACCCGGTCCAGCCAGCGGAACGCCGTCATCAGCAGCGGCACGGGCAGTACGGCGAGTCCCAGCCCGACGAGGAACCCCTCGGTGCCCGTCTGGTCGCGGACCAGGGCCAGGATCGCCAGCCCGCAGAGCGCGAGCACCGTGCACACGGCCGTGACGCGGAACGCCCGGCTGCGCCACACCATGCCGACGCGGCGCGGCCGGTAGCGCCAGTGCCCCCGCCCGGGAACGGCAGCGAGGATCTCACCGACCCGCTTCTCCTCGAGGAGCGGTACGGCCGGCTGTGACTGCCGCTGCTGGACAGACCCGTCGAAGACCACCCGACGACCCTAACGAGCAGCACCGACACCTGGCCATGGGGCGAGGACGCGGGCCCGGCCCCCGCCGGCCCGCGGACGGGCCCCGGCAGCAGGCCCTGCGACGGTGCTCGGCGGCGGGCAGGGTTCGGCGAACGGAACCCTGCGGCGGTGCTCAGTGGCAGGGCCCGGCTGCGGCACTCGGCGAACGGGGCCCTGCGACGGTGCTCAGCAGGCAGGGCTCAGCAGGCGATGCTCAGCGGCGGGGGCGGCGTACGGAATCCCGCGGCGGTGTTCAGCGGCGGGTGAAGAGCAGGTCGTGCACGACGTGGCCCTTGTCCAGCCCCTGCCCCTCGAACCGGGTCAGCGGCCGGTACGCGGGCCGGGGCGCGTAGCCGCCGTCCGCCCGGGTGTTCTCGTACCGGGGGTGCGCGGTCAGCACGTCCAGCATCTGCTCGGCGTACGGCTCCCAGTCGGTTGCGCAGTGGATCACGGCCCCCGGCTTCAGCCGCTGCGCCGCCAGGTCCAGGAACTCGGGCTGGATCAGCCGCCGCTTGTGGTGGCGCTTCTTGGGCCACGGGTCGGGGAAGTACACCCGCAGCCCGTCCAGCGACTCCGGTTCGAGCATCTCGCGCAGCAGGATGATCGCGTCGCCGTTGGCCACCCGGATGTTGGACAGGCCGTTGCGGTCCGCGAGGCCGAGGAGGTTGCCCTGGCCCGGGGTGTGCACGTCGACGGCGAGAATGCCCGTGTCCGGGTCGTCGGCGGCCATCTGCGCGGTGGCCTCGCCCATTCCGAAGCCGATCTCCAGCACCACCGGGAGCCCGTCGAACAGCTCGGGCAGGTCCAGGACGCGCTGTCCGTCGATGTCCAGGCCCCACTTGGGCCAGAGCCTCAGCAGGGCGTCCTCCTGGCCGGGCGTGACCCGGCTGCGGCGGGGCTGGAAGCTGCGGATCCGGCGCTCGTGGTGCGAACCGGCCGGATCGACGGCGGGGCCGCCGGGGAAGCGCGGCTCCTGGCGCAGCCTGCGCTGCCGTTCGAGGGCGGCGGCACGCAGCTCGTCCGGGATCCCGGCGGCGGGGCCGGGCTCGGCGGAACCGGCCTCGGGCACGGCGGAACCGGCCCCGGGGCTCGCGGCACGGTTCGCGGAAGGGCTCGCAGGAAGGTCCGCGGCGGTGCTTCCGGCCGGGCTCCCGGAGAGGCTCTCGGAGGGGTTCATGGGCTCAGACACAATGCCCTGATTCTACGGCGGGCGGCCTCCATCCCGTTTCCCGTGCCCTCAGCAGCGCCCTGCGCGCCACCTCCCGCCCGATGGGCAGCGAGGCGGTCGCGGCGGGCGACGGGGCGTTCAGCACATGGACGGTGTGCGGGGCCTCGCGGATCAGGAAGTCGTCCACCAGGGTGCCGTCGCGCAGCACGGCCTGGGCCCTGACCCCGGCCGGGGAGGGGCGCAGGTCGTCCTCCGTCACCTCGGGCAGCAGCCGCCGCACGGCCTCGGTGAACGCGTGCCGCGACAGCGAACGCCGCACCTCGCCCGCCCCGTACCGCCAGTGTCTGCGGGCGATCTGCCAGGTGCCGGGCCAGGTCAGGGTGTCCGCCAGCTCGCGCGGGCGCACGACGGGCCAGCCGTACCCCTCGCGGGCCAGCGCCGGGACCGCGTTCGGCCCGACGTGGACGCCGCCGTCGTGGCCCCGGGTCAGGTGCACCCCGAGGAACGGGAACGCCGGGTCGGGCACCGGGTAGACCAGGCCGCGCACCAGCTCGGGCCGCGCCAGCTCGTAGTACTCCCCCCGGAAGGGCACGATCCGCACCCCGGGGTCGTCGCCCGCGAGCCGGGCCACCCGGTCGCAGTGCAGTCCCGCGCAGTTCACCAGCACCCGGGCCCGCACCACCACGCCGTCCGCCGTGCGCACCGCCGCACCCCAGGGGCGCCGGTCGATCGCGGTGACCTCCGCCCCGTACCGGATGACTCCGCCGGCCCCGCTCACCTCGGCGGCGAACCGGGCGGCGACCGCGCCGAAGTCGCACACCCCGGTCGTGCCGACCCGGATCGCGGCGAGGCCGCTCACATGGGGTTCGTGCTCGGCGATCTGGACGGGGCCCAGCTCGCGCACCGGCAGCCCGTGCTGCCTGCCGCGCTGGACCAGGGCGTGCAGCCGGGGCAGCTCGGACCGGTCGGTGGCGACGATGAGCTTGCCGGTCACCGCGTGCGCGATGCCGTGCTCGGCGCAGAAGTCGACCATCTCGGCGGCGCCCCGGACCGCGTAGCGGGCCTTGAGCGAGCCGGGGCGGTAGTAGATGCCGCTGTGGATCACCCCGCTGTTGCGTCCGGTCTGGTGACGGGCGGGGCCCCACTCCTTCTCCAGCACCGTCACCCGGGTGCCCGGAGCGGTGCGCGTGATCGCGTACGCCGTCGACAGGCCGACGATCCCGCCGCCGATCACCAGCACGTCGCAGTCGTACGCCGCGTGCGTCATCATCACGCCACCTCCCACCCCGATAGTGCACTGACCCACTGACAACGCGCTCAAACCCCATGGAGGCCGCCGCCGTACCGACTGGGTGTGGGAAGGGGCGGTACGCACGGGAGGGGCCCGCCCCCTTCCCGTGCGGTCCGTGCGGGTGCTCGTACGGGTTACGCGGGTGCCACCAGGAGCGGCCGGGCCCGCTCGCGCAGCTCGGCGACGCGCGGCTCGTGCCCGTACGGTTCGAGCCGGTGCAGCAGGTCCCGTACGTACTCCGTGGTCCGTGCCGAGGAGATCCGGCCCGCCACCTCCACCGCCCGGGTGCCCGCCGCGCAGGCCGCGTCCAGGTTCCCCGACTCCAGCTCGGCCACCGCCGATACCACGAGCCGCAGCCCGTGCGAGCGGACGAACTCCTCGGTGGGCCGGGACAGCGCCTGCTCGGTGAAGCGCCGCACCTGCCGGGGCGCCTTCAGGTCGAGGTGGCACTCCGCGGCGTCGGCCGCGAACCGGTCGTACGAGTAGAAGCCCAGCCAGGACGGATCGGCGTCGCCCTCCCGGGAGCGCTCCAGCCAGCTCTCGGCCGCCTTCAGAGCGGAGCCCGCGGCGGCCGCGTCGTTCGCCTTGGCGTGGGCGCGCGCCTCCACCAGGCGGAAGAAACTCATGGTGCGGGCCGTGGCGAGGCCCCGGTTGCGCTCGACGGCGGCCTGGGCGAGGTCGACCCCCTCGTCGGCGAAGCCGCGGTACGTCGCCTGCAACGACATCGACGCGAGGACGTAGCCGCCGAGGGGCACGTCGGCCGCGGCCCGGGCGAGCCGCAGGGCCTGGATGTAGTAGCGCTGCGCGGCCTCCTGCTGGCCGGTGTCGAAGGCCATCCACCCGGCGAGCCTGGTCAGTTCGGCCGCCGCGCCGAAGAGCGCGCGGCCCACCTCGTCGGTGTACGAACCGAGCAGCAGGGGCGCGGCGTCGACCCGTAAGCACTCGGGGACCATCGAGGAGCGCCAGTCGCCGCCGCCGTACTTGGAGTCCCAGCGGCGCGCGTCCTGGGCCGCCTCGCGCAGCTTGGCCACGTCGCTGTGGCCGACCCGCAGCGGGGAGATGTCGCTGGTGGCGCCGGTGACGATCCCGGCGGACCCCGGAGCGGCGGCGGGGGCGGTGCCGGGTACGGCCGGGGCGGTGGCGCCGGGTGCCGTGTCCGGGCGCGGCTGGACGGGGATGGCCGGGGCCTGCCGGGTCCCCAGTGCCCCGAGCGTGCCGAGCGCCGCCTGGGCCGCCTGGGCGTTCAGTGCCGCGTGCGCCCCGGGTCTCGGCTGCACGCCGGATGCGGGCGGCGTGCCGGGGGGCCGGGTGCCGGAGGGCGGCGTCCCGGCGTTCCGGGCGCCCGGGGGGCGGGGGCCGGCCGGCGCAGCGGTGTCCGGCGCCGGTTCGGTGTCCTTCGCCGTCTTCCCCCGCGGACCCTGCGCCCCTGCACCCGTACGTGCGCCCCGTGCGCCCTGGGCGGCCGTCGTGGCCGCCGCCGCGTCGCGTTCCACCGTCGCGTCGGCGGGACATATCAGCCAGCGGGACGCGGGCGTCGCGTACGCGCTCACCGAGAACGAGCCCGCGAGCGACTGCCAGATGCCGCCCCCGCCCGCCCGCCGTCCGGCCAGATCCAGCCGGTACAGCTCGGTGGCCGAACGGACCGCCTCGGCCACGTCGCGCGGGAAGGCCAGACCGACCTCGGGCGCCGGGTCGGCGTCCGCGAGCCCGATCTCGTGCAGCGGGACCGGCCGGCCGAGCTTGGCGCCGATCGCCGCCGCGATGAGATGGGGCGCGGCGCCCTGCGGCACCATGCCCTTGGAGACCCACCGGGCCACCGAGGTCTTGTCGTACCGAAGTGTCAGACCGCGCTGCGCCCCGAGGTCGTTGACCCGCCGGGCGAGCCCGGCGTTGCTGATTCCCGCGAGGGCGAGAACGGTTCCGAGCTTCTCGTTCGGTCCTCGTTGCTCCCTGGACATGCGCCACCCCTCGACACACAGACAGCCGCCGCGACACCGTTGCGGCGCGCGGCATTCGTACCGTGTCCTCCCCAGCGACGGCCCCCGGCACTCCAGTCGCACACGCATCTGGCCGAGCCCCGAGGAATATGCCTCCAGCAGAGAACCTTCAGTAAACCCAGCGTAGTTCGCCGCATCCCTACCGTTAAGGGCCGGACGTCCGTATGGCGGGATTGTTGTCCGTCGGGTCCGCAGGGGCCGGCGGCGCCGCTCCGGACGCTCCGGGCGACGGCCCGGGAAGGAGCGGAAGCGGGTCCGGGAGCGGTTCCGGGGGAGGGGGCGGAAAGGGGCGGGGAGGGGGCTCGGGAAGAGGTCCGGACCGGGGCGCGGGCGCAGGTCCGGGCACGGGTCCGGGGGAGGGGGCCAGGGTGCTCCGGCGGGGTTCGCGGGCCTGTTCGACGGCCGGTGCGGGGGGCCTTCCGGAAGCACTTTTCACAGGTGGGGGCGGGGCCGTTCGACGAGCTCCGCACGTGCTCCTGGTGTGTGGCCGTGCGCCCGGCCGTGCGCTCTCGTCGGGCCGTTTCGGGAGCGCTTGCATGGGTGCTGCGTGGGTCGGCCCGCTGCAACAGGACTCAGTGGGCTGGGGGACACTGCCGCCTCATTCCCCGCAGGCGGCGGACCGGTCCGGGGGGCGAGCACCGCCTCCCGGACCGTGCGTGGGCCGGTGCGCCGGCCGGGTGCGGGGGTGGAAAGCGGAACGGGTTTCCGGGCCGCTCCGAGAGCGGCCCGGGGGCCGTTCCGGGGAGTCGTTCCGGGGAGGGGTGAAGGGGGCGGGCGGGTCGGACGGCGACCCGCCGGAGGCGTCGGAGGAATCCGGGGGAATCGAGAAGATCCGGGGAATGAAGTGGGGCGAAAAGGGGCTCCTGATGTGACGAGCCCCCGGCCGCCGGGTTTCAACACGCCCTGAGATTGGCTGAATATTATCGTTCAAGCAGGGTTGGGCTGACCGTTTCGTGGACATTTCGTCGACCGTCCGGTGATCGTCCGTCACCTCTCCACGGCCGGTTCGGGAGGGTGGGGCCCGTCCGGGAGTGCCGTCGGCGCCGCGAGGGGGCGGCTGGGTGATTCGGGCAACTCGCCCTGTCCGTACGGGAATCGGGGGGTGTGCGGCACGCGGCCCGCGTCCGGACGTACTGTCGGGACCCCGGCCGGAACGAGAGCGTCCGGGTCGGCTCCGGCCCCGTCCCGGGGTGACTGCGACCTTCCGTTCCGGGGTGGCTCCGACCTCCGCCCCGGGGCACTGCGACCTCCGTGCCGGTCCGGCGTTTGCCAGGGGCGCATGCGCATCCGACGTGCGCCCTCCAGAGCCCCTCCTGTGCGCCGTTGTCGTGGCAGCATGTTCGCAACGGTGCCGCATGCCATCGGACTTCTCCCGTTGCTTCCCAGCTGCGCCGTTTTGTCCACAGCCTGTGGAGGCGGCGATGCGTTGGTTGGTGGGGTGGAGCAGTATCGCCGCACGCTTCGGCACGGCGGGCGCCGTCGGGTCCGACGACGAGGGACGCACGGTGCACCCCGTGGGCTCGCAGCTCCTGTGGGGCGACCCCGATCCGCTGTGGGCCGTCGGCGACTGGCGCCCCGACGAGATCCGCATCAGCACGGTCGAGGCCGCCGACGGCACCCCGACCGCGCGCATGGCCGTCCTCGGCTGCTGCAGCGCCACCGACGAACAGCTGCGCGCCGGCCTCCTCGCCGCCCGCGGCGGGGCCCTGCGCCACCTCACCTCCTGGCCCGGCAGCTACACCACGGTCGTCCGGATCGGCCGCCGGATCACCGTCATCGGGGACCTCGCCGGGGCCCGCCCCGTCTTCCACACCCCCTGGGCGGGCGGTACGGCGTACGCCACCGCCGCCCTCCCGCTCGCCGACCTCATCGAGGCCCAGCTCGACATCGGCCACCTGGCCGCCCTGCTGGCCTGCCCCGAGACCCCGGAGGCCCTGCGCGACGGCACCCCGTACGCCGGGGTGAAGCGCATCCCGCCCGGCCACGCGCTCATCCTCCGCGAGGGCTCGCGCGAGGTCACCGGGTACGAGGCGGTGGCCTCCCTCGCCGTCGCCGCCCCCCAGGTCGACCCGGTCAGCGCCGTCGAGGGGGTGCGCGACGCCCTGGTCGAAGCCGTGCGCGCCAGGCTCCTCGCCCCCCGCCACGCCCCCGAGACCCTGCCGCCCGACCCCGGCCCGGTCCCCGGCATGGGCCCCGCCGACCGGCGCGCCGCCCGGGGCGCCCCGGTGCCCGGCATCGGCGCCGACCTCTCCGGAGGCAGCGCCTCCGCCACCCTCGCCCTGCTCGCCGCGGGCCTGCCCGGACTGCCCGGCACCCTCCTCGGCCACGGCACGGGCGCGGGGGAGCGGCTGCTCGCCGTCACCCTCAACGACCTGACCGCGCACGGCCACGAGGACGAACTCGAACGCGCCCGGGTCATCGCCGCCGACCCCCGCCTGCACCACGTCGTCGTCGCGGCCGGTGAGGAGGCCCTGCCCTACGCCGACCTGGGCGGCGGCCCCCTCACCGACGAACCCGCCCCCTCCCTCGTCGTCGCCGAGCGCCACCGCCGCCGCCTCGCCGCGGGCAGTGCCGACCACTTCGTCGGCGGCGGCGCCCGGCAGGTCCTCGACGCCCACCCGGCCCGCCTCGCCGACCTGCTGATGGACCGCCGCCGACGCCATCTGCTGCGCCCGGTGGCCGCGCTCGCCAAGGCGGAGGGCCCGAGCGCGCAGTCCCTGTTCGTCCCGCTGACCGTCTACCGCGCGGCCCGCCGGCTGTCCCGCACCTCGTACCGCAGCGGCCTGGAGGAGGCGGCCGACCGGCTGCCGGACGCCAACCGGAACGCCCCCGACCTCGACACCCCCGCCGACGCCTCGCTCGCCGCCCTCGCCTGGTCACGGCCGGGCCCCGCCGCGCGCTGGCTCACCGGGGAGGCGCTCGCCGAGGTCTCGGTCCGGCTCCAGGAGGCGGCGATCCGCCCCGTCTCCGTCCAACGCCCCGGCGAGGCACGGGCCAGGGCGGCCCTGGCCCGGTACGCCGCCGACCACCGCATCCTCGAGCAGGCCGCGGAGAACCGCAGCCAACGCCTGCACGCCCCGTTCCTCGACAACCAGGTCGTACGCGCCGCCCGCGCGCTCCCCGAATCGCTCCGGGTCCAGCCGGGCGCCCGCGCCGCGGTCCTGCGCCGGGTCCTCGCGGGCGCGGGCATCCACGAACTGCCGCCGGGCTGGGGCACCCCCTCGCTCGCCACCTCGAACGCGACCGCCCGCACCGGCCTGCGCGCCGCACTGCCCGAGCTGATCGCCCTCTTCGACGCCCCGCTGCTCGCCGACGCGGGCCTGGTCGAGGCCCGCGTCGTACGGAAGGCCCTGCGTGCGGCCGCCGACGGCGAACCGCTCCCGCTGGAGGGCCTCGCCCACCTGGCGTCCACCGAGCTCTGGCTCCGCCGCCTGGTCTCGCGCCGCGGCACCTGCTGGACGGGTACGGCGGCACCCCGCCAGCGCGCGGTCGCGGGCGGGGTCGTCCCGGCCAGGCGGACCCTGCAGCGCTAGACAACCCGGCACCGGGCGGCCGGCGAGGCCGGTGGTCGGGGTGACGGCCCATGGCCGGTGGTCGGCGGCCGGTGACCGGGCCACGGGACACAATGGCCGGGTGCGGTACCTGATCCTGGGCGTCACCGAGGCGCGAGACGAGAACGGCGGCGTCCTGCCCGTGGGCGGCCCGCGCCTGCGCGCGCTCCTTGCGGCCCTCGCCCTGCGTGCGGGGCGCCCCGTTCCCGTCGCCGACCTGGTCGACGACGTCTGGGCCGACGAGCCGCCGCACGACGCGCCCGCCGCGCTCCAGGCGCTCGTGGGCCGACTGCGCCGCGCGCTGGGCCGGGACGCGGTCGCGAGCACCCAGGGCGGTTACCGCTTGGAGGCCGGGCCCGGCGAGGTCGATCTGCACGTGTTCGAGCGGCTGGCCCGGCAGGGGGCCGGGGAACTCGACGCGGGCGACCCCGTGACGGCCGCCCGCACGCTGCGCGCCGCGCTCGCCCTGTGGCGCGGCCCGGCCCTGGCCGATCTGCCGGGCCGGGACCACGGGCACGGCCGGCGCCCGGAGGCCCACCGCCTGACCGCGCTGGAACGCCGCATCGAGGCGGACCTGAGAAGCGCCGCGGAAGGCACAGCCACGGGCACGGGCACGGGTACGGGTGTGGGCGCAGGTACGGACGCGGGGCCCGGTACCGGTACCGGCTCCGGGCCGCACACCCTCGTACCGGAACTCGAGGAACTGACCGCGGCCCATCCGTACGACGAGCGCTTCCGCTCCCAGCTGATCCGCGCCCTGCGGGCCGAAGAGCGCCGGGCCGACGCGCTGGCCGCCTACGAGGACGCCCGCCGCACCCTCGCCGACGGTCTCGGGACCGACCCCGGCCCTGAACTGACCGCACTCCACCGCGAGTTGCTCGCCCCGCCCCGTACCCCGTCCGCGACGACAGGCCCGTCTGCGACCACGGGGCCGTCCGCAACAACAGGCCCGTTCGCGACCACAGGCCCGTTCGCGACCACAGGCCCGTCCGCGACGACAGGCCCGTTCGCAACGACAGGACCAGCCACGACAACGGGACCATCCGCGACCACAGGCCTGTCCGCGACCACAAACCCGCCCGAAGCACCGGGCCCGTCCGCCGTCCAGGGCAACCTCCGTCCCCGGCTCAACTCGTTCGTCGGCCGGGAGCCCGAACTGCGGTCCATCGAGGCCGACCTGTCCCGTTCCCGCCTGGTCACCCTCACCGGCCCCGGCGGTTCCGGGAAGACCAGGCTCGCCGAGGAGGCCGCCACCCGCGGGGGCCGGACCGCGCCGCCCTTCACGGAGGCGTGGATGGCCGAACTCGCCTCGGTGGAGGACCCCGCCGACGTACCCGGAGCGGTGCTCTCCGCTCTCGGGCTGCGCGAGACCACCCTCTTGCGCGACAACCGCGACGCCCACTCTCCCCGTACCGACCCGACCGACCTCCTCGTCGAGCACCTGGCGCGCTGCTCCCGCGTCCGCCCGTTCCTGCTTGTCCTGGACAACTGCGAACACGTCGTCGGCGCGGCCGCCGCCCTCGCCGAGACCCTGCTCACCCACTGCCCGGGGCTGCGCGTCCTCGCCACCAGCCGGGAACCCCTCGGCGTCCCCGGCGAATCCGTGCGCCCGGTCGGCCCGCTCCCGGCCGACCCCGCCCACCGGCTGTTCGCCGAACGCGCCCGTGCCGTACGTCCCGACTTCGACCCCGCGCAGGAGGCGGCGCACGATCCGGACGCCGTCGCCGAGATCTGCCGCCGGCTCGACGGCCAGCCGCTCGCCATCGAACTCGCCGCGGCCCGGCTGCGGATGCTCAGCCCCCGGTAGATCGCGGACCGGCTCGACGACCGGTTCCGCCTGCTGACCGGCGGGAGCCGCACCGTACTGCCGCGGCAGCAGACCCTGCGGGCCGTCGTCGACTGGTCCTGGGACCTCCTCGACGAGGCCGAGCGCACCGCCCTGGGCCAGGTCTCCGTCTTCGTGGGCGGCTGGGAGCTGGCGGCCGCGGAGGCCGTCGTCACGACCGGCCGGGACCGGCCCCCGGTCGCCGACCTGATCGGCGCCCTCGTCGACAAGTCACTCGTCGTCGCCACCCCGACCGGCTCCGGCGACATGCGCTACCGCCTCCTGGAAACCATCCACGAGTACGCCGCCGAACGCGCCGCCGAGGTCCCGGACGTGCGCGCCGCCGCCGAGGACGCGCACACCGCGTACTTCCTCGCCCTGGTCGAGGAGGCCGACCCCCGGCTGCGCTCCGGCGACCAACTGCTCTGGATCGAACGGCTGGAGACCGACCTCGACAACATCCGGGCCGCCCTCCACCGCACCGTCGTCACCCGCGCCCTCGAACCGGAGGCCATCCGCCTGGTTCTCGGCATGGGGTGGTTCTGGTGGCTGCGCGACTTCCGCGCCGAGGGCCTCGCCTGGGCCGAGCGGACCATGGCACTGGGCCCGGAACCGGCCGGTGACCACGACCCCCGCCACTGGCCGCGCATGCATCTGGAGATGCTGCTGTACTTCCTCACCATCGAGAGCCGCCCGGCCGACCACATCCACGGCGACGAGCGGTACCAGGCCCTGATGCGCCGGGTGGCCGACGCCTTCATGACCCCGGGACCGCAGTCCGCCCGTTTCCCGGGACTGCTCTGGCCGATGACCCTGTTCGGGAACCGCCCCACGGAGGAGGCGTACGCCAGGATCGAGCAGGTGGTCGCCAACACCCGTGCCCACGGCGGCGACTGGGAGTACTGCGTCGCGCTGATGTTCCGCACCCACATGATCGTCGACATGCCCGGCGGCATGCCCGGGATCGACGACGACCTCGCGGAGCTGCGCGAGCTGAGCCGCCGCGTCGGCGACCGCTGGATCCGCGCGCAGGTCGCGAGCGCCACCGCGGAGGCGGGCGCGATGCGCGGACGGTACGCGCAGGCGCGCGAGGCGTACGAGGAGGCACTGCTGCTCGCCCGTGAGGTGGGGGCGCACGCCGAGGCGCCGTTCATCCTCGCGCGCCTCGCGGAGATCGCCCACCGCACCGGTGACACGGCGGCCTTCGAACGGCACCTGGCCGAGTCGGAGCGCGAGGCGGGCCGTTACCAGGTGCACGACGCCCACGCCTACAACTGCTTCCTGCGCGCCACCGCGGCCCTGGACCGGGGCGACCTCGCGGAGGCGCGACGCCTGGTCACCGAGGTGGAGGGGGAGGACGGGCACGGCATCCCGCCGTCGCACTTCACCGCGATCGTGCAGGGCCTGGCCGCCCGGGTCACGGCGCGCGAGCCGGGGCCGAACCGGGGCCCGGCCGCCGCGGCCCGGGGCCTGACGGCCGCCCTGCGCGGGGCGAGGGACGCGCGGTGCGCCGAACTCATCACCGGTCAGCTGGCGGAGGGCGCGGCGGCCGTGCTGCCGGAACTGGGCCTGTCCGGGGCAGCCGTACGGATTCTGGCGGCAGCCGACAACTGGCGCCCCGACGTCCCCAGGTCGAGGGCCGAACAGGCCGGGGTGGACGGGGCCACCCGGCGGGCGCGCGAGGAACTCGGGCCCCGGCGGTACGAGTCGGAGCGCGCCGCGGGCCGCGCCCTGACCGTGGACGACGTCATCGACCTGCTGACCCGCATCACCGCGGACCTTCCTGCGCCGGACCTTCCCGGGACGGACCTCCCTGGGGCGGACCTTTCCGCGCCGGGCCTTCCCGGGCCGGATCTTTCCGCCACGGCGGCCGCCACGACACCCGCCCGGGCCCCGGGTGCCCCGGGGGCCGTTCCCGGCGCCCCGGGGGCCGTTCCCGGCGCCCCGGACCGGCTCACTGGCAGCTGATGCTCGAATCCGCCCAGGCGGCGAGCGTCGAACCGCCCCCGGTTCGGGCCCGTTCGACGACGAGCCGGATGCTCTTCTGACCGGTGATGCCGACCCGGACGGGCACGGCCGGATCGCCGCCGCTCATCACCGGGGACTGCCACAGCCGCGTCCCGTCCCCGTTGAAGACGGAGAAGCGCACCGATCCGAGACCCATCATCATGTCGTCGACCCCGACCATCGCCTCGTAATGCGTGCACTGCTTGTTCAGCTGGATGGTGACCGAGGACTTGCTGTGCACGGTCACCCCGTGCGCGTACGTGGTGCCACCGATCGACACGCCGGACCGCTGCCAGACCCAACTGCTCTCGCCCATCACCACCTCCGGCTCGGTGTGGTCGCCCAGGACCGAGTAGTTCAACTCGCTGACCCGGTACACCTTCGGGGCCGACGGTGACGGCGTCGGAGTCGGGGTGGGATCCGGCTCCGGATCCGGCTCCGGGGCGGGCGGCTTCGGCGCCGGAGGAGTGGGCTTCGGCTTCGGTTTCGGGGGCGGGGTCGGAAGGGGCGTCCGAGTGGGGGTGGCCGTGGGTGTGGGCGTCGCCTTCGGCGTCGGCGGGGCGGGGGCGCCGGAGGCACGGCTTTCGGGGACGGGGTCGGCTTCGGCGGCGGGGTCGGTGCCGGGGGCGCCACGACCGCGGGCTTCGGCTGGTGCCGGGCCTCGGGCTTCGGCTGGTCGTCGCCGGCCATGGCCCAGACCAGTCCGGCCGTGGCGGTCACGACGACCGCCGCCACGATGCCGGCCTTCGCCGGCGCGCCGAGCCCCTCCGAGGCGGCGGCACCACCGGCCGCACCCCCGGTGGAACCTCCCCCGGTCGCCGCCGCGGCGGCACCCGCACCGGCGGCACCCACCGCGCCCCCGGCGACGATTCCGGCAGCCTTGAGCACGTACCCGGTGGCGAACCACCCGATGACCGCGACCGGCAGCAGCGCGGGAATCCCGGCGTTGACATGGGCGAGTTCGCCCGCGGCGAGCCGGCACTTCACGCACTCGTCCAGATGCCCCCGCAGCCCGCGCTCGGCCCGCATGCGCAGTCCGCCCCGGGCGTACGCGCCGAGCCGGTCGGCGTAGCGCGCGCAGTCGCCGCCCGCGGTGAGCGCCTGGCTCACGTGCGCCTGGAGGTAGGCCTGCTTGAGACCCTCGCGGGCCCGGCTGGCCAGCACCGCCGTGGCGTTGGCGGTCAGCCCGAAGAGCGGAGCGACCTCGCTGGGCGACTCCTCCTCGACGGTGGTGTGCCACAGCACGGCCTGCCAGCGCTCCGGAAGACTGCGGAACGCCTGCATCGCCATCGACTGCTCGGCCTCGTGCATCGCCCGTACGTCGGCGCCGAGGTCGAGCGTCTCCGCGTCCGACACCTGGGAGGACTGGGCGGCCTGCGCGGCGAACACCGCGAAGTCGTCGACCAGGTGCTCCCGCTTCGCGGTCCTGGTCCAGGCCGCCCCGACATGCCGGACGGCCGTCATGAGGTAGGCCCGCACGGCCTCCTCGGGCCCCTTGCCCCGCCGTACCGCCTGCAGCGTGCGGGCGAAGACCTCGGCCGTCAGGTCGTCGGCCGTGTGGGCGTCCCGGCAGCAGCTTCGCGCGTAGCGCCGCACCGCGTCCGAGTGCCGCCGGAACAGTTCCTCGTACGCGAGGTCGTCGCCGTCCCGCATCCGCCGGATCAGCTCGACGTCGGACGGGGCCCCACCGGAGAGATCGGCGCTGCCGCCCTCCCGCTGCATCGGCACCGACGCCTCGGCCACCGCCTCACCGCCGGACTCGACCGGCGCCGGCCACGGGCTCGGCAGCACGGTGCCGCCCTCGGTGGCACTGCCCGACCGTCCCGGTCCGCCCTGACTCGGTACCTGCCGGGAGGACCGCCCACCGGCTTCCGCGCCACCGCCTATGGCGGAGACGTCGTCGAACGACTCTTCCTGCTGCCCGTCACCGCTCATCGCGGTAGCCCCCGTATGCGCTGTCGGACCCGAACATCGGGCAAGCGTGCCACATGGCGCAATCACGCCGAACCCTCAGTCCCCGCAACCACTCCTCCGGGGAGTTTTCGAATACGGGCACCGGCGGTCATTCGTTCGGTGAACGCTCGCCGGTCGCTTTCCCGTGCGAGCGTGCCGTGAGCGGCGTGCAACCGTTCCCCCGCCGGGGCGGCCCGTCGATGTGAAGGTTCCCGAGGCGCTCGAACGGCATCCGGTCGGCGACGGAAGAGCTCTCACCGGCCTCCCGCGAGCCGGAACGTGCTGGAACGCGTCGGAACGAGCCGGAACGGGGCGGTGGCGCGGCCCCGTCACGGCATGGGTGGGACGTCTCCGCAGCACGGGCGGCCGCATTCCATGCAGAATGAAGGGCGCGGGCGCCGGGAAATGGGTGAAATGCGCTCGAAAGGGTGGCTCATTGATAGAGCAGGTGACGGCGGGCCGTTGACCAAGACCCCATCAAATCGGGCCACATCAACCATTCGCCCTGAACGCCGTGCGCCCACCGCGTTCGTCATGCTCGCCGCGTTCTCCCATCCCACGCACCGCGCCCTCACCCCTCACCCGAAACGCCCCCTCAAAGCGGGCGCCGAATGAGCAGGTGCCGGGTGAGGCAGTGCCGAACGAGCAGGCACTGGGCGAGGGAAGCGCGGGGCGAGCATGCACTGGGCGAGGGAAGCTCGAGGCAAGCGCGAGGCGAGGCAGGCGCCGGACGAGGCGAGTGCCGGACGAACGGGCGCCGACCGCGACACGCGCCGCCCTGAACGCGGCCGTGCACATCGGACTTCTCCGCCCCCGGCTTCTCGCCCCTCCCGGTTTCTTCGGGCCCCTGCACGCAGGGACGGCGCGGCCGGGGACGGGCCCCGGCCGCACGGACGGCTCCCGGCCCCGGGCATCGTGCCCGGCGACGCATCGCCGGGCACGCACCCGTCAGTACTCCGGACTCCAGAACCTCGGCGCGTCGAGACCCCGAGAACCCGGTGTCCCGACACGGCCCGGCGCACCGGAACCCCGGTCATCCACGCCCGCCGTTCCGCCGTTCCGTCCGGGCGGTCGTGCTCCGCTCAGGCGGCCGGCCGGGAACGCAGCCCCTCCAGCAGGATGTCCAGCAGCCGGCTCGAAGCCGCTGCCTGCTGGGCCGCGTCGGGCAGCGAAGGCGCTGCCGTCGCTATGACCAGCAGGACATCCGCGACCGTCACGTCCCGGCGCAGCTCACCGGCGGCCCGGGCCCGGTCCACCAGGCGGCCGACGACCTCCAGCAGTTCCCCGGCCCCCGAGTCGTCGGCCTCGAACCCGGCCTCCGGGACGGACCGCCCCTCGGCGGGACGGGCCTCGGACGGATCGTCGCCCTTACGCTGCTGAGGAACCCGGGCCTCGGACGGGCCGTCGACCGAACCCGCTACGGCCGTCGACTCCCCGGCCTGCGCCGCGCCGGCCGACGTCGCGCCCTCGAGGTCGGAGTCGACATCGACCCCGACCCGCAGCACCTGGGGCGGCAGCAGCCGCCCCGCGCCCGAGGCCACGGACGTCCGCAGGAAGCGCGACAGCGCCGACCACGGCTCGTCCTCCTGGCCGAGCGCACTGCGCGCCTGGTCCGTCAGCCGGGAGGTCTCCTCCTCCGCTATCCGCCGGACCAGCACGTCCTTGCTCGGGAAGCGGCGGTACACCGTGCCGACCCCGACCCTGGCGCGACGCGCCACATCCTCCATCGGAGCCCCGTAGCCCAGCTCGCCGAACACCTCGCGGGCGGCTCGCAGGACATGCTCCAGGTTGCGCTGCGCGTCCACCCGGAGCGGAGTCGAGCGGCCATGCGCCGCGGCCGTTCCGTTCACCCCGGCTGTTCCGTTCACCCCGGCCGTGGCGGTCGTACCGGCCGGGGCGGCTGTCGCCACCGCAACCGCTCCCACCGCGCCGTTTCGCCCGTTCCCTTCGGACGAATGGGGCGTAACCGCAGCATTCTGCCAATGAGAATCCTGAATCTGCATAACTGTTCCCCCGGTTATGACGTCTCCCCCCGGAGACTTCCCGCCGTCTGAGCCGGAGAGTGGATCATGGTCTCGATCCGACACCCCGGCGACATACGAACATAGTTGAGCCCGGGTCAATTCAGAAGGGGGTAGTTCCGCATGGGTGCCCCCCGATCGGAGCAAGGACCGGTCGGGCACTGATCCACCCCCGGTCCGGCACCCCCACCACAACCCCTGACCTGCGCAGCTTCCCCACCTCCCTGGTGTCCGGCCGCGGCCACCCGCCGAGAACCTCCGGTCACACAATTTGTCGAGGCTGTGGACAAACCCATGAGCACGTTGCGTCATGGGGTGGTGATGGCTTCAGAATCCGGGGAAACACCCCCAGGACCCCCGCCGGGTGCGCGCATCCTCGTCATCGGCGGCGGCTACGTCGGGATGTACACGGCGCTGCGTCTCCAGCGGAAGCTGAAGCAGCGGATCAGAAGCGGGGCGGCCGAGATCGTGGTCGTCACCCCCGAGCCCTACATGACGTACCAGCCGTTCCTGCCCGAGGCGGCGGCGGGCTCGATCTCGCCGCGTCACGTCGTCGTGCCGCTCCGCCGCGTCCTGGCGGACTGCCGCATCGTGATCGGCGAGGCGCAGCGCGTCGACCACGCCAAGCGCACCGCGACCGTCACCACCCTCGCCACGGCGGAGGACGGCACCGGCGCCCTGGAGATCCCGTACGACGAACTCGTCCTGGCGCCCGGCTCCGTCTCGCGCACCCTCCCGGTCCCCGGCCTGGCCGCCCACGGCATCGGCTTCAAGACCATCGAGGAGGCCATCGGGCTGCGCAACCACGTCATCGAGCAGATGGACATCGCCTCCTCCACCCGCGACCCGGCCGTCCGCGACGCCGCCCTCACCTTCGTCGTCGTCGGCGGCGGCTACGCCGGCGTCGAGGCCCTCGCCGAGCTGGAGGACATGGCCCGCTACGCCTCGCGGTACTACCACAACATCAAGGCGGAGGACCTGAAGTGGATCCTCGTCGAGGCGTCCGGCCGCATCCTCCCCGAGGTCGGCGACGAGATGGGCGTCTACGCGATCCGCGAGCTGCGCGGCCGCAACATCGACGTACGCCTCGACACCCGGCTGGAGACCTGCGAGGACCGGATCGCCGTGCTGAGCGACGGCTCCCGCTTCCCGACCCGCACCCTCGTGTGGACGGCGGGCGTCCGACCCGCACCGGTCCTCGCCGCCACCGACCTGCCCCTCGACGGGCGCGGCAGGCTCAGGTGCACGGCGGAACTCGCCGTCGAGGGCGTCGAGCACGCCTGGGCCGCGGGGGACGCCGCGGCCGTCCCCGACCTGACCGCCGCGGAACCGGGCCGGGAGACCGCCCCCAACGCCCAGCACGCGGTGCGCCAGGCCAAGGTCCTCGCCGAGAACCTCCTCGCGTCACTGGCCGGTGAACCCCTCAAGGAATACCGGCACGCCCACGTGGGCTCCGTCGCCTCGCTCGGCCTCCACAAGGGCGTCGCCCACGTCTACGGCCGCAAGCTCAAGGGCTACCCGGCCTGGCTGATGCACCGCACGTACCACCTCAGCCGCGTCCCGACGTTCAACCGGAAGGCGCGCGTCCTCGCCGAGTGGACGCTCGCCGGGCTCTTCAAGCGCGAGATCGTCTCCCTCGGCTCGCTGGAGCACCCGCGTGCGGAGTTCGAGCTCGCCGCCGGTGGCAGACGCCCCCGGCCGAACGGCCCGCCGAGCGGGGACGGCCCACCGGGACGCGGCGACCCGCCGGGGCCCGACGATCCCCGGGGCCCCGACGACCTGCGGAGGAACGGCGGCTGACGGCCCGTCGAACCGATCGGCCACTCGCCCGGGACGGACCGTGCCGACAACTGTCAGTACGGTCCGTCACACTGGACGTGTGACCATAGGTGGGCCCACATCTGCACAGAGTGACCCGGCCGGCAGTGACCGACAGTGAGCAGCCCGCGCGAGCGGACCAGACCGATACACGAGGCCAGAAATTCCGTGAACTTCACGCGCTGGAGCGCCCGCCTACCCGGAACGCAGCGCCGTGCCGCCGCACGGGACGAGCGCAGTTCCGTGCCCTCGGCCCGCGCCGAGTACGCACAGCCCGAGACCGGGCCGCGCCCGCCGGACGGCGACCCGCGCAGCGACACGCACGACGGCCCGGACCCCGATCCGCACGACGGACCGAACTCCGACCCGAACTCCGCCCCGCACGGCGACCCGGGCGGTGAGTCCCCCGCGGGCGGCCCCGCCCTGGAGGACCTCTCCGCCCGGGACATCCTCGGTCAGCTGCCCGCCCTGGTGGCCCTGCTCCACGGCCCCGACCACCGCATCGCATACGTCAACGACGCCTACACCGCCGCCTTCGGCCCCCGCCTGATCGGCGCCACCGCGGCCGAGGCCATGCCCGAGCTCGACGAGCTCAGCCTGCTGCCGCTGATGGACCAGGTCCTGCGCAGCGGCACCCCCCGCACGGTCAAGTCCCGCAAGGTCCGCAACGGCAACTCGTACACCGTGACCTGCACCCCGGTGCACAGGGACGGGGAGCCCGGCACCGACGGCACGGACCACAAGCAGAGCAAGCCCCCCAAGAACGTCAGGAACAACAAGAACGCCAGGAACGGCAGGAACAACAAGGGCGGCAGGAACAAGGGCGGCGAAGCCGGAGTGCTCGTGTACGCCGCCGACGTCACCGACCACGCCGAAGCGGCCGAACGGCTCCGCGCGAGCGAGCGCCGGCACCGCGAGACGGCCGTCACCCTCCAACGCTCCCTGCTCCCGCAGGAGCTGGAACAGCCCGACGACCTCCGCATCGCCGCCACCTACCAGCCCGGCGGCACGGACGCCGCGGTCGGCGGCGACTGGTACGACGTCATCACCCTCGGCGCCGGCCGCACCGCCCTGGTCATCGGGGACGTGATGGGCCGCGGCGTGCGCGCCGCCGCCGTCATGGGCCAGCTCCGCACGGCCGTGCGCGCCTACGCCCGCCTCGACCTCCCGCCGCACGAGGTGCTCCAGCTCCTCGACGGCCTCGCCGCCGAGATCGACGCCAGCCAGATCGCCACCTGCGTCTACGCGGTCCACGACCCGAACGAGGGCCACCTCGTCTACGCCTCCGCCGGCCACCTCCCGATCCTGGTCTGCCACGAGGACGGCACGGTCCACCGCGCCGAGGACCCGACGGGGCCGCCGCTCGGCACCGGCGGCTGGATCCACACCTCGGGCACGATCGCGCTGCCGCCCGGTTCCACCGCGGTCCTCTACACGGACGGCCTGGTGGAACGGCGCAGCGAGGACATCGACGAGGGCGTCGCCGCGCTGGGACGCGCGCTGTCCGGAGCCAAGGGTTCCCCGCAGGTGGTCTGCGACCGGCTGATCCGCTCCCTCGGCGTGACCGCGGAGCACGACGACGACGTGGCCGTACTGGTGGTCCAGCACCCCGCCCGCGCGGGGGCGGACGCGGAGCTGTTCCACAACGCCTCGCTCGACCTCCTCGGCGGCATCGAGGCCGCCCCGCGCGCCCGCGCCTTCGCGACCGGGGTCCTGACGTCCTGGCGCTTCCCGGTCGAGCTCTGCGACCTGGGCGTCCTGGCCGCCGGCGAGCTCGTCGCGAACTCCCTCAAGCACGGCACCCCGCCGATGCGCCTGGGCCTGCGCCGCACCGACCGCCGCCTGATCATCGAGGTCACCGACGGGGACGACCACCTGCCGCGCCGCCGCCGAGCCGACCCGGCGGACGAGGCGGGCCGCGGCATCTCCATCGTCGCCACGATCGCCACGTCCTGGGGCAGCCGTCGCACACCGGGCGGCGGCAAATCGGTCTGGTGCGAATTCGCCCTGCCGCAGTGACCACCACCGCCCCGCTGCCGCTGCCACTCGTGGCTCCGGCGGCGGGGCGCAGGAAGGCGAACAGGGGCCCTGCCGGAAGCAGGACCCCTGTTCGCCTTCGATTTCGTTCTTCCCCGTCTCCGTCCCCGCCGTCTCAGCTGGCGGCGGCGCCTGTGGAGGCCGCGGGCACCGGCTCGGCGTCCGGCAGCGACACGGCCACCACCCGGGACGGCGTCGTCGCGATCGACGGCTGGTCCTGCACGGGGGTGAGCCGCCGGCCGAGCCGCAGCGCCAGCACCGTGATGCCCAGCGAGAACAGTACGAACGTCACGATGTACGGACCGTGCAGCGTCGCCCCCATCGGACCGCCCACGGCCGGGCCGACCGCCAGCGCGAGCTGCTTGCACAGGGCGAACGCGGAGTTGTACTGCCCGACCATCGACTCCGGTGCCAGGTCGGCGACCAGCGGCGCCACGGTCGGCGACAGCATCGACTCGCCGAGTCCGAACAGCGCGTACGTGGAGATCATCGCGGCCGTCGCCATCGTCTGGCTGCCGTGCCCGAGACCCGCGTACCCCGCCACGATCCAGGCGAACGCCCAGATCAGACCGACCGAGGCGATGACCCGGCTGCGCCTGCGGCGCTCCACGAGCCGCAGCACGACGAACTGCGCCACGACGATGACGGCGGTGTTGGCGGCCAGGGCGATGCCGAGCGTCGAGGGCTGGATGCCGGCGGCCTCGGTGCCGTACGCCGCGAGCCCGGACTCGAA
>NZ_JAOTIK010000002.1:900000-994925 GCF_030116705.1 Streptomyces sp. ML-6
GGCTCCGGGACCACGCCCAACTCCAGGCCGATACCGACCCCCCGGACGACCGCAGTGAGTGTCTTCTCCGGTCAAGGAGAAGGCTCGGGCCGGGCCCGGCCCCGTCAGGGGGCGCAAACCCGGCCCGAGGGCGGCCGGTCAGTCGAGCTTCAGTGTGGGGTTGCGCAGATCGAGCCACGTCGCCAGGTCGAGAGACCGTTCCAGTACCGTCCGCTGCTGGAGGCTGATGGTGTCCTTGTCCGCCTTCATCGCCTCGCCCAGCCGCTCCCGGCTGCACAGTGCCAGCGCCGGGTGATCGCCGGCGAGCAGGTCGGAGACCTGGGACTGGATCGCCGCGAGGTACCGCGGGTCGAAGGTACTGGGGTAGCCGCTCTTCTTGCGGTCGGCCACGGCCGGCGGCAGCAGATCGCGTGTCGCGGCACGCAGAAGGCTCTTCTCCCTGCCGTCGAACGCCTTCAGCGACCACGGGGTGTTGAACACGTACTGCACGAGACGGTGGTCGCAGAACGGGACCCGCACTTCGAGCCCGGCCGCCATGCTCATCCGGTCCTTGCGATCCAGGAGGGGTTGCATCTTCCGCGTCACGTTCAGGTAGCAGACCTGGCGCATCCGCTTCTCCAGGCCGGTCTCGCCCTCCTGCAGCGGGACCTCCTTCAGGGCGTCGAGGTAGTGGTCCTGGACGTAGGTCTCCAGATCGAGCCGACGTGACAGCTCGTCGCTCAGGAGGCCGCCCGCCTCGAAGAGGGAGCCCTTGCCCGCGAGCCAGGGAAAGGTGTCCGCGTAGCGGAACCTGTCCTCGTGGAACCACGGGTAGCCCCCGAACAACTCGTCCGCCGACTCCCCGGAGAGCGCCACCGTCGAGTGCTCGCGGACGGCCTTGAAGAGGAGATGGAGCGAGTTGTCGCGGTCGCCGATCCCGTTCGGGAAGTCCCGTGCGCCGACGGCCGCCCGTCGTACCTCCGGGTCGGCCAGCGCGCTGCCGTGGAGCAGGATGTCCCGGTGGTCGCTGCGTACGTGCTCGGCCACCGCGTGCGCGTACGGCGTGTCCAGGGTGGGGGCGAGGGCGATCGCCCTGAAGTTCTCCTCCTGGCCCGGGAAGTCCACGTTGAAGCTGCGGACCGTCTCCCCCTGCTCCCGGAGCCGCTGAGCCGCGATGGCGGTGATGACGGAGGAGTCCAGACCGCCCGAGAGCAGTGTGCAGCGGGGGACGTCCGCCACGAGCTGCCGGGAGATGCTGTCCTCCAGCAGCTCCCTGACACGCGCGACGGTGGTCTGCCGGTCATCCGTGTGGTCCTCGGCGTCGAGGCTCCAATAGGCGTACTCCCGCAGCCCGTTGACATCGACCACGGCGACGTGACCGGGGCGGAGCTCGCGCATCCCCTCCCAGATCGCGTGCCCCGGGGTCTTGGCGAAGGAGAACATCTCCCGCAGTCCGTCCAGGCCCACCACGGCGGAACAGAGCGGGTTCGCCAGAATCACCTTGGGCTCGGAGCCGAAGAGGACGCCGTCCTCGGTCTCGTAGTAGTAGAAGGGCTTGACGCCCAGCCTGTCCCTGACCATGACGAGCTTCTCGGTGCGCGTGTCCCAGACGGCGAAGGCGAACATGCCGTTCAGGTGTTCACCGATCGCCTCGCCCCACTCCACGTAGCCGCGGAGCACGACCTCGGTGTCCGACGCCGTGGTGAAACGGTGACCGCGGCGGCGGAGTTCGTCGCGCAGCTCGGTGTAGTCGTAGGTCTCTCCCGAATAGACCATCACCACGTCGCCGTCGCCGGTCCCCACCCTCATCGGCTGCGCACCGCCGGGCAGGTCGATGACGGCGAGCCGCCGATGGCCGAGGGCGGCGTGCCGGTCCACCCAGGTGTCTCCCGCGTCGGGACCGCGGCAGGCCATGGTGCCGTTCATGTCGTCGAGGACCTGCCGCTGCTGCGTCAGGTCCCGACGGTACGACACCCAGCCGGCGATACCGCACATGGCGATCAGTCCTTCCCTCGAAGATGGTCACATCACGTTCGACCCCGGCAACCGGTGCCGCCACTCGGTGTCATGCCACATGGATCACATCTGCCGGGCAGATGGCGATGGAGTCCTCGACCGCGCCCCGCAGCTCCTCGGGAGGCGTGGGGTCCAGAAGGATCACGATGCCGTCTTCGTCCTGGTCGAAGATCTCCGGCGCGACCAGTACGCACTGTCCGGCGCCGCAGCACATGTCCGTGTCGATGGAAATTCTCATGGTTCTCCTCCTCAGGTGCCGACTCGGTGGTTTGCCGGCCGGTCACCAGGTGACCGGAAGCGCATGGCAGCCGTAGACCAACATGTCGCTGCGGAACGGGACTTCCGTGAAATCCACTGCCAGCCGCAGCCCCGGGAAGCGGGCCAGCAGCGTGTTCAGGGCAATCTCCAGCTCGGCACGGGCCAAGGACTGGCCCAGGCACTGATGCACGCCGTACCCGAAGGCGATGTGGTGCTGGGCGTTCCGGCGCCGGATGTCGACGGTGTCGCCGTCGGGGAACTGCTCGGGGTCCCGATTGGCGGAGGCGACGGCACAGATGATTCCCTCGCCCGCCCTGATGAGCCGGCCGCCCACTTCGACATCCGCGATGGCGGCCCGCCGCGGCCCGCTGCGCGTGATGCTGTGGAACCGCAGCATTTCCTCCACGGTTCCCGGCATCAAGGAGGGGTCCTTGCGCAGTTCGTCGGCTGCCGACGGATTCTGGAACAGCGTCAGCGCGCCGAGCCCGATCATGTTGGCGGTGGTCTCGTGCCCCGCGATCAACAGCAGCGTGGCCGTCCCCGTCACCTCTTCCCGGGTCAACTGGCCCTCGCGCATCCGATCGTGGACCAGCTCGCTGAGGATGTCGTCGCCCGGGTTCTCCTCCTTGCCGGCGACGAGGTGGCCCAGGTAGGTGCGCAGTTCCTTACGGGCCGCGGTGCGTTCGTCCTCCGTGTTCACCCGGGAGAGCACGGTGGCGGTGATCGACTGGAAGAGGTCCCGGTCCTCGTACGGCACACCGAGCAGCAGGCTGATGACGAGAGACGGAAGCGGAAGCGCCAGGGACCGGACCAGGTCCACGGAGCCGCCGGATCCGTCCTTGCGTTTCTGTTCCTCCATCTCGTCGCACAGCTGGTCGGTGATCTGCTGGATGCGGGGGCGCAGCCGGGACACACTCTTCACGGTGAAGGCGTGCGTCAGCATCCGGCGCCGGCGGCCGTGCTCAGGAGGGTCGGTGCGGATGAGGCTGGCGCCCTCGCCCGCGGTCACCATTCCGCTCCGGGGAAACCCTGGAGCGTTCACGTCGGAACTGAACCGGGGATCCGACAGGGCGCTGCGGATGTCCGAGTAGCGCGTCAGCAGCCACGCCCAGCTCTTGTCCGCCAGTGCGACACGACTGACCGGCTGTTCGATACGGAGTTTCGCGTATTCCTGCGGCGGGGAGAAGGGACAGCCCGGCGGGGGCTCGGCGGGCAGAGGAGGGAGTGCCTTCAACGGATCCATGTCAGTCCTTACGTCGTTGTCGTCCTGGAGCGAGCCGGTGATTCCCTCGGGGCGGGGAGGTTCCCGTGCTCGTTCCGTCCCCGAACCCCGCGAGCATCGCCCCGTCGGTCTGGTGCGGGAGGAAGCGGCGGAGCTCTTCCGGGGGGACGCGAGGGGGCGTGGGCAAGCCGTGAACGGCACGGGGGAGTTCCCGCGTCACGTGGTCACGGACCTCACGACCTGCGGTCGGTCCACTCCCGGGCGGTGCCGGTCGGGGCCGCCGGCTCCCCGATGCCGGCCGTACGTCTCGGCAGGAAGGAACCGGTGCCCGATCGCCCGAAATGCCCCGCGTTTTCCTCACCGGTGGCCGGCACCACGGAGGGTGCGCTCGATTTCGACGGCCATGTCTTCCTGGCCGTCGACGAGATAGAAGTGACCTCCCGAGAAGACGTCCAGTTCGAAAGGTCCCTCCGTGTGGTCGCTCCAATGGTGCAGTTCGCCGACTTCCACTCGTGGATCCGAGAAACCCGTGAAACCGCGGATGGGGCATTTCAGAACGGGGCCGGGGGTGTATTCATACGTCTCCGCGGCGTGGTAATCGCTCCGAATCGCGGGGAGAAACATCTTGAGTACGTCCGCGTCGCCGAACATTTCCGAGCCGGTGCCGTCGAGTGCGCGGATGTCATCGGCCATCTCCTCGTCCGAGAGCCGGTGCAGTCCCTTGTCGACATTGCGGTGGGGGGCGGGCCGCCCGGAGACGAAGAGGGCTTCGGGCGGCTTTCCGTCCGACTGCAGCCTCAGCGCGACCTCGTAGGCGAGCGTCGCGCCCATGCTGTGTCCGAACAGGGCGTAGGGGCCGTCGAGGCATGGCCCCACCGCCTCCACGACGCGGTCGGCCAGCTCGTGAATGTGCGGAATATTGGCTTCGGACCTGCGGTCCTGGCGCCCCGGGTACTGCATGGACCACACGTCGATCTCCGGAGCCAGCCTGTGCGAGAACGGAAAGAAGAAGCTGGCGGACCCGCCTGAATGAGGGAAACAGAGCAGCCGGTATCGAGCCTCGGGCGAAGGATGGAACCTGCGCACCCAAGCTGTTTCTTCCACGGGATTACCCACCACGCCGCGCACTCCAAATCATTCTTCCCAATGAACCGGGCGAAGCCTCGCGGTTGCACATGATGCCCGGACGGCATGACAGCAGCAATCCCCCTACTCCCGAGGAGCGGGCCGGTAGGGGGGCAGGTGAAACCGGTCGTCGGCAGTAGGGGATTTCGGTGCGAAAGGACCCTGCTTAACCTCTGGCGAGAAGGGCGTGCACTGCCCCACCTCGCACTCGCCCCCGGAGGAAACGTGAAGGAAATAGTCGATGCCATCGTCTCCACCGAGGCGACGCCCGACGACTACGCGGCGCTGCCACTCCCCGACAGCTACCGAGGCATCGCCGTCCGCAAGACGGACATCGGAATGTTCGATGGACTGGACTCGGGGGTGAAGGATCCCCGCAAATCCCTTCAGCTCATGGATGTCCCGGTGCCGGAGCTCGGGCCCGGCGAGGCCCTGGTCGCCGTCATGGCGAGCTCGGTGAACTACAACACCGTCTGGACCTCGATCTTCGAGCCGATGCCGACCTTCGGCTTCCTGGAGCGGTACGGGAAGCTCAGCGACCTGGCCCGGCGCCACGACCTGCCGTACCACGTCATCGGCTCCGACCTGGCGGGCGTCGTCCTGCGCACCGGGCCCGGCGTCAACGCCTGGAACCCCGGGGACGAGGTCGTCGCGCACTGCCTGTCGGTGGAGCTGGAGTCCTCCGACGGCCACAACGACACGATGCTCGACCCCGAGCAGCGCATCTGGGGCTTCGAGACCAACTTCGGCGGCCTGGCCGAGCTCGCGCTGGTGAAGTCGAACCAGCTGATGCCCAAGCCGCGGCACCTGAGCTGGGAGGAGGCCGCGGCCCCGGGCCTGGTGAACTCGACCGCCTACCGCCAGCTCGTCTCGCGCAACGGGGCCGGCATGAAGCAGGGCGACAACGTGCTGATCTGGGGCGCCAGCGGCGGACTCGGCTCGTACGCGACCCAGTTCGCCCTGGCCGGCGGCGCCAACCCGGTCTGCGTGGTCTCCTCGCCGCAGAAGGCGGAGATCTGCCGGCGGATGGGCGCCGGGGCGATCATCGACCGCAGCGCCGAGGACTACAAGTTCTGGAAGGACGAGCACACCCAGGACCCGCGCGAGTGGAAGCGCTTCGGCAAGCGCATCCGCGAGCTGACCGGCGGCGAGGACGTGGACATCGTCTTCGAGCACCCCGGCCGCGAGACCTTCGGCGCCTCCGTCTACGTCACCCGCAAGGGCGGCACCATCGTCACCTGCGCCTCCACCTCCGGCTACCACCACGAGTACGACAACCGCTACCTGTGGATGTCGCTGAAGAGGATCGTCGGCTCGCACTTCGCCAACTACCGCGAGGCCTGGGAGGCCAACCGCCTGGTCGCCAAGGGAAAGATCCACCCCACCCTCTCCAAGGTCTACTCCCTGGAGGAGACCGGCCAGGCCGCCTACGACGTCCACCGCAACCTCCACCAGGGCAAGGTCGGCGTGCTGGCCCTGGCCCCCCGCGAGGGACTCGGCGTCCGGGACCGGGAGATGCGCGAGAAGCACATCGACGCCATCAACCTGTTCCGCACACCACCACGGACCTGAGCATCCGGAACCCAAGCCGATGAGAACCAGGGGAACAGCCGTGCAGGACATAGTGGGACCCGGCCGTGCCGTCGGAATCGTGGGACTCGGGACGGTCGGCGAGTCGTTGTTGAACATGGTGGCCGCCACCGGGTGCCCGGTGGTCGGCGTGGACCACGACCCGGATGTCATCACCCGGGTCGGGCAACGCCTCAAGCACACGGGCGGCGACGAGACCGGGGAGCCCGCCGCCTGCACGCTGACCACCGAGATCACCGCGCTGGCCGGTGCCGGTGTCGTGGTGGAGGCGGTGGCCGAGGATCCGGCCGCCAAACGCGACGTGCTTCGCCGGCTGCGTCAGGTCTGCCCGCCCGATACGGCGATCGTCACCACCACCTCCGCACTGCCTCTCTTCCCCCTCGCCACCGCCTCGGGGTGCCCCGACCGCATCGCCGGCCTTCGCATGCTGCGCCCGCCGGCGAGGGGAAGGTGTGCCGAAGTCGTACGCACCTCACTGACATCCGACGAAACGGCCGATGCGGCGGAACGCCTCACGACGGCCATCGGCCTCGAACCCGCCGTTCTCGGGCAATGCGCGAGTGATACCGCCACCCGGCTCGTCCACCCCTGTCTCAACCGCGCCGTCGCCATGGTCGTGGAGGGTTTCGCTTCCCCCCGCGACATCGACACCGCCATGCGGCTCGGCTGCGGACTGCCGTCCGGGCCGTTGGAGCTGATCGACGAGCTGGGCGTGGACAGGGTTCACGACTACCTGGAGTCCCGTTGGCGCCGCACCGGCGAGGAGGCATTCCGCCCGGTGCCGCTCCTGACCTCGATGCTTCGAAGGGGCCTCCTGGGAAGGAGGACCGGCCAGGGCTTTTACGGTCACGACGGCCAAGGACTGCCGGGCGCGCCGGCCCCCGGCGAGGAGGACCGTGCGCAATCGCCGGCGGCCGACCGGCCCGTGGGCCACGTCGGTGTGTTCGGTTCCGGCACGATGGCGCGGGGCATCGCGGAGGTGTGTGCCACGTCAGGGCTCCGCGTCACCTTGGTGGCTCGCAGCACCGACAAGGCCCGAAGTGCCACGACGGCCATCGAGGCATCGCTGGTCAGGGCGGTGCGCAGGGGCAGGATCACCCCGGCCCGAAAAGGGGCGGCGTGCGCCGCGCTCGCCACCGTCGACGACGTCTCGGCACTCGTCGACTGCGACCTGGTCATCGAGGCCGTCGCGGAGGACCTCCAGGTCAAGCGCGGCGTTTTCGCGCAGCTCGGAGCGGTGTGCCGGCCCGGCGCGATCCTGGCCACCACCACCTCCAGCCTGTCCGTCGCGGCCTGTACCGCTCCGGCCGGCCGCCCCGGGGAAACGCTGGGCCTGCACTTCTTCAACCCCGCGCCGGTGATGAAACTGGTGGAACTGGTGCGGACACCGGACACGGCCGACCAGGTGATGGACGTGGGCCGCGCGTTCTGTGCCGGCCTCGGCAAGGTGTCCGTGGCCTGCCCCGACCGGGCCGGTTTCATCGTCAACCGGCTCCTCTTCCCCTACCTCGCGGACGCGGTGCGGCTGCTGGACGACGCAGCTCTCGACGTCGTGGCGCTCGACACCGCGGTGCAACGGGGATTCGGACACCCGATGGGACCGTTCGCTCTGCTCGACGTCATCGGCCTGGACGTCTCCCTGGCGATCCTGGAACGCCTGCACGCCGCGTTCCCCGGGGCCGGCTGCGAACCGCCGGCCGTGCTCCGGGAGTTGGTGAACGGAGGTCACCTCGGGCGCAAGACGGGCCGGGGGCTGCGCAGGGCGTGAGATCCCGCTCATGCCCGCAGGACGGCCGCCGAGTTCAGCGCCGGGGAGAGTCCCGTACGGCCCCGCACCCCCAGCTTCCGGTAGACACGGGTCAGATGCTGCTCGACGGTACTGGGGGTGACCCCGAGCTGTTCGGCGATCTCCCGGTTGGTGAGACCCTCCTGCGCGAGCTGGGCCACCCGGTGTTCGGCCCTGCTCAGCGCAGGAAGCTCTTCGGTCACCACCGGCGGCCTCGCGCAGACGCCGCACAACCGGTCGTACAGCGCCTGCGCCTGCTTGCGCAGCCACGGACTGCCCGTGTCGGGCTGGGCGAGCTCCTCGGTCAGGAGGCGCACCGCCTCGTCCCTGTCGCCGAGTTCGGCGAGCGCTTCGGCGGCGTGGACGCGCCAGGCCGTGAAGACGGACACCCTGAGGTTCCACGCGTCCATCAGGTCCCGGCACGCGTAGAAATCGCCGAGCGCCGCCTGGTGGCGCCCCGCGGCCAGGTGGAGGCGGCCCCGTGCCTGCAGGTAGTGCAGTCCGGGCAGGGACTGGAACATCAACTGGGGTACGGGGGTGCGGAAGCACTCGGCCGCCGCGTCGAGATCCCCGAGACCGGTGCAGGCGAGAACCTTGGCGGAGAGCGGCAGGCCGATGGCCACCCCCCAGGCCGAGGGAGGCAGGAGTGCCAGGGCCTGTTCCGCGCGGGTCAGGGCGGTCGTGAAATTGCCCAGCCAGCTCTCCAGGATCGCGCTGGCGGCCAGCAGGAGCGCCTGACAGGTGGTCGTGTATTCCGAGCGGTCCACGACCAGCCGGTCGCACCAGTCCGCGGCCCGGGCGAGGCGCGCGGCGCGAATCAGCGAGATCAACGCGGCCATCGTCGGGGCCAGCTGCGGTCGATGCGGCACCTGTGCCTGCAGGAGCTGCTCGGCGGCCTCGCAGGCGTCCTCGGTGGGGCCCTCGGCCAGGAGTGAGGCGAGCACCAGCGCCCCGTCCCACTGCGGATCCACGGACACGATGCCCTGGCCCGGATCGTGCGGGGGCTCCAGGGGGTCGTCCCGGTAGCGCGCGCCGTAAGTGGGAAAGAAGTACGCGAACCAGACGCGCAGGGCCTTCAGGCGGGCACGTGTGTCCTGGGACAACTCCTCCTGCACGGATTCGAGTTCGGTGAGGATGGCGCCGGCCTCCTGCGTCCGCCCCGACCACAGCAGATACATGCCCAGCAGCAGACTGTGTTCCCGGCTCAGCCGGCCGGCCCGATGCTCATCGAGCAGATCGGTCAGGTGCCAGCGCACCGCCCCGGGGTCCATCTCCCACTCCGCCTGCGCCAGTTCGGCCCGGACCACCGCACGGGTCGAGCCGTCGGCGGACGCGTCGTACGCGGAACGGAGGAAGGCGATGGCCCGCTCGGCGTCGTGCTCGTGCAGGGCCTGGGCGGCCGCTTCCCGCAGGGCTATGACGGCCCACGGTTCCGGGCCGGGCCGGGCGTGAATCAAATGGCCTGCCACTTCGCCCAGTTCGGCGTTGCTCTCGCGCAGTGCCAGCGCGGCGCTTCGATGCAGCAGTGCCCGTTCGTCGCCGGGAATTCTGTCCAGCACCACGTCACGCGCCGCCTCCAGGTGGTAGCGGAGGCCGTCGGTCAGACCGGCTGCATCCAGGGCATTGCGCGAACGCGCGGCCTCTCCGGCGGACATGCCCAGGTGGTGCAGCAGGCGCTCCACCCGCTCCGCGGTGGCCGACTCCCCGAGGACGGCGAGAGCCCGCGCGGTCCGCAGCCCGTCCTCGGTCATCAGACCGTGGAGGTACTGCACGGCGAACCGGACCGCGTCGCCCCCGGGAGGAGGAGGTACCGGGCCCCGGCCCGCTCCGCCGGAACCCGACCAGTCCTTCAGCAGCGCGTGCAGCAGAAGCGGGCTTCCTCCGGAGGCCCGACGCCACAGGGCCACGGTCCGGTCGCAGACGCCGCTCCCCATGTGCTCGACGAGCACTTCCTCGACACACGAAGCGCACAACGCGGCAAGGCGCACCAGTGAGCAGTTGGGATTGCGCATGTACTCGGCGGTCAGCAACAGGCTCTGCTGGGGGAGAGCGGAACTTCCGGTGAGCAGGACGAGAACGCGCAGAGGGGCCACCCGGTGGATGACGTAGAGCAGACACCGCAGGGACTCGTGGTCCATCTCGTGGATGTCGTCGACGGTGACGATCACGGGGGTGCGCTCGGCGAGCAGACTGACGGCATCGTGCACCGCAGCGGCGACCTGGGCCGACGAATCGCACATGGCCGCGATCTCGTCCATGGAGCAACCCAGGGAGGACAGGAGCTGGGCGACGACGCCCAGCGGGGACGAGCGCTCCGCAGCCGATGCCGTGGCGCTCAGCACAGTGGCGCCCGCCCGTTCGGCCCGGCCTTTGACGTAGTCGACCACCCCGGTCTTCCCGACCCCGGGGGGCCCGAGAACCAGAGCGGCCTGTCCCCTACCGTCACGGGCATTCCTAAAAAGTCTGTCAAGAAGTTGTTGGGCTCGACATCGCTCTGCCAACTCCATTCCGGACATCGCTCCTTTTCAGACACCTGTTTTCGGCCGTGTGTACTGTTCATGCAATCAGAGCATGCCCCGCGAGGTTTCCCCTATCCCAGTGATTTTCACGATGTCGAGGCCCGCGCGCCGCGATGCCGCAGGGGCCGTGGCCGGATCGGTCGGGGTCCCGGGGCGCGGAGAATTAGGGGTGGCTCCCACCCCCCTAATCATCAAAGCCTTTCCGGATGAGGGCTTCTTGCGACACGTCCGGGCATTGGCTAGCGTGCGAACGCCTCACGAAACCTCTCCCGGCAGTGCGGTATGCGTATGACACAGGGGCGCTTGCCCGGGAAAAACCCAGCCCTATACCGGATTTGTGGGAACGGGTCCCGACCGGCAGTAGTGAAGGGATGACGGAACAGTGGACTCATGGTTTGCCGCCCCGGGCGCCGTGACACCGCTCGGCGGGGACGTGCCGAGGGCATGGGCCGCAATGCGGAGCGGTGCCGACGGAATTGGGCGCAGGGCGGACGGGTGGACCCGGGGGCTGTCCGTCCGGATCGCCGGGAGCCCCGCGGCGGATCCCGCCGCCGGCCGGGCGCGAACCGGAGTCCGTCGACTCGACCGTACGGGGCGGATCGCCCCCGGCACGGCCCGGGGAGGCCCAGCAGGAAGCCGACTCTCCGGAACTTTCCCCTGACCGCCACGCCATGTCGTCGGGGCCGGCGGGTCCGCCCCTCGTGGGGGCCGGCGGGGTGGAGGGCCTGCGGGTCCGCCCCCGCCGCCCGCACCACCGTCCCGGGCTGTGGCGGGACGGGCGCGCGCCATGACCCCGGCGCCGTGCGGCGGTGCCCTCCAGCGACCCGCGACCCGCGACCCGCGACCTGCGGGAAACGGATGCGCGCATCGATCCGAATGCGGTCACGGACGAGCTGCGCACGGGACGGTTCGGGGCCGTATTGGTCAATTCCTTCGGATTTGACGGGTGCGGCATCCCGCTCACCCCCGGCCATGCCCGACATTCACGAGACCCTTGGAAGAAACCCATGAAATCCGAGATGCACGAGAAGTGTCCCATCCGTCTCGACGTCGATTTCTACAGAGATCCGCACTCCGTCTACCGGGCGATAAATAAAAACGGAAACAAGCCCACCCGGGTCGTTCTCGAAACGGGTATGGCCTATCTGCCGCCGAACCTGCACGCCTGGCTGGTGACTTCCTGCGAGGACGTCGAATTCGTGCTGCGGGACCCTCGGTTCCGTAAAAGCATAGAAGAAGCCATGCCGTTGTTCGCGTCGAGCGCCCGGGACAACGGACAGGGGCAGGACCGGAGCTCGCTGCTCTACGACAACATGGCGAACAACGACCCACCGATCCATACCGCCCTGCGCAAGCCGCTCAACAGTCACTTCACCGCGCGGGCCGTGGCGCCCAAGCGCCGGGCCATGCGGGAACTGGCCGATTCGGTCCTGGACTCCGTCGTGGGACAGGAGTCGTTCGACCTCGTCCAGGACTTCGCCTTCCCCTACTCGATCGGAGTCATCTGCGACACGCTCGGGGTTCCGCGCGAGGACCGCGAGACGTTCCACCACTGGGTACAGACGATCACCGGTGACGCGGCCCCCGAGGTGCTCCGGCGTGATGCGCAGCGGATGGTCGGCTATCTGCGCGGCCTCATCGCGCGGCGACGCGGGACGGGCACCGACGACATCCTGACGCAACTCGCCGTCTCGCTCACCGAGCCGCAGGCGGTCGCCCAGGCGTACGCGCTGCTCGCCGCCGGGTACGAGACCTCGGCGAACCTGATCGTCACGGGGCTGCTGGCGCTGGAGTCGGACCCGGAGCAGAAGGCCCGCGTCTGGCAGGACCGTTCGCTCGTGCCGACCGCCGTGGAGGAGATGCTGCGCCATCAGTCCCCCTTCAACCTGTCGCTGTACCGGTACGCCACCGAGTCGGTCGACGTGGGCGGGGTGACCATCCCGGCCGGCTCCATCGTGTTCCTGGCCTTCGCCGCGGCCAACCGCGACGAGGCGCGTTTCGAGGACCCCGACCGCTTCACGGTCGACGAGCCGCGCCGTGAACACCTGGCCTTCGGCGGCGGCATCCACAACTGCATCGGAAAACACCTCGCGCGCCTGGAGGCGGAAGTCGCGTTCGACGCCCTTGTCCGACGCTGCCCGGAACTCTCCGTCCGCACCCCGCCCCAGGACATGGAGTGGAAGGCCAGCCCCACCTTCCGGGGACTCAGGAACCTCGTCGTCGCCCCGGGACCCCGGCCGTCCCGCCCGGGCCCGGCAGAAGCAGCTGGAGCAGCCCGATGACCGCACCGACCCACCGGCAACGACCGGCACCGTCGTACGGGGAACCGGGCGCCGTCCCCATGGCTGTCATCGGTCTGTCGTGCCACTTCCCCGGCGCCACCGACCCGGGAAAGTTCTGGCGCAACCTCATGTCCGCGACGGACAGCGTGGGCACCGCTCCGCCCGGTCGCTGGGAGGAGCGCGTCGGACCCGCGCCCGCCGAACTCCGCACCTCCATACGGCACGGCGGCTTCATCGAGGGCATCGACCAGTTCGACGCCAGGTTCTTCGGCATCGCCCGGCGCGAGGCGGAGCACATGGACCCGCAACAGCGACTCCTGCTGGAACTCGCGTGGCAGGCACTGGAGGACGCCGCTGTTTCCCCGCACCAACTGCGCGCGACGCGCTGGGGCGTCTACGTGGGAGCGTGCGCCGACGACTTCAGGACGCAGTACTTCGCCTCCGGGCGCCTCGACAGGTTCGGGCACATGGGTTCGAGCCGTTCGCTGCTGGCGGGGCGCGTCTCCCACCACCTCGGCCTGCGCGGCCCCAGCGAGGTCGTCGACACCGGCCAGTCGTCCTCCCTGTGCGCCGTCCACCGGGCGATCGCGGGTCTGCGGCTGGACGAATGCGATGCCGCGCTCGTCGCCGGCGTCAACCTCAACCTCCTGCCGGACGTCACCGACCAGATTCAGCTCTGGGGCGGCCTGTCTCCCGACGGCCGCTGCCGCACCTTCGACGAGCAGGCCGACGGATACGTCCGCGCCGAAGGGGGCGGAGTCGTCGTGCTCAAGCCGCTGGAGACCGCCGTACGCGACGGCGACCACGTCTACTGCGTGGTGCGCGGCAGTGCCACCAACAACGACGGGGGCCGAGCCGGTCTCGGCATCCCCAGCCCGGACGCCCAGCGCGAGGTGATCGAAGCCGCCCACCGCGTCGCGGGAGTCACGGGGGCGTCGGTCGGCTACGTCGAACTGCACGGCACGGGCACGCCCGTGGGAGATCCGGTCGAGGCCGCCGCCCTCGGCGAGGCCATCGGAAAGCGGCGCTCGCGGACCACACCGTTGCTCGTGGGCTCGGTCAAGTCGAACATCGGGCACCTGGAGTCGGCGGCGGGCATCGCCGGATTCATCAAGGCCTGCCTGGCACTGCACCACGGGCAGCTGCCGCCCACCCTGCACCACCACCGAAGCCCCCGGGAACTGCCGTTGGGGGACCTCAACCTCCGGGTCGTCGGTGCGGACCGGGAGGAGAACCTGGGAGCCGGCGAAGTCGTCGGGGTCAGTTCGTTCGGGATGGGCGGCACCAACGTCCATGTCGTCCTGGCGAGTCCACCCGATACGACGGACCCTTCCGGGCGCCCCGCCCCGGACACCGTGTGGTGTCTTTCCGGCCGCACCCGCGAAGCGGTCCGCGCACTGGCCCGCGCCTTCCTCGAACACCCCTTTCCCGGGGAGCGCTGCACCGTGGGCGATGTGGCGTGGTCCCTCGCCCAGCGGGACGAGGGCGAACACCGGGCCGCGGTGGTCGGCGGCTGCTGGGACGAGATGCGCGACGGGCTGCGCAAGGTCGTGGCGGGCCACGACCTGGCCATTCCGGAGGACTGGCTCCACGAGGGAGGAACCGACCGGCTCGCCCGGGTCTCCGTCGCCGGCGCCTACGCCGCCCACGGAAACCTCGCCGAGGTCGCGGCCCGCCTGGGAACAGGACTGCGCAAGGTGCCCGGCCTGCCCACGTACCCCTTCGAACACGACACCTTTCACGGACCCACCCCGCCCCGCCCCGCCGCACCGGCCCCCGCGCTGCCGGAAGAGGCCCCGGAGGACTTCCCCGCCCGCCCCCTGCTCGACGACTGGGAGAAGACCGCCGACCCCTCGGAACGGCTCTGGCTCATCCGCTCCTTCCTGGAGCACACCCTCCTCGGTGTCCTGGGCGAGACGGGCGACGAGCCCCCGCGCGTGGACCCCGACAGCACCTTCGAGGACCTGGGGGTCGACTCCATGTCCCTGCTGGAGCTCCATGACCTCGTCACGGCCGCCACCGCGGTGCGACTCCCGGAGTCCGCGCTCTTCGACCACCCGACGATCAACGACCTCACGGCACACCTGAACACCGAACTGGAGGCACTGCGTGGCTGAGAACACAACGGGGCCCGAGGACATAGCCGTCGTGGGCATGGCCTGCCGCTACCCCGGCGGCATGAACACCCCGGAACAGCTGTGGGCGATGGTCGACGAGGGCCGGGACGCCATCACCGACTTTCCCGACAACCGCGAGTGGCACACCGAGGACCTCTACGACCCGAGCTTTGTGCGACAGGGCGGGTTCCTCCACGACGCGGACGTCTTCGACGCCGAATTCTTCGGGATCAGGCCCGCCGAGGCGATCTCCATGGACCCGCAGCAGAGGGTGCTCCTGCAGGTCGCCTGGGAGGCGGTCGAACGGGCGGGCATCGTTCCCTCGAGCCTGAAGGGCTCCCGGACCGGCGTCTTCGTCGGGCTGATGCCGAACGAGTACGGAATGCCGCTGTGGAAGTGGCAGGACACGACGGCCGGGTTCATGGGGACCGGCACCTCACCGAGCGTGGCGTCCGGACGGATCGCCTACCTCCTGGGCCTGGAAGGCCCCGCCCTGACCATCGACACCGCCTGCTCGTCGTCCGGCGTGGCGATCCACACCGCCGTCCGGTCCCTGCGCAGCGGCGAGACGGACCTGGCGCTCACGGGCGGCTGTACCGTGCTCACCGGGCCCGGCATGTTCGTGGACTACGCCAAGAAGGGCGCCCTCTCACCGGACGGGCGCTGCCGCACCTTCTCCGACACCGCCAACGGAACCGTCTGGGCCGAAGGCGCGGGCGTCCTCGTCCTGGAACGCCTCTCGGAGGCCCGGCGCAACGGGCGCCGCATCCTCGGCGTCATCAAGGGGACCGCCGTCAACCAGGACGGTGCGAGCAACGGCCTCACCGCACCGAGCGGCAGGGCCCAGGTCAAGGTGATCCAGCAGGCGCTCGCCGACGCCCGGCTCGCGCCCGGCGCGATCCAGCTGGTGGAGGCGCACGGTACGGCCACCAAGCTCGGCGATCCCATCGAGGCCAACGCCATTCAGGCCACCTACGGAGCGGACCGCGGCGACGAACCCGTGTGGATCGGCTCGTTCAAGTCGAACGTCGGCCACACCATGGCCGCGGCGGGGGTCGGCGGCGTCATCAAATGCCTGAGCGCGATGCGCGCCGGCACCATGCCCAAGACGCTGCACGTCGAGAACCTCAACTCCCACGTGGACTGGTCCTCCTCGGTGAACGTCCTGCGGGAGAGCAGGCCATGGCCCGCGGAAACGGACGGCCGGCGCCGGTGCGCCGTCTCCTCGTTCGGCGTCAGCGGCACCAACTCCCATGTCATCCTGGAGAGTTGGCAGGAGGAGTCGACGGCTCCCACGCCCCCGGCGGACACCTCCGACCACGAAACGCAGGTGCTCACCCTCTCCGCCAGAACACCGGCCGCGCTGCGTTTGCACGCCACCAGGATCGCCGCACACCTCACCTCCGGGACCTCGTCCGTGGCGGCGACCGCCCAGACACTCGCGACCCGGCGCGAGCACTACCCCCACCGCGCCGTGGCCGTCGCGGGAGGACGGGAGAACCTGGCCGCCGCGCTCCGGGCGTTCGCCGACGACACCGACTCCCCGGAAGTCATGCACGCCGAGGCCCGGCGCATTCGGCGCCCGGTCTTCGTGTTCCCCGGCCAGGGATCCCAGTGGGACGCCATGGCCGTGCAGCTCCTGAAGAGCTCCGACGTCTTCCGGCTGAGGGTCGAGGAGGTCGCGGGAGCCTTCAAGCCCTACCTCGATTACGACGTGCTGGCAGTGCTCAGGGGCGAGGACCGGGAGACGGACCGGGAACGCACGGACGTCGTCCAGCCGCTCATCTTCACCATGATGCTGGGTCTCGCGTCGATGTGGGGGCTCGCCGGTGTCCGGCCCGCCGCGGTGGTCGGTCACTCCCAGGGCGAGGTCGCCGCCGCCTGCCTCGCCGGTGCGCTCAGCCTCGACGGGGCGGCCCGGGTGGTCGCCTGCCGCAGCCGCATTCTGGAGAACGAGGGACGCGGGGGCATGGTGGCCGTGGCGCTCGACGCCGAGGAGGCGGTGACCGCCACCCGCGAGGCGGATGCGCGGCTCACCGTCGCGGCGATCAACGGGCCCGCTTTCACCATCCTGTCCGGTGACGACGAACCCGGTGTGCGACGTCTGCTGGACCAGTGCGAGGACCGGGACGTCTACGCCCGCCGGGTTCCGGCCAAGTGCGCCTCGCACTCCCCCGTCATGGCCGAACTCGAAGGCCCGATCAAGGCCGGACTCGACAACCTCCAGACGTCCGCGGAGGACGTGACCTTCTTCTCCACGGTCGAGGGCGACCGGGTGCGCGGCCAGGATCTGACCGCCGCGTACTGGTACCGGAACCTGCGCGAGCCGGTCCGGTTCGCCGAGACCGTCGCGACCATGGTGTCGCACGGCTACGACGCCTTCATCGAGATCAGCCCCCATCCCGTGCTCCTCACCTCGCTGCACCAGATCCTGGAACAGGCCGGCAGCGACGCCCCGGTGTGCGCGACCCTCCGCCGGGACCAGGGTTCGTACGAGCGGTTCCTGACGGCCGCCGCCGAAGCCCACGTACAGGGGCACGACATCGACTGGGCCGCCCTGCACACCGGTACCTGGTCCGGGGCTCCGGTTCCGGAGGACCTTCCCACCTACCCGTTCGCAGGACGCCGGTTCTGGCTCCCGTCCCAGATGGACGCCATGGCCGCCCCCGCGCCGACCACCGTTCGGCCGAGTCCGGACAGGACGCGGATATCGGCCGGCGGCCACCCGTTCCTGACCTCCGTGCTCGAAACGGTCGACGGCACCACGGTGCTGAGCGGGCGGCTGTCCGTCCGCAGCCACCCGTGGTTGCTGGATCACCGGGTCGAGGACACGCCCCTGCTGCCCGGCACAGCCTTCGCGGAACTGCTGCTGTCGGCGGGGCGCGAACTCGACTGTCCCGCCCTCGACGAGATGGTGCTCCGGGACCCGCTGCTCCTGCCGGTGGACGGGGCCCGGGTGGAGGTACAGGTGACCGCGCGCCCCGCCGACGAACAGGGGCAGCGGGCCGTGGCCGTGTACTCGCGCCCGACGGCCGGCACCGAGTGGCGGCAGCACGCGGAGGGCCTGGTGTCCCCCGGAACCGAGCGGCCGACCCCCGCCGGTCTCCCGGCCGGACCGGGTGCCGGACGCCTGGAAACCGGCACGCTGTACTCGCGGCTGCGCGAGAGGGGCTACGGCTACGGCGATGCGTTCCAGGGCGTACGCGAGGGAGAGCACGGCGACGGCTGGAGCCGCTCCCGCGTGGTCCTCCCGGACAGCGCCCGTATCGACCACAGCGGCTTCGCGCTGCACCCGGCACTGTCCGACGCGGCCCTGCACGCCGCCGTGGCCTGTGGCCTGATCGACACGCCGGAGGCCGGGGACATCGCGGTCCCCTTCGTCTTCAACGGCGTGCGCACCGGTGACCGCGACGACGCCGACCAGTGCTGGGCCGTTGCCCGGCGAGTCGCCCCCGACGCGATCGCCCTCACCCTGACCGACGACGACGGACACGTGCTGCTGAGCGTCGACCGCATGGTGGTTCGCGGCCTCGAACGACCCGCCCGGCAGCCGGAGCGGGACGAGGCCGGGCTCTACACGACCGACTGGGCGGAGGCCGAGGGCGAACCCGGCGCGAAACGCCGTCTGTGCGTCGTGGGCGCCGACGGGCCGCTCGCCCCGTCCCTGCGTGCCACCGCACACGACGGGATCACCGTGGCCACGCTCGGCGAAGCCGTCATGGTCGTCAGGGCGTTGCCCGGTGACTGGCAGGTCGTCCTGGCCGCCCCGTCCACCGGCTCCGGGACCGCGGCCCACGTCCATGACACGGCGGAGTGGACGCTGAAGGCCGTCCAGCAATGGATGCTCGCCGAGGACCTCGCCGGACGGGCCCAGCTCACGTTCGTCACCCGGAACAGCGTGGCCGTGCCCGGCGACGACGCGCACGACCTGGCATCGGCCGCTCTGTGGGGGATGGTGCGCACCGCGCAGACCGAGACCCCGGGGCACATCCGCGTCATCGACGTCGACGACGCCGCGGTCGCCGGACCGGGCCCGATCGAGGCGGCGTTGCAACGGTCCGAGGCCCAGCTGGCCGTGCGCGCCGGCCGGGTACTGCGCCCGTATCTGTGGCCGCACGCCCCCGTCGCCGACGCCTTCCCGGACTGCGGCGACGGCACCGTCGTGATCACCGGTGGCACCGGCACGATCGGCCGTGCCCTGGCCCGCCACCTCGTCACCCGGAGGTCCGTACGGTCCGTGGCCCTGCTCAGCCGCAGCGGCCGGCAGGCCCCCGGCATCGCGGCCGTCACCTCCGAACTGGAGCGCCTGGGCGCCTCGGTCCGCGTGTGCGAGGCCGACGTCACCGACGCGGAGCGCCTGCGCACGATCCTGGCCGAACTGCGCACGGAACGTCCCCTGGCCGGCGTCGTCCATGCCGCGGGGCTCCTCGACGACGCCATCGTGCCGAACATGACCCCCGGACAACTGCGACGGGTCCTGGCGAGCAAGGTCGACTCGGCACTCGCCCTGGACGCCGCGACCCGTGAGGACGACCTCCGCTTCTTCACCGTCTTCTCCTCCCTGTACGGCGTGCTCGGGGGCCCCGGGCAGGCCAACTACGCTGCGGCGAACACCTTCTTGGACCACTTCGCACAATGGCGCCGGGCCCGGGGCCGGCCGGCGAACTCCGTCGCCTGGGGGCTGTGGGACGAGGCGACGGGCATGACGGGCCACCTCAACGAGGCGGATCTGCTGCGACTGCGGCGCAACGGAGTGGCGCCGTTCACGGTGCCGGAGGGACTCGCCCTGTTCGATGCCGCACTCAGCAGCGGCACCACCGCCGTGACAGCGGCGCGTCTCGCGGTGTCCGACACGGCGGAGGACGGCCCGTTCCTGTTCTCCCGCCTCGCGGAAATCGAAGCGGCGCGGACCGGGAAGGCCCGGACCGGGAAGGCCCGGACGCCCACCCCCACCGTCGTCCCACCGGTGCCGGTTCCGCAGGAGCTGCGGGAGACGAGGGAGACGAGGGAGCCGCGGGAGACGTGTAAGACGCACGAGAAACAGATGACGCAGCAGGCGCACGAGAAACAGGTGACGCGGCAGGCACAGGAAGCGCAGGGGGCGCCCACCGTTTCCGCTCAGCCGCGTGCCGGCGCGGCCCGGCCCACCCGTCCGCAGGAGACGGCCGCCATCCTCGATCTCCTGAACTCGGCGGAGGCCTCCCACGACCAACGCGTCGCCGGCCTGCTCGCGGTGGTCAAGGAGAGCGTGGCCGAACTGCTCGGCACCGAGCCCCGGCGCGTGGATGCCCAGCAGTCCTTCTACGAGATGGGCTTCGACTCCCTGACCTCCATGGAGCTGCGCGTCCGTCTCGGCCGCAGGCTCGACATCCGGCTGGGCGCCACCGTGGTCTTCGACCACCCGACTCCGGAGGCACTCGTCTCCCACGTCGTGGAGCTCTTCCGGCCCGACGACGGGCAGGAGTCGGACGACTCCGAGGAGTCCGACCCAGGCCGGGTCACCGAACCGGGCTCCGCGCCGGCCCCGGCGGCGGACGAGCCCTCCGCGCCCGACTTCGCCCCGTTTCCCCTGACCAAGCTGCAGGAAGCGTATCTCGCGGGGCGGGCGGGCGACTTCGAACTGGGCAATGTCTCCACGTACTTGTACGTGGAGGTCGACCTGACCGACTTCGACGTGGCGGCAGCCGGGCGCGCGCTCGACCGGCTCGTACGGCGTCACCCGATGCTGCGGGCCGTCTTCGACCCGAAGAGCGGGAGCCAGCGGGTGCTGGGCACGGTGCCACGGGTGTCGATCCCCGTCGAGAACCTGACCCGGCTCACCGAGGACGAGCGCGAGAAGAGGCTCGCCGCGATACACACGGAGCTGAAGGCCAAGGAGTTCGACGTCACGACCTGGCCCTTGTTCATGGTGCGTGCCACGGTCATCAGCCCGACCGTGACGCGACTGCACTTCGGCATCGACGTCCTCGTCTCGGACGGCAGCAGCACCTCCGTCCTCTTTCGGGAATGGGCGCAGCTCCATGAAGCCCCGGACCGGGAACTCCCCGAACTCCGGTCCGGATTCGACCAGTTCGTGCTCGGAATGCGCGAGCAGGCCACCACGGCGGAAAGCGGGCGGAGCAGGTTGTACTGGGAAGACCGGCTCCCGAGCCTGCCCCCTGCTCCGGAACTGCCCCTCGCCGTCCGCCTCGCCGATGTACGACGCCCCGTGTTCACCAACCGCTTCGTACGCATCGAGGCCCCGGACTGGGAACGGTTCAGGCGCAATGCCGCGGCAGCCGGTCTGACGGCGTCGGGCGCGGTGCTGGGGGCGTACTGCCACGTGCTCGCCGCATGGTCCAAGACACCGGACTTCACGGTCACCTGCCTGGTGTCGCAGCGGGACGCGCCAGCCGGCGTGGACACATCGAACGTCATGGGGAACTTCTCCTCCACCAGCCTGCTCGAAGTGCATGTCGACCAGGCCGCTCCGTTCCGGGACACGGCCCGGCGGATCCAGCGCCGGTTGATGCAGGACATGGAACACACGGCCCACTCCGGCCTCGACGTGCTCAGGGACCTCGGCCGCAGGGACGCGAGCGCGGGGCGGGCGCGTATGCCGGTCGTCTTCAACAGCACGATCGGTGGGGCCCCGGCGGGCGGCCGGGAGACCGGACCGGTGGGCTGGCTGTGCCGCATGGGGAAAACCGGCACACCGGTATGGAGCGGGGTCCGCACCCCGCAAGTCATCCTCGACCACACGGCGTTCGAGGAGAACGGAGGTCTGATCCTCAACTGGGACGTGGTGGAGGAAGTGTTCCCGGAGGGTGTCGTGGACGGCATGTTCGCGGCCTACGAAAGGCTGATTCGTGAACTCTGTCGCTGACTCTGTCGCCGGCTCCGCCTGGCTCGCGCCCGCCTGGGCGAACGACCCCGAGCTGGGCCCCGGCAGGCTCCGGCCCGCTCCGGAGCCCGAGTTCCCCCCGGACCACACGCTCCACTCCCGTTTCGCCGAACGGGCTGCGCGTACCCCCGACGCCGTCGCCGTGATCGCCCGGGACCGGCGGCTCAGCTATGCCGACGTCGACGCGGAATCGGCTCGTGTGGCGTCCCTCCTGGCAGGACACGGCACCACCACGGGAACGCTGGTCGGCGTGGTGATGCACAAGGGATGGGAGCAGGTGGTCGGCAGCCTGGGCGTGCTGCGGGCGGGAGGCGCGTACGTCCCCATGGACCCGCACTGGCCGGCCCGGCGTCTGGCCGACGTGATCGCGGCCGCGGGACTGGACACGATCCTCACCCAGCCCGCGGTGCGCGACGCCGTCGACTGGCCCGAGGGCCTCACGGTGCTGGACGTCGAGGCGCCCACCCCGTTCGGGAGGAACGCGGCCCGCACGGCGCCGGACCGCCCGGTGACACCTCGTGACGTCGCGTACGTGATCTACACCTCGGGCTCCACGGGCGTCCCGAAAGGGGTGGTGATCGAGCACGGGCCGGCGGTCAACACGATCCTGGACGTCAACGACGAGCTGTCGCTCACCGCGCACGACCGCGTTCTCGGCCTCTCGGCCCTCCACTTCGACCTGTCGGTCTACGACATCTTCGGCCCCCTCTCCGTCGGCGGCGCGGTCGTGCTGCCCGGTCCGCAGGACGCGCGCGAACCCGGCAACTGGCTCTCCCTGATGGCCGAGGAGGGCGTCACGGTGTGGAACGGCGTTCCCGCCCTGATGGCCATGGTGTGCGAGTACCTGACGTCGTCGCAGTACCCGGACCCCCGGCCCCCGGACGCCCCGTCCGCACTGCGCGCCGTCCTCATGAGCGGGGACTGGATTCCCGTGGCCCTGCCCGGCGAGATCCGGCGCTTCTTCCCCCGGGCACAACAGTGGAGCCTGGGAGGCGCGACCGAGGCTTCGATCTGGTCGATCCGGCACCGGATCGTGCCCGAGGACATGGCGTTGCCGTCCATCCCCTATGGCACGTCCATGCGGAACCAGAAGGTCTTCGTGGCGGACACGCTCCTACGGCCACGCCCCACCTGGGTCGTGGGGGAGATCTGCATCGCCGGCACCGGCCTGGCCCGTGAGTACCTCGGCGACGAGGAGAAGACGGCGAAGAGCTTCACCGTCTCCCCGCACACCGGGGAACGCGTGTACCGGACCGGTGACTGGGGACGTCTCCTGCCCAACGGCGAGATCGAGTTCCTCGGTCGCGACGACATGCAGGTCAAGATCGGTGGCCACCGGGTCGAGCTGGGTGATGTGGAAGCCGCGCTGCTGCGGTGCCCGGAGGTCGCGGGCGCTGTCGTCACGGCCCCGGGCGACCGCAGGCGCAGGCGGCTCGTGGCGCACGTCGTGCTGGAGGCGGGCGCCGGGCGGACGGGCGCGGACATCAAGAAGGCCGCAGGGGAGCTCCTGCCGCCGTACATGGTCCCGGCCCTGGTGACCGTGTGGGACGCCCTGCCCCTGACGGCGAACGGGAAGGTCGACCGCGCCTCGCTGGCCCGGCACGAGGAGGAACCGGACACGGAGGACGAGAACGCACGCCCGGCCACGGCGGAGGAGCGGACCCTGCTCTCGTTGTGGAAAGGGTTCTTCGAGACGTCCTCGCTCTCCGTCCTGGACAACTTCTTCGAACTGGGCGGAGATTCCCTGCAGGCCGTACGGCTGATGGCGAAGGTGAGGGAGGAACTGGACGTCTCCCTGCCGGTTTCGGCGCTCTTCTCCGCGCCGACGGTCCGGTCCCTGGCGGCCCGCGTACAGGAATCGCGCGCGGCCGCGTAACCGCACGGGTGTCCGGCCGGTGCCGGTGACACCGGCCGGACACCTTTCTCGGGCGGCGGACCGGCACCGGGGAGCCGTGCGCGAGGAGCGAGGGCCGCGCTCCTGCTCAAGGACCCGCCGCACAGCGAACCCGCCCGCCCGGTCCGCCGTCGCGAACCCGCCCGGCCCGGCTCACCTGTTGAGGAAGTCCGCACACCGGTAGGGGCCCAGCGCGGCGCCCTCGGACGGCCGCAGGGTCACCTCCACGTCATCGGGCCCGACCTCCGGTTCGAGCACGGACTGGGCGCGTGCCAGCGTGCACACCAGCTGGCCCGTGCCCTGGTCGCGCCCCGAGTCGCCGTAGAGGCCGTCGATCCCGACCGTCACCCGGGCGCCCGAGCCGGTCGCCGAGTAGCCGCCGAGACGGACGAGGGAGATGAGCCCCTCCGGCGGCTCCTGGCCGAGCAGCTTCAGCACCCCGTTGAGGTCGTCGACCTCCCTGTCGATCAGGGGCACCGCGCGCAGCCCGTCGGCGGACGCGTAGTACAGCCGCATGCCGCGCGTCAGCCCGGACGCGGGTTCGCCCGCGTCCACCACCCCGGTCGGCTGGACCCCGCACCCCACCAGGACCATCCCCAACACGGCAGCCGCCCCCGCCGGTCGCACCCTCACTCCGCGTCCTCTCCCGTCCGTCGCAGGGGCAGCCGCAGCGTGAACACCGCGCCGCGCCGCGGCCCGTCGGCGGCCGTGCCGGTCACCTCGGCCGTACCAGCGGCCTCGGCCATGTCGCTCACCTCGATCGTGCCGCCGTGCAGCCGGGCGTTCTCCAGCGCGATCGCCGTACCGAGACCGCTGCCCTGTCCGCTGTCGTCGGCCGCACCGCGCGTGCGGGCCGCGTCCGCCTTGTAGAACCGGTCGAAGACCCGCTCCCGCGCCTCGGGCGGCAGCCCGGGGCCGTGATCGGCGACGGAGAGGACCACCCACTCCCCGTCCGCCGCCCGGGACGTCCCGAGGGTCACGGTGACCGGCGGGGCGCCGTGCCGCAGCGCGTTGCCCACCAGGTTCGCCACGATCACATCGATCCGGCGCCGGTCCACCACCGCCCGCACGCCCTCGCGAAGATCCGTCCGCACCCGGTCCGTCCAGCCGCGCAACGCCAGCGACGCCCGTACGGTGTCGGCGAGGTCGGTCTCGGCCGCGTTCAGCCGCACCGCCCCGGCGTCGAAGCGGGAGATCTCCATCAGGTCCTCGACCAGCCGGGACAGCCGGGCCGTCTCCGCGCCGACGGTACGGGCCGCCCGCGCCGCGTCCGGCGGCAACTGGTCGGCGTCCTCCTCCAGGACGGTCGCCACCATCGTCATCGCCGCGAGGGGCGTGCGCAGCTCGTGCGACACGTCCGCCACGAAACGGCGCGCCTTCGCTTCCTGCTCGCGCAGCTCCGCGTCGGACGCCTGGAGGGCGTCGGCGGTCTCGTTGAACGTCCGCGCCAGATCGGCGAGTTCGTCGCGCCCGGTGACGGCGACCCGGCTGCCGAGGTCCCCGGCCGCCAGCTCGCGGGTGGCCCGGCCCAGCTTCCGCACCGGACGCAGGACCGTCCCCGCCGCCAGCAGCGCCAGGACGGCGGCCAGCAGGACCACCGGCACGATGCCGGCCCGTACGGAGTCGAGCAGGGCGGCCGTGTCCTCGCTCTCGGCCCGCAGATCGGTGATCGCGTAGACCTCCAGACCGGAGGCCCGGCGGTCCCCGTCGGCGAACATGACGGGCGTGCCGACGATCAGGTAGGGCTCGCCCCGCCACCGCACCCGCTGGAACCCCGCGCCGTCACCGGTCATGACGGCGGCGCGCAGCTCGACGGTGATCCGGGACTTCGTGTCGGCGAGCGAGTCGGAGGTGGCGGACAGGTCCTGGTAGCGGGCGACCACGATCTTCCCGCCGACGCGCTCCGACACCTTCGACGCGAACCGGGACAGCGACCGCTGGTCGGGCGGCAGGTCGAAGTCGGCGGCCACCGCGCCGACCTGTTTCCGGAAGTCGTCCACGGCCGCGTTCTGGGTGCGCTGGAGGACGGCGGTGCGGGCGTCCCGGTAGGCGAGGGCGGTCGCGGTCGCCGCGCTGAGGAGGGCGACGACGACGAAGGCGACGAGGAGCCGTACCCGCAGGCCCCCGGTGAACTGCCGACGACGCCGCTCCGGAGCACGACCCCCGCCCCTGCCGCCGCCGCTCGTACGGCTCACAGCGGCCCGAAGCGGTAGCCGAAGCCCCGCACCGTCTGCACGTACCGGGGCTTGGACGGTACGTCCTCCAGCTTGGCCCGCAGCCGCCCCACCGCCGCGTCCACCAGCCGCGAATCGCCCAGGAAGGTGTGGTCCCACACCGATTCGAGGAGCTGCTCGCGGCTGAGGACCCGGCCGGGGGAGGCCGACAGCTCCAGCAGCAGCCGCAGCTCGGTGGGCGGCAGCGGGACGGGGGTGCCGTTCTTGGTGACGGTCAGCCCGGCGCGGTCGATCACCAGCCCGGCGAGATCGGCGTCCGGGCCCCGGCGCGCCGACGGCTCCGCCCGGCGCAGCGCGGCCCGGATGCGGGCCTCCAGCACGGGCGCGGTGACCGGCTTGACCACGTAGTCGTCGGCGCCCGCCTCCAGACCCGTCACGATGTCGTGGTCGTCGCCGCGCGCCGTCAGCATGATGATCGGCAGGGCGGCGGTCCGGGCCCGGATGCGGCGGCACACCTCGAAGCCGTCCATGCCGGGCAGCATCAGGTCCAGCACGGCCAGCTCGACCTTCCTGCCGGCCGGGCCGTCGAGCAGGGCGAGGGCCAGCTCCCCGGTGGCGGCGGTCTCTACGTCGTATCCGTGCCGACGCAGCACGAGCTCCATCCCGTCCCGTACGGACATGTCGTCCTCGATGAGCAGTACATGCGGCATGGGGCCGATTATGGGCATGCCGCAACCGTTTCCCCCACCCCGGACCGGGACGGAGGCCCAGGCCGGAGGCATTGTTACGTTCCCATCATGTGGCCATGGACGGGCCATCATCCGCGGCGGCGAGCGTGGGACGCATGAACTTCCCCGACACGAACCCCCGTGCCACCGCCCGGCTGCGCCTGGCCACCCTCGTGGCACTGCCCCTCCTCGCACTCTCCGTCGCCTGCGGTGGCGGCGAATCCGACGGGGCGGACAAGAAGGACACCGCGATCGCCGACGTACCGGACGCCCCGACGGCGGGCACCGGGAAGGACGACGACGGGCCGAGCGCCCCGCCCGCCGGCAAGAGCGCCTTCTACGACGCCCAGCTGAAGTACGTCCAGTGCATGCGCGCCAAGGGCGGCTACAAGGACTTCCCCGACCCCAAGCTCAGCGGGTACCTCGACTGGGACAAGGTCAACGAGATCGGTGCCCAGCCCGGCCGCAACGCGGGCATCAAGGGCGGCAGGAACGGTGTCTGCGTGACCGAGCTGCAGGACGCCCTGGCGGCCGAGCCCGAACGCGACCAGCAGAAGTCCTACGAGTCGATGCTCGCGCACGCCAAGTGCATGCGTGACAACGGCGTCTCCCGGTTCACCAACCCGACCATGAGCGGCGGCAACGCCCAGCCGGGCGGCGACCCGAACCCGATGTCCCCGTCCATCGACTCGAACTCGCCGGCCTACAAGAAGGCCCGCGAGACGTGCGCGCCGAAGCTGCTCGACGGTCTGGACGGCATGCAGTGAGGCGCGGCACCGCTCTGCGCGCGCTCGGCGCGGCAACCGCCGCCGTCGCCGTCACCGGGGGAGTCCTGCTCCTCGGCGACAGCGGTGGGGACACCCCGGGGCGCGGCGACGACCTGCCGCCCGCCACCACGACCGTCGTCCGCACCGACCTCGTGCAGTCCAAGACGGTCGACGGCAGGCTCGACTTCGCGCAGCGCCGCCCGGTCAAGTCCGCCGTCGAGGGCACCGTCACGGTGGCCGCCGTCGAGGGGCGGACACTGACCAGGGGACAGGCGCTGTACGAGCTGAACGACAAGCCCGTCACCCTCCTCTACGGGCCGGTCCCGATGTTCCGCGAGATGAAGACCGGCGACCGGGGCAGCGACGTGCTCCAGCTGGAGCGCAACCTGCGGGACCTGGGCTACGGGGCGGGGCTGTACGTCGACGTCTGGTACGACAAGGACACCGAGGCCGCCGTCAAGCGGTGGCAGAAGTCCCTCAACCGCGACACCACCGGCCGGGTCGGCAAGGGCGACGTGGTCTTCCAGCCGGGACCGGTCAAGGTGGTCTCCGCCGACGCGGCGCTCGCCGACCAGGTGGGCCCCGACGGACCGGTCCTGACGGTCGCCTCCACCAAACCCGTCGTACGGGCACAGCTGGACCAGACCGACGGCCCGCTCACCTCGTCCGGCACCAAGGTCGAGGTCACCCTGCCGAGCGGGCGGACCGTGGCCGGCAAGGTCGCGGGAACGGTACGCCCGGAGGAGTCCGGGTCCGGCGGCGCGGGCGCCGAGGAGGGCATCACCGTCGAGGTCGTCCTGGAGGGCGGGGCGAAGGCCGTGTCCGGCGAGGACCCCAAGACACCGGCGAGCGTGAAGTTCGTCAGCGAGGCGCGCGAGGGCGTCCTCGCGGTACCCGTCGAGGCGGTCGTCGCCCTGCGGGGCGAGAACGGCGGCTACGGCCTCCAGATCGTCCGGGGCACCACGTCGAAGATGGTGCGGGTCGAGACGGGCATGACCGCCGACGGGCAGATCGAGGTCAGCGGCCCGGACCTGCGCGAGGGCCTGAAGGTCGGGGTGGCGGCGTCATGACGGTGCCCCCGGTGGTCGAACTGCGGGCCGCCACCAAGTCGTACCCCGGCGGCGTCCACGCCCTGCGCGGAGTGGACCTCACCGTCGAGGCGGGCGAACTGCTCGCCGTCGTCGGCCCGTCCGGCTCCGGCAAGTCCACGATGCTCAACATCATGGGCACCCTCGACAAGCCCACCACGGGCACCGTCAGGATCGCCGGGTACGACGTGTCCGGGCTCTCCGACTCCCGGCTCTCCGCACTGCGCGCCCGCCACATCGGCTTCGTGTTCCAGCACTTCCACCTGGCGACGGGCCGCGACGCGGTGGACAACGTCGCCGACGGGCTGCTGTACGGGGGCGTACCGCTGAGGCAACGGCGCGCGCGGGCGCGGGAGGCCCTGGCCAGGGTGCGACTGGACCACCGCGCCTCGCACACGCCGAACGAACTGTCCGGCGGCGAGAAGCAACGCGTGGCCATCGCCCGCGCCCTGGTGGGAAATCCTTGGCTGCTGCTGGCGGACGAACCCACCGGGGCGCTGGACACCGCGTCCGGCGGGATCGTCATGGAGCTGCTGCACGAGCTGAACGCCTCCGGCACCACCGTCTGCGTGATCACCCACGACAACGAGATCGCGGACGCGCTGCCGCGCCGGGTCCGCTTCAGGGACGGCGAGATCGTCTCGGACACCCGCTCCGGGGCGCGTTCGTCGGCCTCGGACACGGCTTCAGGTACGGGCTCGGCCCCGGGTTCCGGCAGGGGCTTCGGTGGGGGCCGGGGCGCGAGTCCGGGTACCTCCCCCGCCTCCCGCCCGACGGAGGACGGCACATGAGCAACGACCTCAGGCCCTCCCGCCTCTCGCCCCGCGACGTCCTCCGCGTCGGCGCGGTCGGTCTCCGCGCCCGCCGGGCGCGCGTGGTGCTCTCGGCGCTCGGCATCGCCATCGGCATCGCGACCATGGTCGCGGTCGTCGGCCTGTCCGAGTCGAGCCGCGCGGACCTGATGGCCCGGCTCGACCGCCTCGGCACCAACCTCCTCACCGCCGAGGCGGGCAAGAACGCCCTGGGGGATGAGGTGAAGCTCCCCAAGAGCGCGGTCGCGATGGTCGAGCGCATCGGGCCGGTGCAGCACGCCACGGCCACTGCCGACATCGACGTCCGCATCCGCCGCAGCGACGTGGTCCCCGAGGAACGCACCGCGGGCGTCACCGCCCAGGCGGTCCGCCGCGACCTGCTGTCCGCGCTCGGCGGCGAGGTGCACGAGGGCGGCTGGCTGGACCCGGCCGGCGAACGCCTCCCGACGACGGTCCTCGGCGCGGTGGCGGCGGACCGGCTGGGCATCACCCGCGTCGGCGAGACGATCATGATGAACGGGACCAGGGTGGCCGTCGTCGGCATCCTCGAACCGCTCGAACTGGTCCCCAACCTGGACCGGGTGGCCATGGTCGGATTCCCCGCCGCCGAACGCTACTTCGGCTTCGACGGCCACCCCACCACCGTCTTCGAGCGCTCCACGGACGCCTCGGTGGAGGACGTACGGGCGATCCTGGCCCGCACCATCAGCCCCGGCGAGGAGGCGGGCATCAAGGTCTCCCGCCCCTCGGACGCCCTGGCCGCCAAGGCCGCCACCGACGAGGGCCTGACGAACCTGATGCTCGGCCTGGGCGCGGTGGCCCTCCTGGTCGGCGGGGTGGGCGTCGCCAACACCATGGTCATCTCCGTCCTGGAGCGCCGCCAGGAGATCGGCCTGCGCCGCGCGCTGGGCGCGACCCGGGGAGCGATCCGGCTCCAGTTCCTGACCGAGTCACTGCTGCTCTCGGCGCTGGGCGGGGTGACGGGCGCGCTGCTGGGCGCGGCGGCGACGTACGGCTTCGCACGGTTCCAGGGATGGACGGCGGTGGTCCCGCCGCAATCCCTGGCGGGCGGCCTGGCCGCCACCCTCCTGATCGGCGTGGTCGCGGGCCTCTACCCGGCGATCCGGGCCTCCCGCCTCCACCCGACGGTGGCCCTGAACGCGGCCTGAGGCGGCCGGGGTCCGGGCGACGGGGTGCGGCACGCCCCGTCGCCCGGCCGTTACCAGGGATCCCCGGTGGACGGATCGAGCCCGGCCTCCCAACGCCGTTTCTCTTCACGCCAGTTGACGAACGAATGCTCCTTCGGCAGGACGACGCTGATCGTCTCCTCCTGGAACTCCTCATCGGTGAGCAGCCGGTGCAGGAACTCCGCCATCCCGAAGGGATGGACCTGGAAGGGGGGAGCGGTGTGGCGCCCGCACACCAGCACGGGCCACCGGTCGGGATCGTCGTCCGTGGTCAGCCAGCAGTAGATGTCCGCGCCGCTGGTGACGCCCCAGGCCAGGATGGACTCCGGGTCCACGTCGAGGGCCGCTCTCCCGCCGCGCATCTCCCAGGTGCCGCGGGCGTTCGCGGTCTCCTGCCGCAGACCGGACCCGTCCGACCAGGCGTCGGGCCGGGGAACCGGCAGCAGTATGCCGATGTCCCGGCTGAGCCGGCCCGCCCCGTACGTCTTCATGAAGGCGACGTAGTCGGCCGGGAACCGGGTGCCCCAGATCCCCTCGACCTCGCTCCAGTCGATCCGCTCGTCGACGCCGGGCGCCGTCGGGACGACCTGTTCGAGCGCCGCCGTTCCGGGTGTCGTGCTCACTGCCGCTCCCCCTCCTCCTGTACGTGTCCGTGGTGCCACGCCCCGAAGGGACCCGGTCTCACGCAGCGTCGTACCAGTCCTTGTCGGCCGCCCAGTGCCCGACCCAGCCGGCGAAGCCGGGCTCCGAGGTGGTGTGGCCGAACTCGGCGCCGAAGGGCACGGCGCCCTCGCCGCTGATGTTCCAGATGTGCCCGCGATGGGGGCCGGTGACGACGAGGTGCCAGTACATCCCGCATCCGTCGGTGCCCAGCACGATCGAGCCGTGGTAAAAGACCTGCTCCAGAACCGCGTCGATCTCCTCCTGGGGCCGCGGATCGTCCTCCTCCCCGTCCCACGCCCACGCGCCGGTCAACGGGAAGGGCTTGGCCAGTACGCGCTCGGGGCGGCCGTCCCCCCAGTCGGAGGGCATCTCGGTCAGGGCGACGAGTCCGTAGTACGGCGGCCCCGAGAAGGACCCGTCGCAGATCTCCGCGACGAACGTCCGGTACGGCTCGGGCAGCACGATCCCGTGCGCGGCCTCGAAGGCGCACACCGCGTCCCACCCCAGGGGCGGGGAGCACGAGTCGGTGTCGAAGGCGGCACGGAGCGCCTCCAGGTCGGCGGGGAGGGCGTGATCCACATTCATGGGCATGGAGCCCATGGGTATCACCCCCCACTGACACCGCCCGCCGCCGCCCCACGACCGTGCTCCCACCCAGGGCGACGACGACACCCCCCCCAATCCGTCGGCCCGGCCCCGAGGTTGCTCCGTCGTTTCCGGCTCCGGTCCCGGGCTGCCGGGAACGGTTCACCGGTCGGTGCGCGCATGCCCGCCGGGCACATGGACCTGGTCGACACGCGCCTGCCGCGACCGGCCGGACGCGCGCCTGCCGGGCCGGTCAGCCGAGGACGAACGGGAGCCGCGCGGCCAGTTCGCCCAACTCGGCCTTCTCCGCTTCGGTCGGGGCACGCCGCCCGGTGCCGATCAGCAGTGCGTCCTTGTCGGAGAACGACGGGGGGAACACCGCACCGGCGATCCTCTCCAGCATCTCGCGGGTCCGGGCGAGCCCCTCGGCGGGCGGCTCCGCGGCGTCCGGGAGGTACGCGATCAGGTCGAGGTGGTGCAGCGTCCACTCCAGGACGTACGCGGAGAGGTAGTCGCCCGTGGTGAGAACCTCGTCCCGGGTGCCGATCCGGCCCGCGGGGTCCGCGAGTCCGGCGGCGCGCCCGGCGGCCGAACCGATGTCGTCGAGGTGGAACTTGAGCAGCCACGGCTCCTGGTACGCGGCGGCCAGACGGACGGTCAGCGCATCGAGCGGGTCGTCGCCGGTCGGCGGCTCCGCGGTGACCTCCCAATAGGTCACGGCGTCCCGGGTCGGTTCCGTTCCGGCGGGGGTGGCGAGGGTGATCAGGACGTCCTGGGCGTCGATGACCAGGTGGCACACCAGGTCCCGCACGAGCCAGCCGGTGCAGCCGGACGGCCGTGCGAAGTCCTCGTCCGAGAGCTCGGCGACCGCTGTGCGCAACGCCGTCCAGGAGCGCGAGAAGAGATCCACGCCCGCAAACTAGCAGCGCCCGGCGCTTCGTGCGGGGCGTCCGCCTCATCGGGAACGACGAGGCGTCGCGGGCGGGGGCGCCGGGCGGGTGCCTTCGAAGCGCCGGAACGGCTCACGGTTTGCCGAAGCGGCAACAGGGCTCGCGGCGGTCCCCGTATCCGGCGCATGCTCGTGTTCCGGGCCGCGGTCCACAGTCCGCAGCCCGCGGCCGGCAGCCCGCGTCGTGCCACCCGTACCGACCGACCCGACCCGAGCGCCCCGTACCGAACGCCCCGTACCGAACGACACCACGGAGGATTCATGCCGCAGTCCACCTGGTCCACAGACATCACGCATCGACTGGTCGCCTCGCCCGCCGGCCGTATCCATCTGGTGGAACAGGGCACCGGGCCACTGGTGTTGCTGGTGCACGGGTTCCCGGAGTCCTGGTACTCCTGGCGCCACCAGCTTCCGGTGCTGGCCGCGGCCGGATACCGAGCGGTCGCCGTGGACGTCCGCGGCTACGGGCGTTCCTCCAAGCCCGGCGAGGTCGCCGCGTACCGGATGCTCGAACTGGTCGAGGACGCCGTCGCCGTGGTGCACGCGCTCGGGGAGCGGAGCGCGGTGATCGTCGGGCACGACTGGGGCTCGGCCATCGCCGCGCACTCCGCCCTCCTCCGGCCGGACGTCTTCCGCGCGGTCGGGCTGCTGAGCGTCCCCTACGCGCCGCCCGGCGGCCCGCGGCCCAGTGAGGTCTTCGCGCGGATGGGCGGGGACGACGAGTTCTACATCTCCCGCTTCCAGGAGCCCGGCCGGGCGGAGGCCGAGATCGAACCGGACGTCCGCAGCTGGCTCGCGGGCTTCTACGCCGCTTTCTCCGCCGACACGATGCCCGCCGCCGACGCCCCGGACCCGCACTTCGCGGGCCGCGGCGGGACGTTGCGCGACCGGTTCCCCGTCGACGGGCCGCCCGCCTGGCTGGGCGAGGACGATCTCGACTTCTACGCCGGGGAGTTCGAGCGGACCGGCATGAGCGGGGCGCTCAACCGGTACCGGAACATGGACCGGGACTGGGAGGACCTCGCCGGCTTCCGGGGCAGGCCCCTCACCCAGCCGTCCCTGTTCATCGGCGGGGCGCTGGACGCCTCCACCACCTGGCTGGCCGACGCGATCCGGGCGTACCCCACCACCCTGCCCGGTCTGGTCGCCTCGCACATCCTCGACGGCTGCGGGCACTGGATCCAGCAGGAGCGCCCCGAGGAGATCAACCGGATCCTGACCGACTGGCTGGCCGCCCTGCCCGCCTGAGACACGCCCTGCCCCGCCCTGCCCCGCACCGGCCGGTGCGGCGGGCGGGGAGCGGTCGGCGCGGCGGCCGGTGCGGGGCAGGGGGCCTCGTCACGTGGTGAAGACGAGGCTGACGTTGTGTCCGCCGAACCCGAACGAGTTGGCCAGTGCGGCCGACCACCGGCCGGTACGCCGCTCACCGCGCACCACGTCCAGTTCCACGCGCGGGTCGAGTTCGTCGAGGTTGCGCGTGGCCGGCACCGTGCCGTCCCGGAGCGCGAGCAGAGCGGCCATGGCTCCCATCGTCCCGGACGCCCCCATCATGTGACCCGTCATCGACTTCGTCGCCGTCACCGCCGCGTGGTCGCCGATCACCCCGCCGATCGCCTCGGCCTCCGCCAGGTCGCCGGACTCCGTCGAGGTGGCGTGGGCATGCACGACCCCGATGTCCGCCGGGGCCAGGCCGGCGTCGCGCAGCGCCCGTTCCATGGCGAAGGCCTGGCCCTCCGCGTCGGAGGCCGTGATGTGGTTCGCGCTCGAACTCACGGCGCTGCCGGCCAGCGTGCCGTGGGCGCGTGCGCCACGGGCCCGGGCGAACTCGGCGCGTTCGAGCACCATCATCCCCGCGCCCTCGCCCATGACGAACCCGGACCGCTCGACATCGAACGGGCGGGACACGGCCTCCGGGTCCGTGCACCGCGTCGACAGGGCCTTCATCTGGGCGAACGCCGCGAGGGTGAAGGGGTGCAGGCACGCCTCCACCCCGCCTGCGACGACCACGTCCGCCCGCCCGCCGCGGATCAGGTCCTGCCCCACGGCGAGGGCCTCCGCCCCGGAGGCACAGGCGCTCACCACGGTCCTGGCGCCTCCCTTCGCGCCCAGGTCCATGCTCACCCAGGCGGCCGGCCCGTTCGGCATGAGCATGGGGACCGCGAACGGCGACAGCCGACGGGCCCCGGCGCGCTCGAAGACGTCGTCCTGCTCCAGTGTGGTGATGACGCCACCGGTCCCCGTACCGATGACGACGGCGAACCGTTCGGGCTCGACCTGCGGGGCACCGGCGTCCGCCCAGGCCTCCCGCGCGCTGAGGAGGGCGACCTGCTCACCGCGGTCCAGCTTCCTGGCCTGGGTCCTCGGCAGCAGGGAGGCGGGGTCCACCGTGAGCCCGGCCGCGACGTGCACGGGCAGGTCGGCGGCCCACTCCTCGTCCAGGAAACGCACTCCCGACTTGCCGTCCAGCAGCCCCGACCACGACGAGGGCGCATCGGCCCCCAACGGAGTCATCGCCCCGACACCCGTCACCAGCACCCGGTCATTATCAGTCATGCGAGCCCCTTGGATTGTATGAAAGCTACATATCTCTTGACTTGCTCTCCTGGGGATCCTTCCAGTTTTCGAGGGGAAAAGTGGGAGAGGATTCGACCGATTTGAGAGCAGGAGATTATGGAGTTCCAACAAAAGCCGGTGATCTAATTGTTAGGACATAAGGACGTACGGAGCTAGTATGGGCTGGGACATACTTGCATCCGTCGGCAGCAGTCCCAGGAGGGGTGACGTGGAGCCGTTCACGAAGTTGATCACCATCGACCGGGGCAGTCCCATACCGCTGTACTTCCAGATCGCGCAGCAGCTGCAGGAACTCATCGAGACCGGGGTGCTGCCCCCCGGCACGCGCCTGAGCAACGAGATCGCCATGGCGGACGGGCTCGGCCTCTCCCGCCCGACCGTGCGCCAGGCCATGCAGCACCTCGTCGACAAGGGGCTCCTGGCCCGCAAGCGCGGGGTCGGCACGCAGGTGGTCACCAATCGCATCCGCCGCCAGGTCGAGCTCACCAGCCTCCACGAGGACCTCGAACGGGACGGGCGCCGGCCGCGCACCGAGGTTCTCTCCCTGGCGACCGTCCCCGCCGACCGCGACGTCGCCGCCGCGCTGCGGGTGGACGAGGGGGCCGACGTGGTGACCGTCGAGCGCCTGCGGTTCGCCGACGACGAACCCATCGCCCTGCTCCGCAACCACCTGCCGGCCGGTCTGTTGGAACTGACCGGGGAGGCGCTCACCCGCAACGGCCTGTACCAGCTGATCCGCCGCTCCGGTACGGACCTGAGGAGCGCCACGCAGACCATCGGCGCGCGCCGGGCCACCGCCGCCGAGGCCCGGCTCCTCGACGAGGCGCGCGGCGCGACCCTGCTGACCATGACCCGTACCGCGTACGACAGTTCGGGCAACCCGGTCGAGCGCGGCTCCCATCTGTACCGCGCCTCGCGGTACTCGTTCGAGATGACGGTCGCCGCCCACTGACCGGCGCCGGCCGCATACCTCCTCGCCGACGGGGCGGGCCGTCCGTCCGTGCGAAGGGCGGGGACTCGCACGGAACGGGACATCCGGTACGGGTGGGGAGGCCCGTACGGATTGGGAGGCCCGTACGGATTGGGAGACCCGTACGGGGTGGGACATCCGGTATGGGGTGGGACAACCGCACGGGGTGAGGCAACAGCATGAGGGACGCCCGTCCCCTTCCCGTCGTCCCGCCACCTGGGACCACGTCCCAGCAGGTCGGAGCATGGGCCGTCCCGTGAGGACGTCATCGCCCCGGCGACCGTGGCGGCCCCCGCCCCCCGTCCCGCAGTCTCGATGTCGAGCCGGCCGGTGCGGGCGACTCACTCAGGACCCGAAGGGGGAGAGCACATGAACATGACCAGGAAGCTCGCAGCCGTGGCCGGGGGCCTCGCGCTGACCGGTGGTCTGCTGGTCGGGACCGCGGGCTCCGCCGGTGCGTCACCGGTCACTCCGCAGGCGGCGGCGGACTGCCCGTCCGGCTACCTCTGCGTCTGGGCCGGGCAGAACTACACCGGCCACCGTCAGCAGGTCGCGGGCAAGAACCCGGACCTGACCAAGTACTCGGTCTTCCAGAACTTCAAGTCGTGGTACAACCACGGCGCTTCCTGCGACTTCAAGTGGTACTCGGGGAAGAACTACAGCGGGTCCCACGGAGTCATCCCGAGGGGATACAAGAAGTCCGACAGCGCGTCCCACTACATCAAGTCCAACACCTGGGTCTGCTGACCGGCGGCCGGCCGCCGGTGAGCGGTGACCGGTCGGACACAGGAGGGCGGCACCCCGTCGGGGTGCCGCCCTCGGGCCGTCACCGGGGCCGACGGCGAATCCGGCGCCCGCCTCCCGTCCTGCGATCTCCATGTCGCGATCCCCGTCGGCCCCGGCCGCCTCCTTGTCGCCGGCTCACCCGCCCGGCGAACGCGCGGCCCCGACGCCGCGCCCGTCCGGGGACAGGGCGGGGACAGGGCGGGAAGGCAGAGGGAGGACGGCACACGTGACGGCAGGCACCGGCCGGAAGGAAGACGGGGACGGAGAACGGCCGTCCGCGCCGACGGCGCGCACACCGCTGAGCGAAATCGCGCGCCGGGCCGTCAGGGAACGCATCATCGACGGCAGCTACGCCCAGGGCACCCGGGTCGTGGAGCGCGAGATCGCCGAGAACCTCCGGATGTCACGGGTGCCGGTGCGGGAGGCGCTGCGGGCCCTGGTGGAGGAAGGGCTGCTCGACCTGCTGCCGCACAGCGGTGCGCGGGTGCGCCGACTGGAGCGCGCCGACGTGGAGCACCTGTACGACGTGTGGGAGCCCCTGGCCATCCAGGCGTCCCGCCTGGCGGCCCGCCGGGTGGCCCTCGCGGGTCCCGACGGACCCGGCATCATGGCGGACCTGCGGGCCGTACTGGAACGGGCGGAGGCCGCGGCCGCCGCCGGGGACCGGACCCGGGAGAACGATGCCGGGACCGCCTTCCACGACGAGGTCGTGGCCCTTGCCGACAACCCGTTGCTCGCCCAGCTCATGCAGCGGCTGAGCGGTCAGCTGCGACTGCTGTTCGGCCTGAACACGGAACCCGCCCCCCATGCGCGCGCAGCACGGCGAGATGTACGAACGCATCGCCGCCGGGGACGCCGACGCCGCGGGGGCGATCACCCTCCTCCACGTCCGCAGGAGCCGGGAACTCGCCCTGCGCGCGGTGACCGGTACGACCGCCCCTGGACCGGCCACGGAGCCGGGGCCGCACCCCTGACCGCCGGTCGGGACGACTGCCCGCGTCGGCGTACCTCCCGGGGAGTGCCGCGAGGCGGTGACGGGACGGTCATGGCCCCCCGCCCGTCCGCCGACCCGTTCAGCGGATTGGACCCCGGACCGTTCACCGGCAGGACGCCCCGCGATTCCAAGGCGCCGGTCGCCGACAGCCGACAACGCATCGCGTCATGGCTCCCGAGCCGACAACGCGTCACGTCATGGCTCCCGTACGGCGGCCGAAAGGTTGCACGCCCCCGTCCCGTGCGGTCACTCCATGGCGAAGGAGGTCCGAGGGGCTCAGGTGGCTGCGGTGAACGCTCCGTCGACGAGGACGGGGACGATTGCGCAGGCGTCCAGCTCCGTCGCGACGGCGACGTCGTCGGCGTAACCGAGGCCGATGAGTTCACGTCCCGACGCGCAGTCCGCGACGGCGGTGCCGATGTCCGGCGTCCCGTCGAAGACCGTGGCCGCCATGGCGGCCTCCGGCGAGAGCCGGTCCCGGCCGTGCCGGCGCAGCGCGGCGATCACGGCCCCGGCGCCGAGCAGGTCCTCCAGGGCCGGCCTGAGAGCGCCGTCGGGCCGGCGCTCGCCCGAGGCGATCACCGCGACGGGCCTCTCGACCGTTCCGTACCCCTGGTCGGCCAGCCACCGGCCGACAGCGGTCGGGTTCCGCAGCGAGCCGGCGACCACGGTCGAGCCCCCGGCCGTCGCGGCGATGGTGGAGCCGTTGGGCGAGGGGAGCACCAGCCGGGGAACGACGGGAGCGCGGCGCAGCGCGGCCGGGGACAGCGACCACGGCGAGGACTCGGTGACCATGCTCCGGCCCACGGCCAGACCGGCCCCCACTTCCTCGGCGAGGGGAGCACCAGCCGGGGAACGACGGGAGCGCGGCGCAGCGCGGCCGGGGACAGCGACCACGGCGAGGACTCGGTGACCATGCTCCGGCCCACGGCCAGACCGGCCCCCACTTCCTCGGCGAGGGCCGCCGCGGTCTCGTCGCGCCGGTGCTGGGGAAACACCCTGGTCCCCGATTCCACCGCGACCGTCACCGACGTGGTGAACGACAGCACATCGACGACGACCAGACAGGCGGCGTCCTTCGCGAGGAGGGCCGCCCCGTCAGGCCCCCATTCGAACCGCACGCCGTGGCCCGCCTGTATGAACCAGTCACCCATGGCCGAAGATCATGCCAGCATCCGGCGGAGCGCACGGACAGGTCGAGCACGCGATAGAAGCGGGGCCAAGGATGCGGTAGAAAGGGGAACTTGACGAGCAGTCGGACCCACACACCGGGGTGAACGCTTCCTGCCGCCCGACCGGGCGCCGGGAGCAGCGGCCCCGCGGCCTACGCCCGGAGGAGGAACCCTCCCGGGGCGGGGCCGGAACCTATTACGGCGTAATACCAGGACCTATTACGGCGTCATAGGGAACACGGCGTCGGCGAGGGGCGATCCGGGCGGAACCGGCCGGTGTCCCCTCGCGCGGACGACGGTGCCGACCGCCGTTCCCGCGTTCCCCGGTCACGGGAGACGCACCGATACTGCTACTGCCACTTGCAGCACATACGGCTCGCGGTGGACCTTCTTCCACCCGGCGAGACATTTCACAGCGGAAGGCCAAACACGGTGACGACCGTCGCATACCAAGGTGAGCCCGGGTCCAACTCGGCAACCGCTGCCCGCGTCCTGTACCCCGAGGGGCGCGAGCTGGCCTGCACGAGCTTCGAGCAGGCCCTGGACGCCGTGACGTTCGGCATGGCCGACGTGGCGGTGATCCCGGTGGACAACTCCGCGGCCGGACGCGTCGCGGACGTGCACCAACTGCTGCCCGAATCGGGCCTGTTCGTCATCGCCGAGCACTTCCTCGCCATCCGCTTCGACCTCATGGGCGTTCCCGGTGCGACGCCCGAAGGCGTGGAGTACGTACGCAGCCATGTGCACGCCCTGGGGCAGTGCCGGAAGATCCTGCGCGAGGGCGGCTGGCGCACCCTCGTGAGCGACGACACGGCGGGGGCGGCCCGCGAGGTGGCGGAGCTGGGCGACCCGCGGCACGCGGCGCTCGCCCCGCCTGCCGCCGCGGAGATCTACGGTCTGGAGGTGCTGCGGTCGCAGGTCGAGGACGACCCGGAGAACACCACGCGGTTCGTTGTCCTCTCACGGGACTCCGTTCTCGCGCCGAACACCGGCGAACCGACGATGACCAGCCTCTTCTTCAGTGTGCGGAACATCCCCAGTGCCCTGTTCAAGGCGCTCGGCGGGTTCGCGAGCAGCGGGGTGAACCTCACCAAGATCGAGAGCTACCAGATGGGCGCCGGGCTGAACGCCAGCCGCTTCTACGTCGAGATCGAGGGACACCCCGACGAGTCCCACGTCGAACTCGCCCTGCACGAACTGCGTTTCTTCTCGTCGGAGGTGCGCATCCTCGGCGTGTACCCGGCCCACCCGCACCGCCGCAGGGAGCACATCGGCTGAGCGGCCGGGCACCGGCGTACGGGAAGTTCCGCCGCCCGGGAAGTTCCGGCGTACAGGAAATCCCGGCGTACGGCGGAATTCCGGCGTAGGGAAATCCCGTCGTACGGGAAATCCTGTTGCTTCCACCGGGCCGGGCTGCCTACGGTCCGGATCATGCTGCCCCCGGTGGAAACGGACGAGGAATGGGACGCGATCGTCCCCGACGAAACGGTGATGCGGCCCGGGGCGGAGGATCTCTGCGCGCGCCTCGGGCTGGCCGGTGAACCGCTGACCCGGTTCTCCGAAGGATCGCAGCCGGTCTACGCGGTGGGCGACGAACACGTCCTCAAGCTGTTCCCCGGCGCTGCCGCACAGGACGGTGTCGCCGAGGGCCGCGTCCTGTCCCGTCTCCAGGGGCGGCTGCCCGTGGAGACCCCGAGGGTGCGCGAGGCCGGGGCGTACGAGAACGGCTGGCGGTACGTCCTGATGTCCCGGCTCCGCGGCGAGAACCTGGCCCACGCCTGGGACCGGGTGCCGCGGGCCGACCGCGAACGGCTCGTCGCCGAGATCGGCGAGGCCCTCGCCGTTCTGCACTCCCTCGACCCCGGCCCCCTCGCGGACGTCCTCGGCCCCGGGGACTGGGGTGCCTTCCTGGACCGCCGACGCGCGGAGACCGTGGAGCAGCAGCGCGGGCACGGACTGCCGGCCGAGTGGCTGGAGCAGATCCCGGAGTTCCTCGCCTCGACCCCGCTGCCCCGCGACCCGCACCCTTCCCTGCTGCACACCGAGGTCATGCGGCAGCACTTCCTGGTCGATCCCGACGGATGGCGCCTGACCGGGCTCTTCGACTTCGAGCCGGCCATGATCGGGGACCGCGCGTACGACTTCGTCGGGGTCGGCGTGTTCGTCACCCGGGGCGACCCGGAACTGCTCGCCCGGCTCACCGGGGCGTACGGCCGCACCTTCGAACCGGACCAACTCCTCGCGTACACGCTGCTGCACGTGTACAGCAACCTTCCCTGGTACTTGCGGGAACTGGGGGTACCGGAGAAGCGGACGCTGTCCTCGCTCGCCGAGGAGTGGTTCGCCCCGGCGTGACGCCGGCCGGCTCTCCCGACCGGCCAGCTCTCCCGACCGGCCGGCTCTCCCGGCCGGCAGGGTGGGGAACTGCTACGGCTGCGGCAGCGACGGCTGCGCGGGCCGTGCCTCGTGCCCGGCGAGGAAGAGCCGCAACGAGCACTGGTCCTCGGCCTCGACGAACACCTGCTGCCCCCAGTGGGAGGTGAGGCGGTGCGCGACGTCGATCAGCCGGCGGCGCTCCTCGGGGGAGTAGGCGGGGAACCGGACCCAGCCCCGGTCGGCGATCGTGTTGCCGAGCTCGCTGAACAGCACCGCCCGCACACGCCGCTCCTCCTCGTCGGTGAGCGGCGTGGGACCGTCTTCCGCGGGCTGCCACCGGACGTTGTACAGGTCTCGAATCACTGCTCGCTCACAGGTTGTTCGGATTCATTCGGTTCGTTCGGTTCCGTTCCCGCAGAGGCTACTCGACGGGGCCGCACCGCCGACCGCCCCGGTCCCGCCGCCGCTCGTACGGGACGGCAGCCGGGGAGCGGCGTTGTCACAGCCATGCGGTAGAACGCTGCTGGCGGACACCGGCAGCGGTGGTCGTCACCATGACCGGCGCACGCCCCGAGGCACCGAGAACCCCGAGGCACCGAGAACCCCAGGGGCATCGAGAACCCCGACAGCACCGCTCCGGGCCCGTCCCCTCGGCCGCCCGGCCCGTACGCAGCCCCACCGAACAGGCCCCCGGGCCACTTGGACAGCAGCAAGGGAGCGACCAGGAATGACCGATCAGGACCCCATCACCACGGTCCACTCACCCGCGGGGTACCGCGTCATCACCGTCGAGGAGGCGGAGGAACGCTTCCGGATCTCGGACGACATCGGCTACCCGTACGCCGGATTCGCCGACGAGCAGGAGATCCGGCTGTACGAGGGCGGCCTGCACGTCGCGGGGCACCTCGAGCCGGAGGGCGACGAGGACTGGGTCCCGTACAACACCGTCGTGGACGGCGACCTCACCGTCGACGGCGACCTGGACTGGTGGGACAACAGCAGCGGCAACTTCCTCGTCGTGACGGGCGACCTGCGGGCCCGGAACGTGTTCCTGTCCGGCTGCCCGAACGTGCTGGTGCGCGGCAACCTGGAGGTGACGGGCGGTTTCTGCGGCTCGTACGGGGACGACGGCGGTATCCTCACGGTGCGCGGCGGCGTCCGCGCGGCGCTCGTCATCGGCATGCTGTACTTCGGCCTGGACCTTGCCGAGCAGCCGCAGGCCCTCCTCGTCGCCGACCCCTACCGCACCAACCGCCCGGTCGACTTCACCGACGACGAACTGGACCGCATCCTGCTGCCCGAGCTGCTGGGCGAGGACGGCGAGGCCGAGGCGCGGCTGATCGAGCGCGCCATGGCCGAGGGGCGGCAGATACTGCGCGCCGGGGTGCGTCCGAGCCACGTCATCGCGCTGGAGGAGCTGGACCTCCTGCTGGACCGGGCCGACGAGGTCACCGAACTCGACCTCTCCGGACGCAAGCTCCGCGGCTTCCCAAAACAGCTGCTCGCCTTCCCCCGGCTGCGCGCCCTCTCCCTCGCGGACAACGCCGACCTCGGCGCCCTCGACGCCCGCATCGGCGAACTCACCGCCCTGGAAGAACTCGATGTGTCGGGAACGGGCCTGACCGGGCTGCCCGAATCGATCGGCGCCCTCCACCACCTCCGGGTGCTGGACATATCCGGCAACCGCTTCACGGAACTCCCCGAGTCCCTCGGCGGCCTCGACCGGCTGGAGGTCCTGCGTGCCGCGCACCTGACCTGCCGGCTCCCCGAATGGATCGACCGGCTGCGCTCACTGCGCGAGCTGGACCTGTCCCGGCTGAACCAGGGGCGCCACTACTGCGACACCCCGGTCGCGTTCCCCGAGGCCGTCACCCGCCTGACGGGACTGCGCTCCCTCGACCTGTCCAACACCTGGCTGGAGTCCGTCCCCGACACGCTGCTGGACATGGCCGCACTGGAGGAACTGAACCTCAACTCCTGCCCGTCCGCCCGGCTGACCCGCCTGCCCGAACTGGCCCGGCTGCCCCGTCTGCGCGTACTGCGCCTCAGCGGCCACACCCCGTGGACCGGACAGTCCCCGGCCTCCAGGGACCTGCTCACCGGCATCTGGGACATCACCACCCTGGAACACCTGGAACTCGACCGCTGGGGCCGGGCGGCCTTCGAGGGGGAGAAGGTGCGCACCGCGTTCAGGTCCCTGCCCGACGACGCCTTCGCCCGTACGCCGAACCTCCGCCACATCGACCTGGCGTTCAACGAGCTCACCACCCTTCCCGAAGCCTTCTTCGCCCTGCGCCACCTGGAGTCCGCGACGTTCCAGGGCGCCAAGTTCGACCGGCCGACGCTGGACCGGCTGCGCGAGACGTTCCCCCGCACCCGGCTCGACCTGAGGGACATCGGGGGCACGGAGGTCGTCCACGACCCGAACTGGCAGGCCGTGCACGCCCTGGTCGGGGAAGGCTCCCGCAAGGCACCCAAGGAGGCGATCGCCGCCTACGAGGAAGCCATCGCGCTCTGCGTGCCGGGCGCCTGCTACTCCGACTACGACCAGCTCTACGCCCACTACGCCCTGGTCAACACTCTGGGCGAACTCGCCGACAACGCGTCGGACGCCGACCGCCCCGCCCTGGACGCCGAACTCGTCCGGTACGCCGAGCGGGCCATGGCCCTGCTGCCCGACACGATCTGGCACTTCACCGACGAGGGCGCCTTCCAGGAAGAGGTCAGGCGCCGCACGGGCAACGCCCTGGCCTGGCACCTGCTGCGCAACGGTGAACCGGAGCGTGCGCTGACCGCCGTGGAACAGGCACTGGCCGAGGCCGAGGGCCCGTCGCACGACTTCATCCGCGACACCCAGGTCCGCGTCCTGCTCGCCCTCGGCCGCACCGACGACGCCTACCGGGTGGCCGACCAGGTCCTCACCCGCGAACCCGAGTTCGAGGATCTCACCGACCTCGCGAACCTGCCCGAGTTCCAGCGGTGGCGGCAGGCCCAGCGCATCGACAGGGCGCTCGGAGGCGACCGATGACCCCGGACCCCGCACACCGGGAGACGGGAGAAACCTCCACGAGGTGACCGCCCACGTCGTCAGCTTCCTGCGGTAACCGCCACCGCTCGGCCGACCGCGATCCGCGGCGCGCACGAGGCTCAGACCCCCGTGGTGGAGCCGGGGCGCACGATCATCAGCACGACGACGACCGCCCACAACAGGTTGAAGATGCCCGTGATCATGGCCAACCGCGCCGCCGCCGACCGCGTCGTCGCCACGGTCGCAGGGGCACCCCCGGCACCGGTCCCGGGGGCCGATCCGCCCCCGGCACCGGCCTCGCCCCCGGTCCCGGGGGCGAGGCCGGTGCTCGTTCCTGCGGGGTGGTCCAGCAGCCGCTGCTGTCCGGGCAGGATCCCCAACAGCAACAGGGCCGCCGCGGCGGCGGTCAGCACGATCGACGCCAGCAGCCAGGTGTCGGTCAGGACACCGAGCCGGGAGCCGGTGGCGACCCCGAAGACCGGAACGGCGACGCCGAGAACGGTGTACCCGCGACACACCCGGTGCAGGAGCGCCGCAGTACGGACGTTCTGCCCTTCCGGCCCGCCGTCCTCGGCGTCCGGTTCCCGGATGTAACGGGGGAACATCGAGGCCGCGACGGTGATCGGTCCGATCGCCAGGATCGCTGCCAGCACATGCACCGAGAGCAGGAGTTCGGTCATCGGAACCCTTCCGGATCGCCTGTCGACGGGTTGCCCACCCATGGGTTCCCCGCCAATGGATTGCTCGCCAATGGATTGACTGCCTACCTATAGGTAGCACGCCCGGGCACGCTTTGGGTAGGCTGCCTGACCATGAAGGCGAGTGCGGTACGCGGGCATCTGGACGGGCTTCTGCTGTCCGTGCTGGAATCCGGCCCGTTGCACGGTTACGCGGTCATCACCGCGGTCCAGGAGCGCAGCAACGGCGTGCTGGAGTTGCGCAAAGGCACCATCTACCCCGCCCTCAACAAGCTGGAGCGGTTCGGACTGCTGCGCAGTGTCTGGGAGTCCGAGGGTGAACGCCGTCGGCGCTGCTACGAACTCACCGACGCCGGGCGGCGCAGCCTGGCGGCGGAGCGGTCGGTGTGGAAGGAGTTCACGGCCGCCATCGGCGCCGTGCTGGAGCCGGCTCCGGGCCCCGGACACGCGACGTGAGGACGTCCGGCGGTGACGCCGACCCCATCGAGGCCCATGTCGCGGAACTGGCCGCGGCGCTCCACGGTCCCGCCCAGGCCAAGTCCCGGATGGTGACGGAGTTCCGGGAAGGACTCCTCGAGGCCGCCTCGGACCTTTCGCACGGACCTGGATCCGACTGCGACGCCGCCCGCCGAGCGGTGTGCGAGTTCGGCACCGTGGCCGAGATCGCGCCGAGCTTCCAGCGTGAACTCACCATCGCCCAGGCCCGCCACACCGCCCGCACGGTCGCGCTGATCGCCCCTCTGCTGCTCCTGTGCTGGTACCTGGTGCGGGCGTGGGACGACTTCACGGGGCACCGATTGCCCGACCCGGTTCCCCTGTTGGTCGCCCACCTGGGCGGCGTCGCGGTCTCGGCCTCGCTCCTGGCGGCGGCGGCCCTCGGCGTCACCGGCGTCCTGGCACGCCGGTTTCCCACCCCGCACCGGCTACCGCTCGTCGTCGCCTGGACCGCCACCACCACGGCGGTGACCCTGGGGGTCGGCGCCCTCACGCTCGCCTTCGCCTCGGTGCTCGCGACGAACTGGCCGTCGAGTCTGGTTGCGGGGGCGGTGACCATCGTCTTCCACGCCAAGGTCGCCGCCTCGGCGCGCGCCTGTCGCGAGTGCGCCCGGCTCTCCGTCGCCGTCCCCTGCTGAGGTTCCGACCGCCGAGGTTCCGACTGCTGAGGCTCCAACCGCTGAGGCCCCGACAGGAACGCGGAATCGCAGGAACGCGGAATCGGAGGGTGGCGGCCGGTCGGTTGCGGGTGCCGACGGGATTTGAACCCGTGGACGGTGGGGGGCAGGCCCGCCCTGATCCCCGTCAATCGGTGTGGGAGGGCCTCACCCACACCGATCGCAATAGGTCGCTCTGCCACAGCCCCGCAACCTGCGGGAACTGCGCAGTCCCGCTGCGGGGAGCGTAGAGGACCGGTCCGGCGGGGGCGAACCCTTTTACGGGGCACGCCCTTCGGGGCATCCCTCCCGAGGAGCGTCCCTCTTGCCGGGACCGGTCATCGGGGGCAGGGCCGGGCTCGTCACCCCTCGGTCGAAGCGCCGTCGCGCACGGCCCCGGTGGCCCCGCCCACCAGCATGGCCACCAGCCCGTCCACCTGCTCACGCGGATCGGGCGCGCCGGGCCAACCGGTCATCAGGAGATGGTGAACGGCTCCGACCAGCGCGAGCGCGACAGCGGCCGTGTCCGTGCCCTCCGCGATGCGGCCGAGGCGCTGTTCGGCGTCCAGGTAGCGCGCGATCGCTTCCTGGACGGCCGAGAACCCCGGTGCCCCGCCCTCCAGTTCCTGCCGTATCCGGAGGGCGGCGGCGGGCCGCGTCATGGCCAGGCCGGCGATCACGGGGCCGCCGGAGTCGAGCAGCGCGGTCGCGACGCCCGTGAGGTTCGCCGTCACCGTGTCCGAGCCCGCCAGGCCGGGAAGCTCCTCGGCCCGCCGCGCGGTGCGCGCGAACCTGTCCAGGCACAGCTCGGCGACGAACTCGTCCAGCCCGGCGAAACGGGCGTGCAGCATGCCTTTGGCGCATCCCGCCTCGGCGGTGATCGCCCTGCTGGTCAGGGCGCCCGGACCATCCCGTTCCAGTACGCGTTCCGCAGCGGCGAACAGCCGCTCCCTGACGTCGGGCATCGCCACTCCACGCGGTGACATGAGCCCCTCCCGGTGCTGTCGCCGTCCGCCCCGGCCATATGGGGGATTGCCAGTATGGGCGGGTGCCCATACTGTATGGGCACCCGCCCATCATAGGCTCGCCCCCTCGGCGCCCGACAGGAAGGCACCCGATGCGCAACATCGTCAACACTGAACAGGCCCAGGCGTGGAACGGCTACGAAGGCACGTACTGGGCCCGCAACCAGGACCGTTGGGACGCCGTGAACGCGGGCTTCGACCAGCCGTTGCTCACCGCCGCGGCCATCGGCGGGCACGACCGGGTGCTCGACGTCGGGTGCGGAGCCGGGCGGACGACGCGGCTCGCCGCGCGCCGGGCGGTGAACGGACGGGCCCTCGGCGTCGACCTGTCGGGACCCATGCTCGAACGCGCCCGCGCGAGCGCGGAGCGGGAGGGCCTCGGCAACGTGACGTTCGAGCGCGCGGACGCCCAGGTCCACTCCTTCGAGCCCGGTGCCTTCGACGCGGCGATCAGCCGCTACGGGGTGATGTTCTTCGCCGACCCCACGGCCGCGTTCGCCAACATCGGAGGCGCCCTGCGTCCCGGTGGCCGACTGGCGTTCGTCTGCGCCGCGGATGCCGGCCTCAACGGCTGGGTGCAGGCCATGGCGGCACTGCGGGACCACCTGCCCCTCGGGGACTTCGGGACCGCGGGACGCCCCGGGATGTTCTCCCTGGCGGACCCGGACCGCATCCGCGAGGTGCTGTCCGGAGCCGGTTTCGTACGCACGGCTCTGCGCCGGGTCGAGGCGTACGGGGACTGGGGGCGGAACGCCGAGGAGGCGGCGAGCTTCCTCCTGGGCACCGGCCCGGGGCGCCATTTGACCGGCCAGGCGCCCCAGGAGGCCCGGGACCGCGCCCGCGAGGCCCTGGAGGAACACCTGCGCGGCCACGAGGAGAACGGGTCGGTCCGCCTGCTCAGCACCGTCTGGCTGGTCACCGCGACCCGCCCCGAAAGTTTCAAGCCCCGGGCCCCGCGCCCCGGACTTTGAGCCCTGAGCCCTGAGCCCCGGGCCCGGGCGCTGCGCTCCGAGCCCGGGCTCCTCACCACCCCGGCCTCCGTTCGCGGCCCTCGCTCACCAGTCCCGGGTGGCGATCAGCTCCTCCACGTCCGCGTCCGTGAACCCGTAGGCCGTCGCCACGAACCAGAAGCTCTCGGCTATGTCCTCGCGGGCAACGGTCTCGATCTCGCTCCCCGCCGCCTCGAACTCGCTCTCCAGGAGGTTGAACTCCTCCGTCGCCGCCTGCGTGAGCACATACAGGGCCGGCAGGTCCGCCGGCTGCTCCGCCTCGATCCGCTCGCACAGCCGCAGCAGGATCGCCTTGCCCTTGTCGACGATGTGATCCGGGAAGTACTCGTCCGTGTACATCTGGTGCAGGAGGAAGTCCTCGGTCACTTGCTGGTTCGTGATCGGCATGGTGCCTCGTTCGCTCGGTGGAGTCCGACGTGCCGATCATGCACCACCCCACTGACAAGCCCGGGGTCACGGACCCCGGGGTCCGGCCCCGGTCCCGCTGCGGCTCCGCCCGTCGGCTCCCGTTCCGCCTCGCCCCACCCGGGGATGGTCGCGAGCACCTCGCGGAGCCGGGACGCGTATGCGGAGGGGTGGGTGAGATTGCCGTTGTGGCCGCCGGGGAACTCCACCGGGCCGGTGCCGAGAAGAGCGGCGAGTTCCCGGGCGCAGCGGTGGTCGAAGACGGTGTGCGGGGTGGTGCGGCCGAGGGCCGGAACGATCCGGACCGTTGTGTTCCGCAGTGCGGCCACCCGTTCGACGCTCAGGGTGTCGTCGATGACGGCGGTGAAGTCGTGGGTGAGGAAGAAGTCGAAGTTGGCGATGCGCCGGGGTGTCAACGGCTGTGCGGTCAGGCCGGGTTCCGTGTCCTGGGCGGCGAGGTCGATGCCGAGGACCCGTGCCACTTCCCCGAAGGCCGTGTTCGGTCCCCGGCTCGTGCAGAGCTGCTGGATGGCGGCGAGTTCGCGTTCGTGGTGGGCGCGTTCGGGGGCCGGCAGCAGCCGGGGGCCACCGGTTCGTGCGCGATCAGGGTGAGCGGCGGGTCGGGGTGTTCGACGGCGAGGTGGAGCCCGATGACGGCGCCGAGGCTGAGGCCCAGCACGGTGGCCGGTCCGTCGGTGAGCTCGGTGAGCAGCCGGTGGACGTCATCGGCGTGCCGGGCGAGGGTGATCGGGACCGTCGGGTCGGTGCGGGTGCTGCGCGACAGTCCCCGGCGGTCGTACGTCACCACGGTGTGGTCGGTGGCGAGGCGGCCGACCAGGTCGATGCTGCGACGGGCATCGCCCTCACCGCTCTCCGAGATGAGCAACAGCGGCCCCTCGCCCCGGACTTCGTAGTACAGATCGGCCCCGGGCGCGGAGAGCGTGGCGTTCCGGACTGTGGTCATGTCGTCCTCCTGTGGGTGTGGCCGCCGTGGCGGTGGCCACACCCACAACATAACCAATCACTTTAGATGTATTGAGATGGATGCATTGGGGTGGCTGGTCATGGACTCACGAACGGGGCCGATCCGTTTCCGCCGGCCCGGAGGCGGACGGGCGGGGGGCGGAGGCGCGCGGGCGCGGACCGGGGGTGGAGGGGCGCGGACCGGAGCCGTGCGAGGGCCGGGGGTCCGCCCGGCGGTGTTGCCCGATGAACACCTCGACGCCGTCCAGGATGCGTTCGAGCCCGAACTCGAAGAGCGCGCCGAGTTCGAGACCGAATTCGTCCCGGTCGAAGAGCGTGGACAGCACCGGATAGGCGCCGGTGAGCTGGATCGCCTCCATTCGCGGCTCGTTGGAGGCCAGCCACTCCTCGGGGCTCATGCCGGTGTCCTGCCGCGCCTGGGTTTCCAACTCGATGGCGGTCGCGATGCCCTGGGCGTACCCGAGGAGGGAGAGATGGATGTGGAGCATCTGGTCCGGGGTGAGCCCCAGCCCGTTCAAGGCGCTCAGTATGTGCTCGGTGTAGCGCATCGCGTGGGGTGAGGCCATCGGCCGGGTGAGGGCGGCCAGGGCCCGTGCCAGCCAGGGATGGCGCTCGTACCGCTCCCACAACCACCTGGCCTCCAGGGTCAGTTGCTCGCGCCAGCCGGACGGTCGCGGCCCCGTCGGTTCCTCGCGGAACACCTCCTCCGACATCAGCCGCACGAGTTCGCCCTTGTTCGGCACGTGCCGGTACAGGGCCATGGTGGAGACTCCGAACTCGGTCGCGACCCGGCGCATGGAGAGGGCGGGCAACCCCTCCGTGTCGACCAGTGTGATCGCGGCACGGACGATGCGCGCGCGGGTCAGGGCCCGGCCGGGCGCGGCGTGGGGCGCCCGCCCCGGCTCCGCGACCACCGTGCCGACCCCGGGCACGGCCCGCACCAGGCCCTCCTGGCCCAGCGCGGCGAGCGCCTTCGTGGCGGTCGCCATCGCGACGCCCCACTCCCGGGTGATGTGCCGGGTGGAGGGGACGCGGTCGCCGGGGGCGAGTTCGCCGGAATCGATACGACGACGGATGTCCCCGGCGATACGGAGATAGGGCGGATCGGCTGCCATGCCTCCACCGTACTAGTGCACCAGGAAGGTGTCATGCCTGGTCGGTGCCGGATCGATGCCAGGTGCACTAGGCAGCTGTTTGCGGCGTACGCACCGATCCGGTTCCGTACCGCTCCATGAAGAACACACCCGGCCCCCGCGCGGGCCGCAAGGAATGGACCGCGCTCGGGGTCCTGATGCTGCCCCTGCTGCTGGTCTCGATGGACGTGTCGATCCTCTACTTCGCCATCCCGTACATCAGCCGGGATCTGGAGCCGAGCGCCACCCAGCAACTGTGGATCCTCGACATGTACGGGTTCGTGCTCGCCGGACTGCTCATCACGATGGGCGCGCTCGGCGACCGGATCGGCCGACGCGTGCTGGTGCTCGGGGGCGCCGCGGTCTTCGGCGCGGCCTCGGTCGCCGCCGCGTACGCCCACTCGGCCGACCTGCTCATCGCCGCACGCGCACTGCTGGGGCTCGGCGGCGCCGCCCTGATGCCCTCGACGCTCGCCCTGATCCGCAACCTGTTCCGCGACGGGAAACAGCGCGGCCGGGCAGTGGGACTGTGGACGGCGGTGATGACCACCGGCATCTCCCTCGGCCCGGTGGTCAGCGGCCTGCTCCTCGAACACTTCTGGTGGGGTTCGGTCTTCCTGGTCAACCTGCCCGCCATGGTGCTGCTGCTCGTGCTGGTGCCTTTCCTGGTACCGGAGTTCAGAGCGTCGCAGCCGGGCCGATTCGACCTGCCGAGCGCGGCGCTCTCGCTCGCGTCCCTGCTCCCGGTCGTCCACGGGATCAAGGAACTGGCCCGGCACGGATACGAGCCGATACCGGTTCTCGGCATTGCCGCGGGGCTGCTGCTCGGCCTCGTCCTCGTACGCCGCCAGAAGCGGCTCGCCCATCCGATGATCGACCTCGGCCTGCTGGGACGGCGCGCCTTCGGCGGTCCGGTGCTCGCCGATCTCCTGGCGATGTTCGCCACGGTGGGCATGGCCGTCTTCCTCACCCAGTACCTTCAGTCCGTCCTCGGCATGAGCCCGCTCGAAGGCGCGCTGTGGAGCACGGTCCCGGCCGTGGGCGTCGCCGTCACGGCCCCGGCCGCGGCGGCACTCGCGCAGCGCGTCGACCGCGCCTGTGTCATGGGCGGCGGCTTCCTCGTCTCCGCCTGCGGATTCCTCTGGCTGACCCAGGTGCGCACCGACTCGGCCCTCTGGTTCGTTCTCGTCGGCGCCTCGGTCTACGCGGGCGGCCTGGTCGCCGCCATGGCCCTGGCCAACGAACTGGCCCTCGGCGCCGCCCCGCCGGAGCGTGCGGGTTCCGCCGCGGCCGTCCTCGAATCGGGCCAGGAACTGGGCGGCGCCCTGGGCATGGCGATCCTCGGCTCCGTCGGCGCGGCGGTCTACAGCCGCGACATGACCGACGCCCTGCCGGCCGGGGTGCCGGACGCCGAGACGGTGCGCGAAACCCTGGGCGGCGCGATGGCGGTGGCGGCCCGGCTCCCGGCCGGAACGGCGGACACCGTGCTGACGGCCGCGCGCGACGCCTTCACCCGCGGCATGGGTTCCGCCGCGATCGGAGCGGCCGCCGTCATGGCCGCGGCCGGTGTCCTCTCGCTCGTGCTGCTGCGCGGCGCGGCCGGGACGAGGCGCCCGGGGGCGGAGGGCTCGACCCCGGGTGAGCGTCCGGAAGGGGCGGACAACGCACCGGAGCCTGCGGTGCCCTGACGCACCGCGCTCTCCCGGACCTCGGCCCGGGGCCCGGGTCCAGGACCCGGAACCCGCGCCGGCGTCGCGGTGCGAGCACGGGGCCGGCCCGGAAGACGGAACCTGGAACCACGGAACCTGGAACAACCGGACCTGAAACAGCAGAATCTAGAATCGCTGCATGACCTGGAGCGAGGCGGAGTACGTCGAGTACCTGCAGAGCGAGCGCCGATGCTATGCGTGGGTGATGCAGCGGTACGGCAATCGGACCCCGGAGAAGGCCTGGGCGGAGGCTGTGGACTGGTATCCCTACGAACCGGCCGACGCGCCGTTCCGCGGACTGGTCTTCCACGACGAGTCGTGGCACTGGGCGATGCTGGCGATTCACGGCGATCGGTACACCGTGGACCATCCCGAGCTGGCCGAACCGCCGGCCGAGTACCGGGCTCTGGGGTGAACGGCCGACCACCGCAGAGGTTTTGTCACCGAGGACGTGGCATCCGCGCCCCGGGACGGTGAAGGGGCACACCACGACGCACGGTCTCGGGGGCGTGCTCCCCGGGCAGCGTGCGCAGGGAACGAAGCGGTGACAGGAAGTTCGGGAGGAAGCTCAGCGTCATACCGCCCGCGCCGAGCCACAGTGTGGCCGTCGCCCCGAGCGCGGAGCCCGAGAGCCCGCCCAGCAGCCCGCCCAGGGGGAGACCGCCCCAGGACACGAACCGGACCGTCGCGCTCATCCGGCCCAGGAGACGGTCCGGTGTGAGGGCCTGTTGGAAACTGGACTGGGCCACCACGCGGACGACCCCGCCCAGCGAAAGAGCCGCGAGCCCGACCGCCGCCGCGTACACGCTCCAACCGGGCCGCGCCAACGGCATCAGGGCCGTCAACGGGCAGGTGACCAGGGGCGCGAGCCACACCACCGGGCCCTGCCCGACCAGCTTCGAGAGCCTGGCCGCCAGCAGGGCGCCCAGCAACGCGCCGCACCCCATCCCCGACAGAACGAGCCCGATGCCGAAGGGCCCGAGGCCCAACTCCCTCTTCAGGAAGACCAACAACATGGTCTGGTACATCACCAGGGAGAGATTGAACACCGCGTCCCCCGCCATGGTCGCGCGCAGGACGGGATGCCCGAGGACGAACTTCAGCCCCTCCCCGACCTCCTGGCGCAACCGAGGACGCAGACCGGTCTCCGGCTTCCGCTCGCGCTTCCGGATGCGGAACGCGAGGACGCCCGATGCGGCCATCCCCACCGAACTCACCAGGAGGGTCGCGGGGGCTCCGATCCAGCCGGCCAACGGGCCCGCCGTCGCCGGTCCGCCGATACTGGTCACCGAGCGTATCGCCGAGAGTTTCGAGTTCCCCTCGACGAGATTCCCGCGCCCCACCAGATGCGGCAGATAACTGACGTGGGCGACATCGAAGAAGACCGTCAGCACCCCATGGGCCAACGCGACCGCGTAAAGCCACGGGATCGTCAACAGCCCGGCCCACCACGCCACCGGTACCGTCAGGAGGATCAGCGACCTCGCGGCGTCGGTGCCGATCATCACCGAACGCTTTCGCACGCGGTCCACCCACGCCCCGGCCGGCAGCCCGACCAGGAGCGAGCCCACCGTGGTCATCGCGGTCAGCAGACCCATCTGGAACTCGTCGGCGTCCAGGGCCACGAGCGCGACCAGGGGCAGCGCGAGGAAGACGACGCGGTCGCCCAGCTGACCGAGCGCCGTGGCGGCGAACAGCCGCCCGAAGTCCGGATCGCGCAGGAGCCCGGGCCGGGAAGACTTCGTCATGTGCATCGCCTGCTTTCGAGTGTTGCCGAATGGTGTCGGACCCGGATTTCCGTTCAGGCAGGGGCGTTCGGCGGATGGCCTCGCGGCGTCTCCGTCCGGCGTCTCCGCCCGGTATCCCCTGGCGTCCCCGCTCGGTGTCTCCCGACGTCTCCGCCCGAGGCGGTGGCTACGACAGGTCGACCCCGAACTCGTAGGCCACTTCGCGGCGCACATCGGGAATGACGATGTCGGCGGTCTCCACCGGACGCCCGTCGGTGTCGTGGATGATCCGCTCGATCCGGAGCACCAGGTCCCCGACGCCGATGCCCAGCAGATTCGCCTGGGCCCGGGTGGCACGGGCCGGGCGCGGCAGCTCGACCACGGTCTCGACGACCACACCGATGGAACGCATCCGCTCGACCACGCCCTTGCCCGCGAGGGGCCCCATCTCGGGCAGCATGATCGGCGTTCCGCCCGTGAGGGCCATCGGCTCCCACGACTCGGAGAGCTGGACGGGCTGCCCGTCGGCGAGGAACTCGTAGTGGGTGTTGACGCAGAGGTCCCCGGGCCCGATGGCGAGCCGCTCGGCGATCGCCCCCGGGGCGGGAACCCGCACCTGACTGTGCGCGTCCCAGGCACCGGCCCTGCCCCGCTCCTTCATGGCTGCCGGGCAGGGCGACCCGCCCCGGCGCCCGAGGTGTCGCGAACGCACCATCCGCAGGCGCTCGCGCGGCGTGCGGACGTAGGTGCCCGAGCCCGCGCGCCCTTCGAGGAGCCCCGCGATGATCAGGCCGTCCACGGCCCGTTGCACGACGTTGCGCCCGACCCCGTACTCCTCGGCGAGTCGCGCCCGGGACGGCAGACGTTTTCCGACCGCCCACTCTCCCGCGAGGACCCGGGCGCGCAGCGCGTCGGCCACTGCGAGGTAGGGGGCCTTTCGGGGCATGGGCGGCTCTCCGCTTTCTCGACGGTTTCTCGTCGGTTTCTCGTTGGTTCCTGGGCGATCTCTTGACGGGCTCTTGACGGTCTCTTGCCGGCTTCCCGGTGGACGGCAGCCGGTGGTTCGGGCGGTGTTGGCAAGCTACTGCACCGGGCGAAAGCTACTGGAGCAGAAACACGCTCGGTGCACGGGCACCCTTCTGCGGGAGCACGCCGGGACTGTGCCAACTCGGCCGATCGCCTGGGGAGTCGACGCATCCGCTCCCGGCCGGGAACTCCATCCGGTATATGAGTACGAGTGGGAGAAGGCACGGGGCGAAAGGGGCGAGGGGATGACGCGGGTGCTGTACGCGATGCGTGTGGTGATCGCCCTCCTGGCGGGGGCCGCGACACTGTTGACGACCCGTGGCATCGTCTCGATGTCCGTCGACGGCCCCGAAGGGGAGGCTCCGGGGGACTGGACGATCCTGGCCGTGCTGATCTGCGTGTTGCTCACGATTCCGTGCTCGCGCATCGCTCGGCGGATGTACCGGCGGACCCGCGCGTTGCCGCCGAACATCGACGAGGTCCCCGGCGCCGCCGGCCGCGATGCGCGAGAACTCGGTGAGGACTCCGAGGGCTTCGCACCGGCCCTGACCGGCATCGCCGTCGCGTGCGCGGCCGCCCCCGTGACCGAGGGCGGGAAGGCCGGCACAGTGGTGGCCGTCATCGGCGCTCTCGCCGCTCTCGCCGCCGTCCTCGTCACGCGCGGCCGGATGTGTGAAGCGCGGAAGATCGCCGCCCGGCACGACCGCATCGCGCGCGTCAGGGGACACGGCACCAGAGTGCGGGCCGAGGTGCTCGGCGTCGGCCATGGCTCGTCCTGGAGCTACGGCGGTCCGGTGCTCACCGTGGAGGCGCGCTTCGAGACACCCTCCGGAACCCGCACCGTCGTGGAAACGCTCACGACCGCACCCGCGGACGTCCCCGCCGTGGGCGGCAGCGTCCTGGTCTGGTGCCTCGACGACGGTGCCGAGTTCTACCTGGAGGAGGACCCGGAAAGCCCGCACGAGCCGGGGGCCGCCGAGCGCTACAAGGAAGCCGAGACGTTCTGAACGGCTCCGACCGTCGCCGGCCACAACAAGGCACGGCTGCGTGGGCGATCGGTCGGGCGGGGCGGGTACGACTGCGGGTGCGGCGCGGTCAGGAGGCGTGGACGAACCGGCCGCCGACGTACGTCCGCTCCACCCGGGCCCCGGCGATCTCCTCCGGCGGGGCCCGGGTGGAGGTCCCGGTCCAGGACCACCAGGCCGGAGAGGTTCCCGGGCGCAGGCTGCCGGTGTCGTCGTGGCCGTTCACATGGGCGGATCCGGCGGTGCGGGCGGTGCAGGCGGTCAGGGCGGTGGCGAGGTCGGCCGGAGGGGCGGCACGACGGCCCGATGCGTCGTGGACCCCGGTGGCCGGAAGTCGTCCGCGTTCGTGGGGTTCCCTCGACAACACGAGGAACAGTGTTCGATCATGAGTACGGCATCGCGTGCTGGTCACCGACCGGGTGAGGCATGGAGGTGCAGCGAGATGCCTTGCGGAGGCATTCCGAACATGTCAGTCGAGTTGAATCACACCATCATCCACGCCCGGGACAACCGGGAGTCCGCCGAGTTCCTGGCCCGAATCCTGGGGCTGGAGGTCGGAACGGAGTGGGGCCCGTTCATTCCGGTCGCCACCGACAACGGGGTCACCCTGGACTTCGCCACCGTTCCGGCGGAGTCGATCGTCATGCAGCACTACGCGTTCCTGATCTCGGACGAGGAGTTCGACGCGGCCTTCACGCGGATCGAGGAGGCGGGTATCACGTACTACGCCGATCCGCATCTGAAGCAGCCGGGCGAGATCAACCGCCACTACGGCGGGCGCGGCCTGTATTTCCTGGATCCGGCCGGTCACGGCATGGAGATCATCACCCGCCCGTACGGCTACGAGCCGGAATCGACGGAGTCGACGGAGCCGTAGGACGGCGGGAGGACCGACGGTGTCGGCCGGGCCGGGGATCCGCCGCCCCGGTCGGCGCGCGGCGGTCGGCCCCGTGATGCTGCACCGCCGTTTCCGGGCGCAACGGGGAACGAACCGTCGGCATGGCGCACGGGGGAGCGGTTCGCCCCGGCGTGCCGCTTGATCGAGGGAAGAGAGTCCCGCTTCGAGGTGGTCGCCCGGAGCAACGGGCTTGGCTCGGCCCCGCCGCCCACCCGCGCACCCTGATCCGCCGCGGGACGGGCATCACCCCGTCCGCGTAACGGCGCCGGTACGGACCGGTGCGGACTGGTGCGGGCCGGAGGCGAACCGGGTCCGAGGCCTGTCGCTGGGGCCGAACGCGTTCCCGGAGTGCCGGGCCGTGGCCGTGGGGGAGGCGGTCACGCCGGCAGCCGGACGGCTCCTGAACGGTCGTCGGCGTTGCGGCCGTTGTCCTCCTCGTCGGTCCTGACGGCGGTCACCTTGCCGGTGGTCGCGTCGACCGTGACCTCGTGGTCCCTGCCCTTGTCCTTGTCCTTGGGGTTCGTGACGTCGATGTGCCAGGCAGGAGTGGTGCCGTGGTCCTTCTCGAGGCCGGCGGAGGTCGCGGTGCCGCTGACCTCGTCCAGGGCCGCGTCGACGGCCTTGGCCAGGTCGGTCTTGGCGGACTTCGCCAGGGCGGCGTCGTAACTGCGGTCGTCGGGGTCCTGGTCCTTGTCCGTGCGGGTGGCGGTGACCTTGCCATCGGTCGCGTCGACGGTGACCTCGTGCTCGGTGCCGTCGGAGGCCGTCACGTCGATCTTCCAGACCGGTTTGTCCATGCTGCCGTCCAGGTCGGCCGCGGTGACCGTGCCGGCGACGGACTTCTCGGCGGCTTCGGCAGCCTGCTTGATGTCCACCTTGGCGTTCTTGATCAACGCGTCGTCGTTGTCGTCGTTGTCGGTGCCCGGCAGGGCGGCGACGACGCCTGTCCGGACACCGCTACCGGCGTCCGAGGGAGAAGCGGCGGTCGTGGCTGCGGCGCCGCCGATCGCCGCGGTGGCGGCAAGCACGGCGGCGACCGTGCGACGCCTGCCGACCGGGGCGCGCTCGAGGGATTTCATGGGGATGGCTCCCTTCGCTCGGGACATGTGCTCCTGAGGTCCTCCGCCGCTGTTCCTGAAGTCCTCCGCTGCGGGCGAGCAACGTCGGGGGATTCGACCGGAGCGGGCAAATCCCCAACAAAAGCCATTTTCCGCCCATCCGGGTGTTGCTGCACTGGCGCACTGTCGCGCCGTCGGACTGCCGCCCGGCACTGACCCGCCCGGCGCACGGTTGTCCGGTGCACGGCTGCCCGGGACACAGTCGTCCGGTGCCACGGCAGCTCGGTGCCACGGCCCTCCGGCCAGGTGTCCGGGGCTGTCCGGGACAGCCCCGGACAGCGCGGAACGCTTGTGGTGCGGATACGGGCCCGGCAGCGTTCCTGTCGCACGGCCGGAAAAGGGGCGGACTTCCCGCCCCGCCGTGCCTCGCATGATTTTGGACCAGGGGGTACATCCATGCGCAAACACCTGAGCATCGGCCTGCTGTGCCTGGCGACGGCCGGCGTGATGGCGGCTCCCGGCGGGGCCGGGGCACTGGCCGCCCCGGCCGGGGGCGAAGACATCACCGTCTACGTCGGCCCCGGCGGGACCTCGTTCGCCGGGCTCTCGGGGAAGCCGCTCCGACAGGCGGCGTCCGGAGCCGGCCGCACGGCACGGAACCCGGTCGGCTCGCTGCGTGACGCGCAGGCCGTGCTCGCGGCCGGGCACACCAGGAACGCGACGATCCTGCTCCGCGGCGGCACCTACGACGACGCAGGGGTGGAATGGGCGCCGGGCATCGCCGACGGCACGGTCACCGTCAGGGCCCAGCCGGGAACGGGCCCCGTCACGTTCGACGGGCGGAAGGCCAAGGCCGGGTACTGGACGAAGGTCGGCCCGAAGTCGCCCAAGCTGAACTTCCAGGGGCCGTACACCGTGCAGCGCTACGGCGACGGCGGGATCAAGGCCACGGGGACCAAGAAGGACGGCCCGGTCAGGGGACTCGTGGTCAACGGGATCACCTTCAAGCAGATCGGCAACGCCTGGGTCAAGGGCGGCAAGGGCTTTGCCGGAGTGCACCTGAACTACGTGTCGAAGGCGAAGATCACCAAGAACCGGTTCCTCAATCTCGAGAACAAGACAAACCGGGGAAACACCCACGGCGTCTACCTCGCCTTCAACCAGACGCAGCGGACTCCGGGGAGCAACGGAAACACCGTGGCGGGGAACACCTTCAAGGTCATCTCCGGCGATCCGGTCCGCGCCAGCGACGGCAGCAGCGGCAACAAGGTCCGGGACAACACCTTCGCGAAGGGGCGTGACTACCGGGGCAAGATCCGGGGCAACGGCAACTACGGGATGTTCACCTACTGGGTGTTCCCGAGGGCCAACACGTGCGGAAAGGGCGGCAACACGTTCTCGGGCAACACCTACACCGTGAACTACTACAACGTGAAGGCGCCGGCCGTCCGCTCCGGGTCCGACACCAGCCGTACCTGCAAGTCCGTCAAGGCCACGGGCCACAACCGCTACAAGCGGTAGGACGTGATGGAAGTGCCGGTCGCGGGCCGCCCGTCCGGGACCGCGACCGGCACGACCACTCCATGGCAGACGCCGTGACAAGCCCGGGGTGGTCCTGTAACGGCCCGGCTCGGCCCGGCCCTCCGGCCGCTTCGTCGGAGTGAGGCGCGCGGCCTGCTCGCGAGAGCCGGTGCACCGCTCCGCGCCACCCTGCTGTCGATATTCTCCGCCGTCTCCGGCACGGACATCACGGGGGCCGCTTTGCCAGCCATTCAAGGACGAAGAGCAGGCGGAGAGGGCAGCACAGGTGACGCTGCAGGACGGGGATCCGCTTTCCATCGGCGCGTACACGCTGGAGGGCGGACTCGGGGCCGGTGGCATGGGGGTGGTCCACCGTGCCCGTCCGCTGCCCGGCCCCCGCGACCGCTGCCCGGGCGTGCGCCGGACAGGGCGCACACCGGTTCGGCACAACGGGTACCGCCGCTCCCTCACCCGGCACGGCCGAATCGTGACCTACCGGCCCCGTGAACCCGTCCGGATCCTGAAGAGCATGGGGGACACCGAAAACACACCAGGTCCGGACAACACCGACGACATGTTCCGCGCCCTCCTGGAGGGCGCCGTCGCCCCACGCCCGCCCGATCCGCCCGACTGCCCCTTCTGCGACCTCCGTCAGGACCGCTACCCCACCCTCCACGCGGGTCACTGGATCCTCCTCGAACCCCGCGTCCTCGTCCCCGCCCACACCGTGCCCCCACGACGGCGCTGGATCATCACCATGGACGGGGCCGCCATGAACCCGTGGGACGCGGAACCCCTTCCCGGTACCCGGTGCCGCATCGCGCACCACACGGTCTGTCCCCGCCTCCGGCCCGAGGACCCCTGGCCGTGGGCCACCGCGCTCCGGCGGGAGAACGACCGCAGGACGCAGCGCCTGTTCGACCTCCCCGACCACCGGGGGCTTCGCGACGACTGGGACCACCGCGACGACTGGGACCTTCCTGATGACCGGGGCCTTCCGGACACGGGCTGACGGACGCCCACGGCCTTGGCCACGACCGCCCTCGTGGGGTCTCAGGGACGCAGGACGCGCCGGAGCCAGCGGGTACGGGCATCGAGGGCGTCCCGGCTGAGGGCCGCCTGCGGCGCGAGGGTGTCGAAGCCGTGGAAGGCACCGGGCCATACGTGCAGTTCGGCCCGGCCCCCGGCCCGCCAGATCGCATGGGCGTAGGCCACGCTCTCGTCCCTGAAGGTCTCGGCCGAACCGACGTCGAGGTAGGCCGGGGGCAGCCCGGACAGATCCGTCGCACGGGCGGGAGCCGCGTAGGGCGGCAGGTCCGCGGCGCCGTACCGGTCGCCCAACAACGCCTGCCACGCGGTCGCGTTGGAGGTCCGGTCCCAGGTGTCGACACCGGCCATCTGATGGCTGGAGAAGGTGTTCCCGCGGTCGTCGAGCATCGGGCACAGGAGCAACTGCCCGATCGGCGTGGGCCCGCCCCGGTCACGGGTGAGCAGGGCGAGCGCCGCGGCGAGTCCGCCACCGGCGCTCTTCCCCCCGACGACGACGCGGTCCGCGTCGATGCCGAGTTTGTCCGCGTGCGCGACCACGTGGACGAAACCGGCGTAACAGTCCTCCAGCGGGGCGGGGTGCCGCACCCGCGGTGCCAGCCGGTACTCGACGGAGACGACAGCCAGCCCCAGCGGGAGAGCCCATGCGCGCAGCAGCCGAGGAAGCACGGACCACGCGTTGCCCATGATCATCCCGCCGCCGTGCATGTAGTACAGCAGGGGCAGCGGCCCGGTGGTCCCGGCGGGCCGCGCGCTCACGAGCGTCACGTCCTGCCCGCCCGCCGCTCCCGGCACCCGTAACTCCTCCACCTCGAAGCGGCCGTCGGCCCGGAGCTCCCGGACCGTCGGCCGGGGCCGGGCCGAGGCGTCCCGCTCCTGCCGGGAGGCGAGGTTCTCCGGGGTGAACGGCTCCCTCGCCCCGCCCCCCGAATCCGCCAGCGCCGCGCCCAGTTCGGGGTCGAAAGGAGGAACGTTCCGGGCCGCCGGGACGGGGCCGGCCTTCGGTGATGTGCCGTCGACGCTCATGCCGGGAAAGTACCGGGAGTGTGCCGGGTACGCATTGGGGATGTACCGCCCAAGTATCCGGCCCTGCCGATCCGGTGGCCGGGCGGGGAACACCGGTCAGGTGCGGCGCGTGGCGATGATCACCGAACTGGTGGGTGTCGTGAGCAACTCGGTGGCCTCCAGGGCCGGATGCGTGAGGTAGAACAGCCGCAGATCGTCCACCTCGCCCTCGAAGCGGGGCGGCCAGTGCGGCGAGGGGGTGAAGTCGTCCAGGACGAGCAGGCCCCCGGGAGCGAGATGCTCGACGACCTTTTGGGCGTCGTCGCGCTTGCCCCCGCCGTCGCAGAAGAAGACGTCGAACGGGGCGTGCTGATCGAGCAGCCGCCAGTCCCCGGTGAGAACGCTGACGCGCTCGTCGTCCGCGAAGATCCCGGCCGCCCGGCGGGCCAGCGCCTCGTCGCGCTCCACGGTGACCAGCCGCGCGCCGGGACCGAGACCACTGTGCAGCCAGGCGGTGCCCACTCCCGAGCCGGTACCGCTCTCCGCGAGGACCCCGTGGGGCTTCGAGGCGGCGGCCAGCCCGAGCAGCCTGCCCACTTCGGGGATGCAGCTCTTCTTGAACCCCATCTCGGAGGCGACCCGCTCCGCAGCCACCACACGGGACGGAACCCCACGTTCTGCCATGACCATGCTCTCTCCTTTCTGTCATCGCGCGATCACGCGATGACATGATCAAGAGGCTATCGACGGACGGCGACGTCCGTACGGGGTTTCGCCCGGCAGGGGCGGGGTCGGCAGTTACCCGGCACGGTTGATGGATGGAATGGCGCGTCCCGCCGGCACATTGCCCGTGCCGTGCCCCCTGGAGGAGTACTTCGAGTTCGACGTCGACGGCTGCGCGACGATGCTCCTGCCACCTTTCTCCGGCATCCACCCGACCGCCGGGGTGGCGGAGGACGAGCCGTTGACGATCGGCTACCCGGTCCACCGCCCGCTGGAGGGCCTGCCCCCGAGGGTGGTGTGCCACGGGGGTTTGGAGTGCCCGGAATGAACCGTCACGGCCCCGCAGGTCCCCTCGCCGCACAGGTGACCGTCCATGCCTGAACCCCACCCGCTCCTGGCCCACTTCACCGACGCCTCCGACGGCCGGTTCCCGTCGTGCGACGGTGGGGTGACCGTGCTGCCGCCGCTGCCCGGAGGGCTGGAATGTTCCGTCGCCTTCACCGGGCACGCGGTCGTCGCCACCGCCCTGTCCGCGGCAGAGGTGCACGCCGGACGGCCCGACGGCTTCGGCGCCTCCCTGGCGCCCGACTTCCTCCGTCGCCTCGCCGGCCCCGACGGCTGGATCGACACCGTCGACGTCACCCTCACCGCACGCGGCACCGGCGGCCCGCCCCGCCCCGCCTCGCCGAACGGACGGAGGGAACGGACACCCACCCCCGCGTCCTCCGCGCCCGTGAACTGCGGGACGACGTCACGGTCCACGGCGACGAACGGGGCATCGTCACCCTGGCCCACGGCCTTGCCGGACGCCGCGAGCTGAGCATCGAACTCCATGCCCCGCACGACGCGGGCCGGGGCCGCGGGCGCGGCCTCCTCGCCGACGCGCTCTCCCTCGTACCGGAGGGCGAACCGGTCTTCGCCGCCGTCGCCCCGGGCAACGCCCGCTCGCTGCGCGCCTTCCTGGCCTGCGGTTTCATTCCGGTCGGCAGCGAAGTGATCCTGTGACCACGGCACCGGGGCGTCCGGACGCCGGGATGCCGGTCGGGGCTTGGCAGAATGACCCCGTGAGTTCGAACGAGGACCGGATCGCGCAGGCCGAACGCCACTTCGGAGTCCGCTTCCCCGAGGACTACCGGCACTTCCTGATGACGGAGGGAAGCATGAGCCGGTTCGTGCCCCCGGCGGACGACTTCCTGATGATCAACGCCGTCGCGGAGCTCATCGGGGTCAACGAAGCCGGTGAGTTCCAGGAACGCTTCCCGGGCAGCCTCGTCATCGGTGGGGACGGAAGCCGCGAAATGCTCACCTACGACTTCCAGCAGGACCCTCCGCCGCTGGTCCTCCTCGACGTCTCCGCCCAGGACTGGTCGTCCGCCGTCCCCCAGGCACCCTCGCTGTCCGACCTGCTCGGACGGTTTCCCGAAACCGGATGGAAGTGGGACGACTCCGACCCCGCGTGACGTCATCGGGCACACCCTCCGCTCGACGTGCCCGAGAGAGGGTGGGGGCCCCGCCGAGGGGCCGGGGTACCTGACTCGCCGCGCCGCGAGGCGGGGGGGCGAGGACGGCGGCTCCCTCCTGTCCTACGTGCACGACCCCGGCGGCAGCGCGCGAGCGACCTGGTGATCCTGCCCGCGCAGGACTTCACCGGCCGCCTCTGGCCCGTGGCCATCTCCCGGGACGGGTACCGCCGGGCCGGTTCGTCGGAGCATGGGGTCCTCGTTTCCCCCCGTGCGCAGGTGGGGCTGCCCACAGGACCGACCGGCCTGCTGCCCGGATGGTCTGTCCGACTCGGCACGACGAGGCTGAACGCACAGGATCCACCAAGCAAAAGGAACCCACCCGTGTTCAGTTTCAAGCCCCTGGGCCGCCGTACCGTCCGCACCGCCGCCGTCCGTACCGTCGTCGTCGGCGCCCTCGCCGTCGCGGCCTGCACCACCGTGATGGGCGGCAGCGCCACGGCCATCGTCAACGGGTCGGACTCCAGCGAGACCTATCCCTTCATGGCGGTCATCCCGGAGTCGGCGCCGTCGCAGGGGTTGATCGATGGGAACTGCGGGGCGTCGCTGATCGACCGGCAGTGGGTGCTGACGGCGGCCCACTGCCTCGCTGTCGAGGGCATCGAACTCGACGGCATCGTGCGCGTCGGCGCCGACCACCGCAAGTCCGGCGGCACCGTCCGCAAGATCGACCGGTCCTTCGTCCACCCCGGCTACGTCAACGGTGACAACAAGGCCGCCAACAAGAACGACATCGCGCTGATACGCCTGGACCGCCCAGTCACCCAGAAGCCCATCAGGATCGCCGACGAGCCGGGGCGGCCCGGCACACCCACCCGGCTCCTGGGCTTCGGCACCACCAGCGACACCGAGCACACCTTCCCCGACCGGCTGCAGGAGCTGAACACCCGCAGGGGCGCCGAGTCCGAATGCGCGCCCGGCTACGCGGACCGCACGCGCCTGTGCACGATCACCACCAAGCCGAACTCCATGGCCTGCTTCGGCGACTCCGGCGGGCCGCAGATCAAGAAGGGCCGGGGCGGCCGCTGGGAGCTGATCGGCGTCACCTCAGGACCCGGCGCCCCGCAGGTGCCGTGCTCCGAGGGCCCCGGCCTCTACACCAGCGCACCCGCCTACGTGGAGTGGATCACCAGGACGATGAAGGCCAACGCCCCCGCCCACGCGCGCCCGGCCGCCGACCAGGGCTCCGGGCCCGCAACGAGCAGCACGGTCACGGTCGGCACGGCCGCGACCGGCACGGCAACGAACGGCGTGGCCGACAAGGGCTCCGCACTCGCCGAAACCGGCACCGGCGACCACACCGCGGAGATCGCCGGTGCGGCCGGTGCCCTGATCGTCGCAGGTGGCGGCACCGCCGCCGTCATGCACCGCCGCAAGGCCCGCGACGCGGCCTGAGTCGAACCGGCCCCTCAAGGGCGTCGCCCGCCGCCTCGCGGACGTGGCGGCGCCCCCGGCACCACCCGCTGGAACAAGTCCCATGGCCGGTCCGGGACAAGACGCTCTAGGAACCCGTGTCTTTCCGGGGGCGATCGAGCACCAGGTCGGCGGCGTGGGCGAGCACTTGGGCCCGGGTGCGCTCGCCGTGGTCGGCGGCGAGGAAGTGGGCGCCGATCGCCGCGCAGAAGGCGAGCAGGCTGCGGGCCTCGACCTCGTCGGGGTCGGAACAGAAGGTGCCGATCATCTCGCGCAGCAGGGCCATGCGCTGGTTGTCGACGCGCCGCAGGCGCTCGGCGACCGACTCGTCGTGCCGGGACCAGGCGCGGATCGCCAGGTCGATGGGGAGCAGGCGGTCGTCGGAGAAGGTCAGCATGCCCGCGCGGTGGATCCTGGTCCTCGGGTCGCCGCCCTCGCGCTCGACGCGGGCGATCACCTCGTCGGTGCTCTCCCGCTCCCAGGCGTCCAGCATCGCCTCCAGCAGCGCGTCGCGGTCGGTGAAGTGCCCGTAGAAACCACCCTTGGTGACACCGAGCCGCTTCGCCAGCACTTCGACGCGCACCGCGTCCGGCCCGGCGGCGGCCAGTACGGCCAGGCCCTCCTCGACCCATCTGTCACGTGGCGTACGCGTCGCGCCCACGATGTGCCTCACCTCACCTCGTCGCCAGGTATACGGCACCGTATACCTGGGTTACCGTTCTTCTATACGCTACCGTATATACGAGCGGAGACGTGATGTGTCAGCAAGCTTCGGCAAGCGTGAACGCAAGTCCCGGCGCGGAGTCCGGGCCGCTCGCCCCGTGTGCGGGCTCCGCCCGGCGGCTCTCGTGAAACCCGACGGCCCGAGGGGGCGGATGCCCGTGGCCGTGGTCGACGCGGCCGTGGGGGTGCACGCCCTTCCCGAGTCCTTCCGCGCCCTCGGCTCGTTGCCGGCCATCGACTACGCCGATCGCTTCACCCTCGCGACGGACGCCTCGGCGACCCCGGAGCAGTGGGCCAGGGCCATGTTCGGCGACGTCCCCGGCTTCGCCCAACAAGTGATCTGGCGAGGCCTGTTGGGGCTTCGGCTCAGCCGGGGTCGCTCGCCGGACACCGTGGCGGGCTGGCGCGTCACCGGGCGTGGCGAGGACTGGATCCGGCTCGAGGCCGCCTCCTGGTTCCTGTCCGGCAACCTCGTCGTGCGGGCGGCCGGCGGAAAGGTGTCGTTGGGGACCTTCCTGCACTACGCCAGGCGCCCGGGCCACAGGGTGTGGCCCCCGTTGTCCGCCGTCCACCGCCGACTGGCCCCCGGCCTGCTCCGTGACGCGGCGGCGGCGATCGAGGGCCGCACCCGACCCGACAAGGACCGCACCCGACCCGACCGGAACCGCGTCCGCGCTCCGGAATCCCGGAAGGGGCGAACCCGGTGAACGGCCGACGAGCCGTTCCCCGGAGCCGCCACGTCGAGCCCGATCCGGCGGACACCATCGGCATGCTCGGTGGTTGCGACCACATCGACGCCGTGGCCATCGACGTCCCGCAGGGCACGAGCGCGCGCGACTTCGTCCAGGCGATGCTGGGCACGCCTCCCGCGTCGACGACCCGTCTTCTGAGGCTGCGGGACGCGCTGGTGAAACCCTTCGGGCTCAAGGGCACAGACCGGAGCGAGGAGACCCGGATCGAGGAGGGCCGCAGGGCGGGGCCGCTCCGCCTGTACCGGGTCGGGGAGGACGCGGTCGTCGCGGGCAAGGACGACAAGCACCTCAGCTACCGGTCGACCTTCAAGGTCCGCCCCGGTCCGCACGGCTGGGAGGGCGTCACCACCACGGTCGTGCGCTACCACAAGTACGCCGGACGGGCCTACTTCGCCGTGATCAAGCCCTTCCACGTTCTCATCCTGTACAGCCTCGCCCGGCACGGCGCGGCGGTGCTGGCCGGTGCGAGAACCATTTCGCGGGAGCCGGGAGCAGGGCCGGACCCTCGAACCGAGGACCCCGCCAAGGGCTCGAACAGATGGTCTCCTACGGAAAATAGGTACGACTACTCACGTCCTGACCGGCCCCCGCCCCGACGATGAAGATCGACACCGTCGAGACGGGGAGACCGTTCATGCTCAGCCGCATCGCCGACATCCTGGTGCCCGCCGTCGGCCGCCTGTCGGTGACCACCGACCCCGGCGTCGAACTCGCGCCCGGCAGCATCGTCGCCGCGAACCACACGTCCCTGGCCGACCCCGCGATCGTGGTCGCCGCCCTGCGCCGCCTCGGCGCCGAGCCGGTCATCATGGCGGCGGCGGGGCTGTGGCGCGTCCCGGTGCTCGGCCGGGCGCTCGTCCGCGAAGGACACATCCCCGTCTTCCGCGGGGACCGGCGTGCCGCGGCGGCGCTGGACACCGCGGCGGAAGCCCTGGAGCGGGGGCGCCTGGTCCTCATCTACGCCGAAGGGGGCCTGCCCCGCCGCAAGGACGCCGCGGAAGAGGAGCCCGGCACCTTCCGCAGCGGCCTGGCCCGGCTCGCCGAGCGCACCGGCGCCCCCGTCATACCCGTGGGCCAGGCCGGAGCCCGCCGGATCACCTCGGGCAACCCCGTCAAACAGCTCGCCGGCCTGGTCACCGCACCCCTGCGCCGACCGGACCTCCATGTGCACGTGGGCGCGCCGCTGGAACTGACCGGCACCCGCGTCGACCGGACGGCGCGGGCCCGCACCGCGGTGACCACCGCGTGGCGAACGGCGGCCACCCACCTGCGCGAGCCCGCCGCACTCCTGCACACGACATCGGCTTCCTGAGACGGACCCGAACTCCGCGTACGACGCCCGATCATGGGGGCGGGGATATCATCCGGCATCCGTGTGCACGGCGGACAGCGCCTGCAGCCGACGGAAGCGGGGGCGTCATGGACGACATGTGGACCGGGGAGAAGGTACGTCTGCGGGGTGTCGAGCCGGAGGACTGGGAAGGTTTCCGGGACCTGGCCCGGTACACCGTGGACGTCCGCGCCGCCGACCTGATCGATCCTCCCCGCTCCGAGGAGAGCTTCCGTGCCTGGACCGCCGAGCGCGCCGGACGTCCACCGGGCGGGGAGGCGTTCCGGCTGGTCGTCGAGGGGCTGGCCGACCGGGCCTTCGCGGGATCCGTGACCGTCGGCGCGTTCGACAGCCGGGCGGGAAGGTTCAGGACGGGCATCGGGATCACCCGCGAAAACCGCCGCAAGGGTTACGCGGCCGAGGCCACCGAACTGCTCCTCACCTACATGTTCGCCGAACAACGCTGCAACAAGTGCGAAGTGGAGATCCACGCCTTCAACGACGCTTCCCTCGCCCTTTACCGGGCTCTGGGCTTCGTCGAGGAAGGACGGCTTCGCCAGCACGAGTTCTTCGCCGGCGGCTACCACGACGTGGTGCTGATGGGCATCACCGCGTCCGAGTACTGGGCCACCCACCGCCCTCCGTCGGTGCGGTGAGCCCACCGAGGCCCCGCGTCACAGTTCGCCGCCCGGGACCGGGCCCACCCGCCCCGATCCCCGGGCGTCATGACAGGGGCGGCCGTGCGGCGCACCCCCCGCGGCCCGGGGCCGGGCGGTGAAGGGTCAGGCAGGCGTCGCCGCGGCGACAGCCCGCCGCGGCGCGGACCCGGTACCGTCCCAGGACGGCACCGGCTGCTCGTCGAACCCCTCGGGACGGGCGATGGGATGGTCGAGGAGGACGTCCTCGACGACGGCGAACGCGGCCACGAGCGTTTCGGCGTGCGGCACGAGAGCCGCGACGACGCCTTCGGAAGCGTCCTGCAACTCCCGCACCTGCCCGCCGGTCAGGTGCCCGTCGGCGAGCAGATCACCACTGTGTGCCATGACCTGGCGCAACGCGAACAACCGGTAAAGCAGGACCAGTTGCTGTCGAGCCTCGTCGTCGGTGGCTTCCGCCGCCGCGTCCAGGAGGGCCTGGCCCGCCTGGCGCACCGCATGGGCGTCGACCAGCTTCAGGGCCGAATTGACGGTGTTGTTCCACCGGTTGAGCGGATCTCCCGGAGGTCCGCTGCGCAGGCGCCTGCGCGCCCGCTGGTGCCAGATGCGTTCGATGTCGCCCAGCAGGTCCTGCAGGAACGTGGTGTCGGCGAGGTCCCGGGTCGCGGGGTCCAGGTCGCAGGGCTGCTTCGGGGTGAAGTGCCCCAGGAGCATCTCGCCGGCCGCCTTCACCCAGATCACCAGGTTGTCGCCCTCCGCGGTGATCGTCCCCTCGTTGGCGGCGAGCTGACCCGCGATGCCGTTGGCGAGGAAGAGCCCCTGAGCGCCGCACCGTTCCCGGCACTCGGTCATGACCTCCCGCGCCTGCCAGGTGATCCAGCCCTTCGCGATGGCCGTGAACCGCTCGCTGTCCTCCTGCTCCGACTCCTGCCCCTGCTCCGTCGCCTCGACCCAACGCCGGACCGCGGCCCGGTGCAGCAGCGTCGCCGCATAGGTGCTGGCGACGGACTCGAGGAGCGGGGTGTGATGACTCCGGTGGGCGAACAGCGGAACGCTGCCACCGGTCGTCACCCCGGCCGTCCGCCGGTTGAGGGCGTGCCGGACCGCCACGGCGACCGCATGCCGGGTGACCCCGAGGCTGTAGCCGCTCATGCACAGTTTGCCGACCGTCACGCGGCCGATGGACTTCAGGAAGCGCTTGCGGGGGCTGCCGATCGAGCTCACGAAGGCGCCCTCCGGAGTGAGGCGCCCGTACTCCGACTCCAGGAGCGCCTCGCGCGGCAGCCGCACGTGGTCGAACGACGTGATGCAGTGGTCGACCGGCGCCGTGGCCGTCTGCGGCAGCCTGCGTATCTCCACGCCGGGCAACGTGCGCCCGTCCTCGTCGCTGAGCGGGGTCAGGAACAGGAAGACGCCCCGGTCCCTGCCGTCGACGATCAGCCGGGCGGCGACCACGGCGGACTTGGCGCCGCCCGTGGAACTGGTGTTCGGCATGAACTTCCGCGCGTCCGCGTGGGGAGTGTGCAGTACGAATTCCCCGGCGGCGTGGTCGTACGTGGCGGTGGTCTCCAACTGCGAGGCGCTGTTGCCGTGTCCGGCCTCCGTGCACAGGAACGTTCCCGTCCGCCGCAGTTCGGCGAACTCCCGCAGGTCGTGGCCGGGCTGCCCGGAGGAGTGGTCGAAGAAGCTTCCGAGGAACAGGTTGTAGTGGATGCTCGCCACCGTCCCCAGCCCCGGATCCACGGGGCCCACCCATTCATGGAGCGCCGTCAGCCGCTGCACGTCACCGGCGAAGTCGACAGGACTCTCGAGCGCGGCATTGACTAATCCCAACCGCTCGTACGACAGAGCGGAACGCTCCTCGGGCGACAGTCCTTCCCGGAAACGGAACGGCTCCGTGCCGAACAGTTTGCGCCACGGCTCGTGATGCTGCTCCATTTGTTCGCCGAACAGCACCCGGGTGAGCGCTGCCGTCGTCGTGATGGCACGGCCGGAAGAGGGGCTAGAGATGATCATGGTTGGGAACGGTAGCCCATGGAATTGACCGCTCCAGAGTGATGATCAACACGATTGAGAGTGCCTCGATCACGGTATGTGCTCACTTCTGATCGCCCGTAACCCTGTTCTGGACGATCTTTTGGATCGAGTGGCACCGCCCGGGCGCCACTCTCTCGCGGCGGGAAGCGGAGGGGGAGGACCCGTACCGGTCGACCGGTCTTCCGGAACACGGTGAAAGCCCGGCCCGGACGAGCGGCGAACGGGGACGGGAACGGTGAACGGCTGTCAGGAAGACCCCGGGACCGTGGCCGTCACAACGGCGGGACCACGCGTACGGCATCTGTGCGACCCCGGTCCCGGCGCGGCCTGGCAGCTTCCGGTCACACCACTTCTTGACTGGACATTGACAATGGTTTGGTGGACTCGCGAGGCTGCGCCCCTGACCATGTCGCCGTCCGAACAGAGGCCCCCCACATGACATCGCGTTCATCCCTGCTGCTCGCGTCGGCCCTGGCCGCTGTCAGCCTGCTGTTCACCGCACCCGCACCCGCGTCCGCGAGCCCCGCGTTCGAGAGCCCCGCGCCCTCCCTCGCGCCCGCCCCCTTCCTCGCGCCCGCCTCGGCCTCCGCCGGCCTCGCACCCGCCAACGCCTGCTTCACCTGGAACAGGTCCCTCGGTGAGGGGACCTCCGGCGAGGACGTACGACAGCTCCAGATCCGGGTCGCCGGCTACCCCGGATTCGGCGGCGAACTGGCCATCGACGGCGAGTTCGGCCCGGCCACGAGAGCCGCGGTGCAGCGCTTCCAGGCGGCGTACGGCCTGGAGGCCGACGGCATCGCGGGCCCGCTCACCTTCGGCAAGCTCTACGAACTCCAGAAGGGCGACTGCTCCCCGGCCAACTTCGACTGGTCGGAACTCAACCAGTGCGGTACCGACTGGTCGGGCGGCCAGGTCGATGCCGGCACCGTCCGGGCCAACGTCCTGGTCACCATGTGGAAGCTCCAGGCCCTGCGGCACGCGATGGGCGACCGGCCCATCGGCATCAACGACGGCTTCCGCGACCACGCCTGCAACGACGCCGTCGGCGGCGCCCCCGACAGCCTCCACATGTACGGCCTCGCCGCCGACATGAGTGCCGGCTCCCAGGGCTTCTGCGCCCTGGCCCTCGAGGCCCGCGAACACGGCTTCACCCAGATCCTGGGCCCCGGCTACCCGGACCACGACGACCACGTCCACGTCGCGGGCGGCACCGGCCGGCACTGGTCCGCCCCCGACTGCGGCATCTGACCCCGGCCCACCCCACCCCGCGCCGACCCCGAAGCCCCACCGCGCGACGGAAACACAACGGGCGGGCCGGGCCGTACGCCGAGAAGAGCCACCACGGCGCCGCAGCCCGCGTTCCCCCGCACGCTCGCCACCCCCGGCCCCGGCATACCCTCCCCCGCACAGAAAGGGACACCACCCGTGCTCTCCAGAACCGCCGTGAGAACCGCCCTCGCCGCCCTCGCCGTCACCGGGCTGCTCGTCGCCGCCCCCTCGGCGACGGCGACCTCCCGGGACTCGTCCGCGACGCCGTCCGCGACCCCGGCGACCACCGCCCAGTCGCCGTCCGCCGGGGTCACCGTGAAGATGCCGTCCGCGGTCGCCGACCGCCTCGGCACCGGCCGCCGGGCCCTGGTGGACGCCGTCTCCGCCGACGTCCTCTCCCGGTCCCACGACGCCAAGGGCCTCACCCCGAAGGCAGCCGTCGACAAGCTCGCCGACGAGGGCCGCAAGGTGGTCGTCGACGTCCGCACCGTCTCGCGCGACTGGGCCCGGGGCGTCGCCTACGTCGAGGCGCCGCGCACCCGGCACGGCGAGCCGGAGGGCTGGCTCTACATCGCCCACCGCAAGGACGGGCGGTGGGTCTCCGGCCTTGAGGGCGACCGCGAATTCGCCGACCACGTGGCGAAGTCCCCCCTGGTCGGCACAGCGGAACGGCAGACCATGACGGCATACGCGCAGCGCAGGGCGACGCCGCAGGAGCAGAGGCCGTCGGTGGGGACCCTGGCCAACACCAACGGGCTGCTGCTGCCCTGGATGCCCGACTACTACATGACCCTGACCGGCGGCGCGCACTCCCACACCGGCTCGACCGGCTACTGGAGCAGCCTCGACTTCGCCGGTGGCAACGCCAGTGGCCGGGTCCGCTCGTCCCGCGAGGGAACGGCGACCTCGATGTGCGGCGCCGGGGGCGGCTGGACCAGGGTGATCCACCCGGGCGGTTTCTCGACGGACTACTACCACATGTGGAACACCACCTACTACAACGGGACGTCGATCGCCCGCAGTGCCCTGCTCGGCAACATCGGCACCGACACCTGCGCCGGCGGTTCCGCGACCGGAGCCCACGTGCACTGGAGCCTGCGCACGTACGACGCCAACTACAACGGCCAGTACACCTGGCTGAACGGCCGCACCATCGGCGGCTGGGCCTGGTGGAACGGTTCCAGCCAGTACACCGGCTGCGCCACCCGCCTCGGCGTCACCGCCTGCCCCGGCACGGCGATCTACAACCGCGTCAGCTGACACCGCCCCCGTCCCCGCCCCTGCGCCTTCGCACCCGGTCCCACCCCCGGGTGCGAAGGCGCGCGGCCACCGCACCGGCGGGCCCGCACGGCCGCCACGGCGCCGGAAACCTCGACCAACTGGTGCGGGACGTACGGAACATGCGGGATTTACAGGATGTACGGAACGTGCGGGGCGGGGTTCCCGGGGCGGTCCGTGCGGTCGGTCATCGAGCGGGTTCCTCGTGCGCGGCGGTCCCGGTGGGGCCCGGCTTCCGGGAGGGGTCCGGGGGCAGGACCCCTGCGCGCTCCAGATGGCTCCGGGCACCGGCGATGGCCTCGGGGGTGGTGGCGTACTCGCGGCCCTCGTGACGCAACAGGGCGAGCGCGCCGACGGAGTCGAGGACCTGGCGCTGGCCCGGCCGTATTCCGGAGGCCATGACAACGATCCCGCGCCGGTTCAGCTTCTCGATCGCGTCCTTGAGGACGAGCGCACCGGTCGCGTCCATCGTCATCACCCGGGACATGCGCAGGATGACGACGCGGACGTCGGCGACCTCGGTCAGTTCGAGCAGGAAGCGGTGGGCGCCCGCGAAGAACAGCGGCCCGTCCATGCGGTAGGCGACGATGTGCTCGGCCAGCAGCGCGTGCTCCTCCGCGCTGTGCTCGCCCCGATCGAGCGGCACCTGGTCCGTGCGGGACTGCCTGGCGATGGCGCGCAGGGCGAGGGCACCGGCCACGACGAGCCCGATGACGACCGCGTAGACGAGATCGAGGCAGACCGTCGCCACCGCGGTGAGGATCAGGATCAGGGCGTCGGAACGGGTGGCCTTCACCATGGCGCGCAGCGAGCCGGCCTCGACCATCCGGATCGCGGTCGCGATCAGCACGCCGGCCAGCGCCGCGAGCGGGATCCTCGACACCAGCGGGGCGGCGGCGAACACGATGACCGCGAGGACCACGGCATGGGTGAGGGAGGCCAGGCGCGAGGAGGCACCGGTGCGCACGTTGACGGCGGTGCGGGCGATGGCGCCGGTCGCGGGTACGCCGCCGAACAACGGGGCGGCGATGTTGGCCAGGCCCTGTCCGAACAGCTCCCGGTCCGGATCGTGCTTCTGCCCCACCGTCATGCCGTCGGCGACGGACGCGGACAGCAACGACTCCAGCGCGGCCAGCGCCGCCACCGCGACGGCGGGTGCGAGCAGCGAACCGAGCGCCCCGGGATCGAGGAAGGCCAGGGAGGGCGAGGGCAGCCCCGCGGGCAGGTCCCCGATGGGCTCGGCCGCGTCCAGGTGGAAGACCTGTGCCACGACGGTGGCGGCGATCACCGCGACGATCGAGACGGGGACCGTCGGGCGCAGCCGTGCGCCGACGAGCATCATCGCGGCGACCGCGAGGGCGAAGGCGACCGCCGTCCAGTTCGGTGCCTTCACGAACTCCTCCACGGCCCGCCAGGTGACCACGAGGACTTTGTCGCCCTCCGGCTTGGCCACCCCGAACGCGTTCGGGACCTGCTGCAGTCCGATCACGCAGGCGATGCCGAGCGTGAAGCCCTCGACCACCGGTGCGGGCACGTACCGCATGTACTTGCCCGCGCGCAGCACCGCGAGCGCCACCAGCATGAAACCGGCCATGAGGCCGACGGTCAGGACGCCGCCGGGGCCGTACTGGGCGACGATCGGCACCAGGACGACGGTCATCGCGCCGGTCGGCCCGGACACCTGCAGATTCGATCCGCCGAAGACGGCCGCCAGGGCTCCCGCCACGACCGCTGTCGCCAGGCCCGCCTCCGCGCCGAGCCCGGAGGTGACACCGAAGCCGAGCGCGAGCGGCAGCGCCACGATCGCCACCGTCAGACCGGCGAGCAGGTTGTGACGCGGATCACGGCCCATCTGCGCCAGATCGGCGCGGGTGGGCAGGAGGGAACGCACGGAACTCAGGGCCCGGCCCATCACGGAACTCATGAGGTCGTGACCTCCGCGGCCTGATACCGCTGGGCCCGGTCCTCCGCAGCCTGATACCGCTCGGTCGGGTCCTCCGCGCTCCGATACGGCTCGGCCCGGTCCTGCTCGGTCGGGCCCTGCTCGGCCGGGCCCTCCGAGGTCCGGCCCCGCTGGGCCCGGTCCTCCGTGGCCCGGTACGGCTCGGCCCGGCCCTGCTCGGCCTCGCGCAGTTCGGCAAGGAGTTCGTTCTGCCCGGCGAGCATCTCGGTCAGGATCCGCCGGGCGGCCCGCATGAGGTCGGCCACATCGCCCCCGGCCAGGGCGTACACCACCGTGGAGCCCTCGCGCCGCGAGGCCACGATCCCGGAGCGGCGCAACACCGCCAGCTGCTGGGACAGCGCGGACGGTTCCACCTCGATCCGGGCCAGCAGGTCCCGTACCGGGGTCGGCCCTTCCTGGAGCAGTTCGAGCACTCGTATGCGTACGGGATGGCCGAGCATCCGGAAGAATTCGGCCTTGGCCTGATACAGCGGAACCGACACGGAATCCTCTCCTGGACCAGCGCCCGCGAGGGCGCGCGCACGACGGGCGGCCGCGTCTCCGTGCGAGCGACACCGGGTGGGGAAGCAGGGGCGCGGCCATCTTCAGATTCTAACGACTTGCGAAATTTCGCAATTCAGCTAGTCGATTCATAGACTACGGCCGTGAGCGAAAATCTTCCCCCCTGCCCCGAGTGCGCGAGCGTCTACACCTACGAGATGGGTGCCCTCCTGGTCTGCCCCGAGTGCGGGCACGAATGGTCCCCGGCATCCGCCGGTGCCGTGTCCGCCGACACCGGCGCGCACGTCATCAAGGACGCGGTCGGCAATGTCCTCGCCGACGGCGACACCGTGACCGTCATCAAGGCCCTCAAGGTCAAGGGGCACCCCACCGGCATCAAGGCCGGCACCAAGGTCCGGGGCATCCGCCTCATCGAGGACGGCGTCGCCGGTCACGACATCGACTGCAGGATCGACGGCTTCGGCGCGATGCAGCTCAAGTCCAGCGTGGTCAAGAAGGCCTGATCGCGGGCCGGACGGTTCCGAGGCATGGCGAAGCTCCCGGTGGGCGCGCACGACAGGAGTCGTGCGCGCCCACCGGGAGCTTCGCCATGCCTCCGGTTCGCCGCCGAACCGGCCGGCTGGCACCGCCGTCCCGGCCGGGGCGGTTCCGGAGGCTCGTGAGCGGTACGGAAGGCGCTTCGGGCCCGGCCCGTCGCCCTCATCACACGGTCGCGATGCCCGGGTCGCTCGTGCCGGCCTGCCCGTTCTCGACGTGCCCGGCCAGTCGCCGCAGGTATCCGGCGTTGCCCTCGACGACGACCGTCAGGTCGTACCAGCGCTTGGTGGCGCGCAGGTCGATGTTCTGCTCGAGGGCGGCACCGGCGCGGACCGTGCAGGTCAGGGGTTCGCCCCCGTAGGCGTTGGTCACGGTGAGGCGCGCGGCGGCGGCCGACGGGTTGGTCAGGACGAGCCGCAGGCCGCCGGTGACGCCGTCGTGGCGTGCCGTCACCTCCGGCTCGGCGGCCTTGTTGTCGCCCCGGAAGGCGCGCAAGAAGCCGTTCGGGCCGTGCACCACGAGGTCGTAACCACCGCCGGAGTAGACCGAGTTCCAGCTGTCGGAGACCGGTTTGCCGGCCGCCGCCGTGTACGTCCACGGGCCGTCGGTGCGCTTCTGTGAGCGCACCTGGAAGGCGGCCCCCGCCCGGTCTCCCGCACCGAACGTCAGCCTGTACTTGCCGGTCGAGAGGTCCGCGGCCCCGTCGACGTAGGGTTCGTACGGGAGCGGGCGGCTCGGCCGTGCCCCCGCCTCCTGGCGGGGCAGGGCGCCCCGGGCGGGCGGCTTCGGGACGTAGCTGTTGTGGCGGTCGCGGTCCGGCGGTGCGTAGCCCGCGGTGTCCGGCAGGTCCGCCGGGTCCGTGACCCGGAGGGAGAAGTCGAAGGCGGACGTCAGATCGCCGCAGATTGCGCGCCGCCACGGCGAGATGTTGGTCTCCGCCACCCCGAACCGCTTCTCCATGAAGCGCAGGATCGAGGTGTGGTCGAAGGTCTCCGAGCAGACGTACCCGCCGGTGGACCACGGGGAGACGACGATCATCGGGACGCGCTGCCCGAGGCCGTAGGGACCGGCGGCGTACCCGATGCTGCCCTTGTGGTGGTCGAGCGTGGTGTCGACGGTGGACAGGCCCTGGCTCGCGGAGGCCGGCGGGTAGGGCGGCACGACGTGGTCGAAGTAGCCGTCGTTCTCGTCGTAGGTGATGAACAGGGCGGTCCTGCTCCACACGTCGGGGTTCGAGGTGAGCGCGTCGAGTACGTGCGAGATGTACCAGGCCCCGTAGTTCGCCGGCCAGTTGGGGTGCTCGGAGAACGCTTCGGGGGCGGCGATCCAGGAGATCCGCGGCAGCTTCCCGGCCTTGACGTCGGCCTCGAGGATGTCGAAGTACCCGTCTCCCGCCTTGGCGTTCGTGCCGGTGCGGGCCTTCTCGTACAGGGGGTCGCCGGGCTCGGCGTTGCGGTAGTTGTTGAAGTACAGCAGGGAGTTGTCGCCGTAGTTGCCGCGGTACGCGTCGTTGATCCAGCCCCAGCCGCCGGCCGCGTCGAGGCCGTCGCCGATGTCCTGGTACACCTTCCAGGAGACGCCCGCCCTCTCCAGCCGTTCGGCGTACGTCGTCCAGCCGTAGCCCGCCTCCTGGTTGCCGAGGACCGGGCCGCCGCCGGTGCCGTCGTTGCCGACGTGGCCGGAGAGCATGTAGTAGCGGTTCGGGTCGGTCGCGCCGATGAACGAGCAGTGGTAGCTGTCGCAGACGGTGAACCTGTCGGCGAGGGCGTAGTGGAACGGGATGTCGTCGCGCGTCAGGTACGCCATGGTGCCGGTCCCCTTGGCCGGTATCCAGTTGTCGTACGTGCCGTTGTTGAACGCGCTGTGACCACCGGCCCAGTCGTGGTCGAGGCCCGCGATGAACTGCATGCCCAGGTTGGCGGCGTCCGGGTGGTACGGCAGGGTCTCCTTGCCGCCGCCCGTCTGGTGCCAGACCGGTTTGCCGCTGGGGAGCGTCACCGGGCGGGGGTCACCGAAGCCCCGGACGCCCTTCATCGACCCGAAGTAGTGGTCGAAGGAGCGGTTCTCCTGCATGAGGACGACGATGTGCTCGATGTCCTGGACGGTTCCGCTGCGGCGCGCCGCGGGGATGGCGGCGGCACGTTCGATGGAGCCGGAGAGGGCGGCGAACCCCGTGGCGGCTCCGGCGATCCGGAGGAAGCGACGCCGATCGATCCCGGTCATGAGTGGGGTCCTCCTGTTGCCTCGGTGATGTCCGTCCACGAAGAAGAGGGGCAACGGGAGTATTCAAGAGGACCCCGAATGGGGGAAGGCGGGCAGAGGTGACGGTCGCGCAAAATGTGGGCGCCCGGTGTGCAGGCGCTGTGCACAACATGCGTAGGGGCATGTGCGCGGGCGTGCACCAGGCATGCGCGGGGCATGCGTACGCGCGTGCATGTGTGCGGGCATGCGTGCAGGTACGACGGGCACGGTCCCGGAGCGGCCAGGTGTTGTGACCAGGTGCTCCGGAACCGTACGGACGGAGTGTCAGGTCGCCGCGTCGCCCTCGCCGGTGGGGGAGGCGGCGCAGACGTCGGTGTCCGTGTCACCGGGCGCCGCCGGCCGTGCGGAGCGGTGCGGCCGACGGGCGGTGGGCGGCTCGGCCGCGCTGGGCGCGGATGAGGTCGCGGTACCAGGCGAAGGACGCCTTCGGGGTGCGGACCTGGGTCTCGTGGTCGACGTGGACGAGCCCGAAGCGCTGGTGGAAGCCCTCGGCCCACTCGAAGTTGTCCATCAGGGTCCAGGTGAAGTAGCCGCGCACGTCCACGCCCTGGGCCACGGCGGCGTCGACGGCCCGGATGTGGCCGTCCAGGTAGTCGATGCGGTCGAGGTCGGGAACGGTGCCGTCCGCGGTGACGACGTCCTCGGCCGAGCAGCCGTTCTCGGTGATGTGGACCGGCGGGAGCGCCGGGTAGCGCTCCTTGAGGCCGACGAGCAGTTCCCGCAGTCCGTCGGGGACGACGGGCCAGCCGAAGGCGGTGCGGCGGTAGCCCTCGATGGGGGCCTCCTCGAACGGCAGCCCCTCGGACGTCGGAGCCTGGATCCGGGTCGGGTTGTAGTAGTTGATGCCGAGCGCGTCCAAAGGGGCCGAGATCAGTTCGAGGTCGCCGTCCCGGACGGAGCCGCCGAGGGTGGCGTCCGCTCCGAAGGCCGCCAGGTCGGGGTAGGCGCCCATGAGGACCGGGTCGTTGAACAGGCGGTTGTGCAGGTTGTCGTAGGCCTGCGCGGCGGCCAGGTCGGCGGGGGCGTCCGAGGCGGGCCGGACCGGGGTGCAGTTGTTGGCGATCATCACCTGGAGGCCGCGTGCCCGCAGTTCTTCCGACGCCAGCCCGTGGCCGAGCAGTTGGTGGTGGGCGACCGGCAGGCAGTCCAGGAACAGGGCGCGGCCCGGCGCGTGGGTGCCGAGGCCGTAACCCCAGACCATGTGGATGAACGGCTCGTTGAGCGTGATCCACTTCCGGACGCGGTCGCCCAGCCTGTCGGCCGTGACGGCGGCGTACTCGGCGAAGCGGTGCGCGGTGTCGCGGTTCAGCCAGCCGCCGTCGTCCTCGAGGCCCTGCGGGAGGTCCCAGTGGAACAGGGTCGGGACGGGTTCGATACCGCGCGCGAGCAGGCCGTCGACCAACCGGTCGTAGAAGTCCAGGCCTTGGGGGTTGACCTCGCCCTTGCCGGTCGGCCGGATCCGGGGCCAGGCGATGGAGAACCGGTAGCCGGTGAGGCCCACCTCGGCCATCAGCGCGAGGTCCTCCTCGTACCGGTGGTAATGGTCGCAGGCCACGTCACCGGTGTGCCCGTCGCGGACCGCACCGGGGCGGGCGGTGAAGGTGTCCCATACCGATGGTCCGCGGCCGTCCTCCTCGGTGGCGCCCTCGATCTGGTACGACGCCGTCGAGGCGCCCCAGATGAAGTCCGCAGGCAGATGGTCCAGTGTCACACCCAACCTCCTGAAACATGAGTGGTGCTCATGTTAATCCGTCCGGTGGGATGATGGAAGCGTGAATCAAGATCGCACCGCAGGGACGCTGCGTCGGCTGCCGGTCCAGAAGCGCAGCGTCGAGCGCTTCGAACGGTTGCTGGACGCCTGTGCCGAACTCCTGGACGAGGTCGGCCATGCCGCGCTGACGACCAAGGAGGTGGCACGCAGGGCCGAGGTGCCCATCGGCACCCTCTACCAGTTCTTCTCCGACAAGGAGGGACTGATCGGCGCGCTCGCCGCCCGCAATCTGGAGACCTTCCTGGAGCGGGTCGCGGCCCGGCTGGAGCACGAGAAGCCCGAGGACGTCTCGGGCCTGGTGGACGCGACCGTCGACGAGTTCGTCACCATGCGCCGGACCATCACCGGTTTCGGCGTGGTCGACTTCGGCGCGGTGGGGCAGGACCACACCCTGGAACCGGTCCTGGACAACAACACCGCGGTCGCCGAACGGCTGCGCGCGCTGACCGCCACCCTGACCGGGGTCCAGGGCGGCGCCGACCTCGAGATCACCGTCCGGGTGGCCCTGGAGTGCGCGGACAGCGTGCTGCAACTGGCCTTCCGCACCGATCCGCAGGGCGACTCCCAGCTGATCGCCGAGTGCAAACGGGTCCTCAACGGCTATCTGAACGGCCGGATCCGGCCCGCCGGCAACTGACCGGGACCGTCCTGGCGTTCACGGGCGGAGCCGGGTCGGATGAGAACCGCACCAGCTGATCCGTCATCGAGTGGGGAACGAGCGAGCGGGAGGGCGAGAAGTCGTGGACGTGTACGAAGCCGTGGACAGCCGCCGGGCGGTACGGGCGTTCAGCGATGAGCCCGTGCCCAGGGAGACTCTCGAACGAGTGCTGGCCGCGGCCACGCGGGCTCCGTCCAGCGGGAACCTCCAGCCGTGGCACGTGTACGTCGTGACCGGCGAACCCCTGGCCGGGCTGAAGGAGCGTGCGACGGCGAGGGCACTGGCCGGGGACCCGGGTGACGAGCGGCAGTACCCGATGTACCCGGCCGACCTGGCCTCGCCGTACCTGGACCGCTTCTCCGCCGCGGCCGCCCAGCGCTACGCGGCGCTGGGAATCGAGCGCGACGACCCCGAGCGGCCCAAGAGGATCGCCGCCCTGAACACGGAGGCGTTCGGGGCGCCGGTCGTCCTGTTCTGCTACCTCGACCGCGCGATGGGCCCCGGACAGTGGGGAGACGCGGGGATGTACCTGCAGACGGTCATGCTGCTGCTGCGGGCGGAAGGGCTGCACAGCTGCCCCCAGGTGATGTGGACGATGTACCGCAGGACTGTATCCGAGACGGTCGGAGCCGATGACGGACTCGCGCTGTTCTGCGGCGTCGCGGTCGGATTCGAGAAGGCGGGCGTTCCCCGGCTGCGCACCGGGCGGGTGGACATGATGGAAACGGTGAGCTTCATCGGATCCTGACCGCCGGGCTGCCGGGGCCGCAGGACGGACGTCGACGGGCGTCAGCAGACGTCAACCGGACGTCAACGGACGTCAACCGGACGTCAACGGGCGTCAACGAACTCCCTCGATCTTCCAGACCAGTGTCGCCCCCAGTGCGGACATGGCCGCGGAGCAGAGGAAGAGCGAGCGGTAGCCCCCCGGGCTGCCGAGCACCACCGCGGCGATCGGGGGAACCAGGACGTAGGGCAGGGAAGTCATCAGGTTGGCCAGGGCCATGTCCTTGCCGCGGTCCGCCGAGGCCGGGAGCACCTCGGTGACCAGGGCCGTGTCGACGGCCAGGTACACGCCGTAGCCCAGGCCCATGACGGCGGCCGCGACCAGCGTCATGGGCCACGTGGGCGACAGCGCGAGCGGGATCGCGGCGACGGCCATCGTGACGCCGCCGAGGAAGACCAGCATGCGGCGCCTGCCCAGCCTGTCGGACAGCCAGCCGCTGAGAACCACCGTCGAGATCGTGGCCAGGGAGTTGACGCCGATCACGATGAGCAGGCCGTCCTCGGTGGACCGGCCGGGGAACAACTGCTCGTAGTGCAGGACGTCGTCCAGGAAGTACGGCATGTAGAGCGTGCCCAGGCCGTAACCCAGCCCCATGATGAACCGGGAACTCATCGCCCGGACGAAGCCGGGGTGTTCGCGCGGGCTGATCCGGTAGCCGTCCAGGAAGGCGCGCAGCGAGAACGGTTCGCGGTGCCGGAGGGGAAGCGGCGGGTCCTTCATGACGGTCGCGAACAGCAGTATCAGCAGCGGCAGAGCGGCCATCAGCAGATACTGCGCGGGGAAGCCCGTGACCAGCCCGAGCAGCAGCCCGCCCGCGATCATGCTGCCGGCCTGCGGGACCATGGCCCAGCCCAGCACCACACCGCGCTGCCCGACCGGGACCCGGTCGGGCACCACCGGGGAGAGCCCGGCGCCGATGACCATGAAGGAGGCGGACAGCACGAGGGAGCCGAGCGCGACCCCCACCACCGTCGTCTGGACGCCGAGGCATACCAGCGCCGTCATGCAGATCAGCGAGCCCGCGATCAGCCACGGCCGACGGCGGCCGAACCGGCTGGTGGTGCGGTCGCTGAGCGCGCCGGCCAGCGGCGCGATGACGATTCCCGAGATCGCGCCCATCATGCTGACCCATGCGTAACTGCCGACCTTCCCCGCCGGGTCGATCAGGGCGATCTGCTCGGGCATCAGGAACGTGGTCGGTGCCTGCATCGGGATGAACATCCCGACATTGGCCAGGACGTACAGGGCGACCCAGCCGGAGCCGACCCTGCGGGTCGGCTCGGCGAGGGCCTCGGGCCGTTCGGAGGCGAGAGTCATCGGGGCACTCTCCTGAGGTGGACCAGCTCGCTCGTCCAGTCGAAGGGCAGCAGCGGCGGGAGACCGTGGCAGAGCAGGACGGCGCCCTCGTGCACGGTGCCGGTGTCCTCGTCCCGGTAACGGGCGTCGGGGTCGAGGCCCTTCAGACGGGTACGGGCGGTCGTACGGGTCAGCGCGGACGGCTGGAACCGCAAGACGACGACCTCGTCCTCGGTGAGGTACTGCACGGCGTGGTGCTCCAGGCGGTACTGGACGCCGCCGTGCACCACGGGCCGGATCCGTTTGTACTGCTCGACCAGCATCCGGGACCACGCGAGATCCTCCTCGCTCCACTTCCGCAGGTCGCCGCCGATGCCCATCGCCCCGGCCATCGAGACGTGGAAGCGGTACCGGATCGAGGTCGGGCGGGCACTGAAGCCGTTCGGGCTGTCGGTGACCCAGGCGCCCATGGTCCGGGCGGGCAGCAGCTGGCTGTACCCGTGCTGGATCGCGACCCGGTCGGCGGCGTCGGTGTTGTCGGACGTCCAGACCTGGTCCGCGCGGGCCAGTACGCCCAGGTCGGCCCGGCCGCCGCCGCCCGCGCACGACTCCAGGTACAGGCCGGGGCACGCGGCGCGCAGCCGGTCCATCACCTCGTGGACACCTCGCGTGTGCTCGATCCAGACCCGGTCGGGATCGGCCTCCCCGGGCCGCCCCGCCTCGCTGAAGGGCCGGTTCATGTCCCACTTGAGGAAGACGACATCCAGCTCGGTGACGGTCCTGACCAGCCATTCGACCGCCCATTCGCGGACCTCGCGGCGGGCGAAGTCGAGCACGTGCTGGTGGCGGCGCTGCGTGCGGGTACGGCCGTCCTGGCAGAGGATCCAGTCGGGGTGCGCGCGGAACAGGTCGCTGTCGGGGTTGACCGCCTCGGGCTCGACCCACAGGCCGAAGCCCATGCCCAGCGCGCGGACGCGGTCGGCGAGCGGGCCCAGACCGTTCGGGAAGCGGTCGGGGTTGGGCCACCAGTCGCCGAGCCCGGCCGTGTCGCCGGTGCGGGCGCCGAACCAGGCGTCGTCCACGACGAAGACCTCGACGCCGAGAGCCGCGGCCGACTCGGCCAGTTCGGTCTGCTGTTGCTCGGTGATGTCGAACCCGGTCGCCTCCCACGAGTTGAAGATCAACGGGCGCTCGGCAGGGCGGTCGGGCAGCACCTGGTCCTCGACGTAGGCGTGCCAGCGGCGGCTGGTGCCGCCGAAGCCGTCGGGGGCGTAGAGCCCGGTGAAGACGGGGCTCTCCAGACGCTCGCCGGGGAGCAGCTTCCAGACCAGGCCCTCGTGGCCGAAACCGCCCGTCCAGGAGACGCGGCCGTAGGGGTCACGACGCAGGGTGATCCGGCGGCTGCCGCTCCAGGCCAGGGACGCGCTCCAGACCTCGCCGTGCTCCTCGGCGGCGTCATGCGCGTCGAGCATCAGCCAGGGGCCGGCATGCGGTCCCGTGATGCCGAGGCGGCTGGTGAACACGGTCTCCCCGATGGGCACCCGGTCGCGCCGGAGCTGGAACTCCCGGCCCCATTCCCCCACCACGTGGCTGACCCGGTAGTCGTCGCGGGCGGGCAGCGTCCAGGCGGCGGAGTCGAACCGCAGGACGTCCACCGGCTCCTGCGCGGTGAGGACGGCCCGGCGCTCGATCTGGTCGTGGCCGTCCCGGATCCGGTAGTGCAGGTCGAGGCCGAGGGAGCGGACGCGGTCGGTGAAGGAGAGCGTGAGCCGGTCGTCCTCGACCGTGTGCGAGACGAACCGCCACTCGAAGCCGCGGACGCCGTCGGCGAACCGGATGGTCAGCGACGGAGCCCCGAAGCGCAGGCCTCCCTCGACCACGTACTCCTCACTGCCGGGATCGTCACCACCGGGGTCCTCGGCGGGCAGGTCGGCCGCGATCGCGACGGCCTGCTCCGGGGTCAGCGGCCGGCCCCAGTGCACGTGCCGGGGTACGTCGTCGGCGTCCAACCGGAAGGCGTAGGAGGTGCGGGGGGTGCTCAGGAGCCAGAGGCGGGCTTCGGAGTGGTGAGTGATCACGCAGATCCTTAAATGTGAGCTGAAATCATGTTCTGTCCATGTGTGGGGCAAGCGAGCCCGCGACGCCAACCCCCTGACAGGGGCTGCCGAATGCGCTTTGCGCAGCGGGGAAGCCGACGGGGTCCGGAAGGCCGGCCGGGGGCGTCCCGGACCGGGAGAACCGATCCGGGACGTTCCGGCCCCGGGCCCCGGCGCCCCGGCGCCGTCAGTCGCTGCGGGCCCCGTGGTGCCGATGCCGTCAGTCGCTGCGGACGCCGTTGTGTCGGCGCCGTCAGTCGCTGCGGACGCCTTCGTGCCGATGCGGTCAGACGTTGCAGACACCTTCGTACCGGCGCCGTCAGCCGCCGTAGACGCCGACCTCCCGGAGCGAGTAGCCCCACTTGGTGCCGCGCTCCAACCCCTGGACCCGCACGTAACGCGCGCGGGTCGCGTCGAACCGCGCCGTGTCCAGGCCGCCGTCACCGGTGCTCGTGGACCACACCGTCTTCCAGTTCGTGCCGTCCTCCGACAGCTCGACGCGGTACGACTTCGCGTACGCCTCCTCCCAGTCGAGGGTGACGCGCTCGACCGGGGCCGTGGATCCGAGATCGATCCGCAGCCACTGGTCGTTGTTCCACTCGCTGGCCCAGCGGGTGCCCGGGTCGCCGTCCACGGCCCGGCCGGGCGCGTAACTGACGAACGGGTTCCACCACTGCGTCGAGGACGCCGAGACCGTCGCGCCCGAGGCCATGCTCTTCCCGGACCTGTGCTTCTCCGAGTTCCCCCAGGTGCGGAGGTAGGACTCGGCACCCGCGAAGAGGTCGTCCACGACCTCCTGGCCGCCCACGATCCGGATGTCCTCGATCCAGTCCGGGACCATGCCGTAGTGCGCGGCGCCAGTGGTGTTGAAGTCCCACGTGCGCTCGCCGGTGGTCTGCTTGTCGATCACCGATCCGCCGTCCGTGCTGCGGAAGGGGTACTCCACCGGGTTCGGGGTGTCCCCGCCCCGCGGGGCCGGCCAGCCGCCGACACCGTTCATGTCGGTGCCGTAGCCGTAGCCGACCCCGTACTTCTCGCGCAGAGCGTCCGTGCGCCTGGCCTCCGCGCTGAACGCCTCGGAGCCGCTCATGTACTGACCGGCGAACCCGCCGAGCTTGTAGAGCCGCTCGGTCCAGCCCATGTCCATCCAGCTGTGCGAGGAGATGACACCCGGGTACGACTCGGATTCCAGGATGTCCAGGGCCCGGCCCACGCCCTTGACGCTCATGTGGTCGAGCTCCAGCATCATGCCGCGCTTCATCATGCCGCGCACCGCGTACTCACCCAGGTCGGTCAGCCCGCGGGTGTTGCACTGCGCGTCCGAGGCGTACGTGGGGACGGACACGCCCTCCGGGAGCCGCTTCTCCGCCTCCGGCGCCGCCGCGTTGCCGATGGGGTTGTCGTGCTGCGGGCCGCGGCAGGTCTCCGTCTTCCAGAAGGTGCCGGTCGACAGGAACTGACCCACGTTGATGGCCGTACCGAGGGCGCCGGAGTCGAAGCGCACCCCGCACAGGGCGTTGTCGAACTTGTGGCACAGGAACATGCTGCGCACGCCCAGCCCGTACAGCTCGTCCAGGCCGCGGTCGATGTCCTCCTTGCCGCACTGCGCGACGTCCAGGATCTGCTTGCAGCCGAACGGCTCGGAGGTCTCGACCCCCAGGACGACGGCCAGCTTGCCCTGCTCGATGACCTCGCGGGCCTGCTTGCTGTCGGTGACGATCCGGAACCAGCCCTTGCCCGGACCGCCGTACATCTTGTCGACGAAGGCCTGCATGTCGTACGACTTCTGCGCCTCGAGACGGATGGCGCTCATCTCGTCGCAGCCGCGGTCCTTGAAGAAGTAGACGGAGCAGATCACGCCGTTGGTGACCAGGTCGTTGACCAGTACCCGCTGGCCACCGCGCCACGCCCGCTCGATCCAGGCGTAGTAGTTCTGCTGGTGGGTCAGCGAGTCATGGGCGGGCCAGTCCTTGAACGTGGGCCACCCATCGGGGTCGTGCTTGCCGTCGCCGCCCTTGGTGATCATGTCGAAGACGGCGAGCGAGCCGTCGGGGTAGTGCTCGGGGCAGTCCTCGAGGGCGTCGGTGACACCCTGTTCCGAGAACGGCTTGCCGCAGATCAGACGGCCTCCGAAGCCCTCGTTGGACATGATGTGGTCATGGACGTCGGCGAAGCCCCTGACCCGGCCCTGGGCGTCGGTGCCCTTGAAGGGCTCGCCCGTGACGTCGACCTGCGAGTCGGGCGCGGGTCGCGCGACCGGATCCCACCAGCCGGGCTCCGCCGCGGAGCTGGGCATCGGACCGAGCACCAGCGCCATCACGGTGAGGAGCAGCGACACCACCGCGAGGGATCCGAGTCTGTGGCGCAGAAGTTGAACCGTGGTCATCACATGAATCCTTAAATGTGAGTTGGGCTCATGTTCTGCTCATACGTTAGGCATGCGAGCCCGCAGCGCCAACCCCCTGGACAAGGACTGCCGCGGGGAAACGGGTATGAACACGCCGCGAGGGACGGGGTGTTGACCCTCCGGGGACAGGGGCACCGGTGTTTCGGCAGCCCTGGGGGCCCCGGACCGCGAGGCCCGCGCTGCGCCGACGGGGCCCTGAACGAACCTCCTGTCCGAACCCTCGTTTCGCTGCACCTCACCATCGACACGGGGGTCGAGGCCGCTGCCGAACCCGAAGGGTGATCGAAGGAAACGGACCCGGCAGGAGGCACTCCCCATGCCGTCGTTCCTTTTCCCGCGGATCCCCAAGGGGCCCCTCGGGCACTCCCTGGGTACTCCTTGGGCGTCCTTGGCCTGCCGGCGGATTTCCCTCTTGTGGCAGTCCGCCGCCTGGCTGTGGCCCGTCTTGCCGATCGGTCCCGCCGCTTCTGCGTACGGCCGTCGTAGCGGCCGATGTGGGGCGGCGACTGCCGAGCGGGCCGCGACTCTCTGCTCCTGACCCACCGTCAGGAAGGCTAATGCCTCTCCGACCTGGGCCATTACTTCAGGCGTAATCGACCCCTGTCCCGGCGGCAGGCATGTTGTCCCCCACGGGCGGCAACGGGCCGCATCGGGTGGGAACGAGACGAGGTACGGAATGTTCGCGGGTCGACGTGGTGTGGTGGGAGTCGTGGTGGCGGCGGTCGTCGCGGGGGTGACGACCTCAGCGGCGGCGCTGCCGGGCGGTGAGGAGGCCGCCACCCGGGGCGACTGCCCGGAGGTGCGCGCCGAGGTCGAGCGGCTGGAGGGCCGGATCACCCCGAACGCCTGCGCGTTCATGCAGCGCCAGATCGCCTTCGGCGAGCTGCCGACCGGCACCCCGCCTGCCCTTGGGGACCTGAGCCACCCCCGGGTGAAGGCCTATCTCGACATCTTCGACGAGGAGGCCACCCTCTGGGAGGCGGGCAGCGCCCCGCAGCGCGGCCACACCGTGATCGGCACCTCCATCACCGGGTCCCTGCGGCTGGTCCCCGACCTGCGCTACCGGGGCACGGACGTGGTGGCCGACGGCGGCGTCATGATGTTCGGCCAGTGGAACGAGGCCATGCTGAAGGGCCACAAGGTGGCCTACCCGCAGATCGCGCGCAATGTCCTGGGGGACGACGGCAGGACCCTCCAGGCCCGCCGCTACTACGACCGTTACGTCCTGTTCCGGGACACGGTCCCGGAGCTGGTGCCCGAGGGCCTGTTCGACGGGATCGCGGACTCCGGCCCGGCTCCCGCCCGGGGCCCGGAGCCCGAGCGCCTGCGGGCTGCGGAACTCCCGGACCGCCTGGCGGCATGGAACGGGGAGGACGTCGACGCCCTGCTCGCCCGGATGGGCAACGCACGGCTGTCGGGGCCGGGGCCGGCCGCTCCACTGGCGACGGAGTCCGGCAAGCGGGCCTACCTCCAGCGGTTCTTCGGCGCGGCGGACGTCCGCTTCAAGGCCGGTCAGGTCGCCTTCGGCAGGACCACGACCTACGTGGAGTGGCACGGCACGGTTTCCGGGCCGAAGGGCAAGGACATCCCGTTCGGGATCGTGGAGCGCTTCGGCCCGGGCGGCGAGTGGGAGTTGTACTTCGACACCCTCCCGCTGGTCGCCGACCGGGCGGAGATCGACGCGCTCTTCCAGGAGCTGGCCCAGCCGTAGTGGCTGTTGTCCTTCCGGGCTCGAGGGCTGCGTTTCTTCTGTTCGGGCGAGGGGCCGGTGATCTCGGGGAGCGATGGGGTGTCGGGTCATCGAGTTGTCGAGTTGTCGAGTTGTCGCTTTGGCGGAGGGTGAGGCTGCTGTCGGTCGTGGGACTGCTCGAAGAGCGTGAGCCGGCCGCTCGCCGTCGGGTGGACTCGCTCAGGGCCGTCCGTCAGTGTCAGCTGCGTGCTCCTTGAGGAATGCGCCCGCATGGGCTGCGGCCTCCTCCGCGGTCGCGCAGCACGCCCCGTCGTCGGCCGCACCAAATGCTCCGTCGGCGCCCTCGCCCGTCCAGCTCCAGCCGCCGGATGGAGCCTGGACCAGTTCGGCGGTCCCCCCGAAGACTTCAAGGCTGGTCGGGCCCGCTGTCGGAGATACCGGGCGGGTGATGGCGTCGGGCCACTTCTTGCGGGCACCCTGGCGGGTGATGCCCCACACGGCTCCCAACTGCTCGTAACTTGCCCCGTAGGAGCCTGCCGTCGCTGCCGCTTTCGCGGTCAGTCGCTTGACCTCCGCGTCCACCGTCCTCCAAGCGGCAAGGACCGACAGAGCCACCGCTACGGGGTCCGCGTCCCACATGCGGTCCGCGGAAAGCCCGGTCTCGCGGGAGCGAATGGCCGAGGCCAACGGGTTCAAGGCGTCATACAGAGCCTTGTCGAGTTCTACCTGTTCTTCTCGGGTGATCTGAGGCACCATCATGCGACAACTATAGTTTACGACCCCGAGTTCGGCAACTAAAGTTACCGTCTGGTGGTGTGATCACACCACGCTCGGCCTGGATCTGCTGCCGACCGGGCCCTGGCGTCAGACCTCGCCCCCGCCGAAGCCGCCCGCCGAGACTTCCGTTCGGTCAGCACTGTCCGAGATCGGAACTGTCCGAGATTCGAGCTGCCCGAGGTCGGAACGACAACGGCCGCTTGGCATGCGCTGTGCTTTTCGGTCTCGAACGGTTTCACCCACCCGGCCATGTACCGGACATGCGGGCGGGAGAGGGGAGGCGAGCCTGACGGCAACGCTCACTGACGGAAACCACTACAGCAACGGCTACTGCTTCGTCTTCGAACTCCGGGACGAGCTGATCCACCGGGTCCGCGAGTACGTGGACACGGCCCGTGGGCACCGCGTGAGCTTTGGCGAAATCCCCCCGTAGCCATCCCCGGCCCGGCTGTGAACCTGTCAGCCTGACGGGCAGCGGGCACGAGTCGACGCGCCCATCCCGGCGGTCGCGGCACATGATCAGCAGACCACCCACCTCGAAACCCACCACGCTGAGTGGTCAGGGGCAGCCAGATTCCTCCCCACCCACTGGCCGCCCGTGGGGAGTTCCAACTGGCCACTGTCCCCCTGACTACGCGGCCTTGGAGGTATCCCTACGGGCCCGGCAGGGTGCGGGCGCTGGTGAAGACCATGACGTCCCCGACGGAGAGCCGGCCTTCGTACGCGGCGTGGATCGACCACAGCAGCCCGCCGCCCGCAGCGAGCGCCGACAACGTGCCCAGTCCGGCCCGGTCCGACAGCCCGCGCCGGACGACGGCCCGCTTCGCTGCGTCGACGGGGCGCCGCTCGGTGATCATGCGGTCGCGCAGGAAGTCACCGATCCCGAACAGCCGCACCTCTTTGGCCCCCTGAACACTGGAGAGGAGAGTGCCGTAGAAGAAATCGCGCCGTTCGGGGACTCATCCGCCGAACCGCCTCCGCGCGGGCCTGCGCGAGAGACTGATCTCCGCGGCAAGCGCCGGCGCACCGAACAGGACGACGAACACACCGGCTCACGGATCGTTCAGCGCCCACTGCGTGCCCGTGATGAGCCCGGGAATGCCCATCCGGAGACCGGTAATGACCGTGGCGACCGGGCCGGAGCGCGATTGTGGTGACGGGGTGCGAAAGCTCGTCGAGAACGACTGCTGAAACCAGCTCTTGTATGTGTACGTCCCGAGCCCGGGGGTGGCTTGAGTTCTGGTGGCCGTGGGGGGCATGGCTTCATATGGTGTGGTCCTTGGGCCGGAACTCGGCGCAGTCGCACGAACCGCCGTATCCTCACCGGTCGTTGCCGTAGCTGTCGTTGTTCCAGCTGCTGTGCCCGTAATCGTGAAGGCATAGGGTCGGCTCGCCCCGGGAGTGGTCGGGCTGTGAGTGCCCGCACGTAGCGCACAGCGGGTGCAGGACCATCGGGGGCAGGAGGGATAGGGCACTGCACACGGCATGGAACGGAACACGGCCCGGTCCGGCGCGGCACATGGCCCGGCATGGCACAGGGTCCGGCCGGGCACCCGAGTCGTGGGGCACGGTCCTGCTCTGTCAGCCGTTACTGCGGGCGTGCCGCGTGCGGTGCGCCACGCTCACGGTTCGTAGGCGAGATCCGTGCCGCCGCTGGCCTCGATCAGCCAGAACAGCGAACCGCTGCCGAACGGCCAGCCGGTGGTGGCCACCTGGATCCAGCCGCCTCCCGCTTCGTCGGTTCCCGCGTGCCACCACCACCAGCCGCGGTCGCTGCCGGCCCCTTCCCCGGTCGGGTCGAAGCAGTGCAGCCAATCCGAGAGCGACCACGGCCCCTGGCAGGCGGCCCTCTTCTGTTCCGGCGTCATTGTCCGCCACTGCCGCGACCATGCCTCGGTGTCGAAGGATCCATCGGGCTCCGGCTCCGCGGGCTCGGGTGCGCACTGCTGGACGAATCGTTCCGGCAGCAGTGGCTGCCACTGCTCGAATGCGGGCCAGTCGTCTGCCCGCTCGAGCACGCACGCCAGCGCCGCACGCGCATTGGCAATGACCTGGGCGGGGTCCTCGGCGGCAAACCGGACCTGTACGAGAAACGGCCGCTGCCGACCGTCCTCGGCCCCCGGCCCGGACCGAAGACGCCGCAGCTCGCCCTTCATGATCTCCACGGCGAAGAAGTGTGTACCATCACCGGCCTCGCCACACCCCAATAACGCCAGACCACGAGGTGCGGCGGCGGACCCGGTGCCCGTACGGTCCGGCCAGGCCAGGTCCTTCCCGGTCCGCTACCTTGTTCATCGTCCGGAACCCCCTCTGTTTCAGGGGGCGTTGCCTGCCTTCTTCGGCCGGCCGCTGTCATTCCGGAAGACGTCGGGCCCAGAACAGGACGTGGCCGTTGTCGCCTTCGGGAACGAACTCCTCGTGGATCACGTCAAGTCCGGCCCGTACGAGCCATGCGCGGTTCGTTGCGGCGTCGGCGTGACTCCACCACATCGCGGCCCCACCGCCGAGCCAGTTCTCATCGGTCCCGGTCCAGGCACGATGCCCGGTGGTGCCCAGGAACCAGCCGCCGGGCCGCAGCCAGGAGGTGATCCGTTCCAGCAGGGGCGGTTGCTCCTCCACCGGCACATGGATCAGGGCATACATGCAGACGACTGCGTCGAATTTTCCTCGGGGGAACTCCAATTCCGTGGCATCGGCCCGGACGAAGTCGGCACCCGGCACGAGCTCCCGGGCCCTGCGGATCTGGACCTCGCTGATGTCGACACCCGTCACACGGTGCCCCGCCGCCACCAGGGACCGGGCCACGGGAACACCGTTGCCGCAACCGACGTCCAGGACCGTGCCCGTCCCGGGAAGCCGACAGAGCAACTCCTCGATCCACGGCCCGTACTTCGTCTCGCTGCCGAACGCCCGCTCGTAGTGCCCCGAGAGCACGTCGTACCCGCGACGGACCATTTCCTTCGGATCTCCCACGTCCACGCGCGCACGCTACGGCGCGCCTGCCAGGATCGCGACCGCTTATCGCCCAGGTCCGTGGGTGGTTTTCCCTTCTTCGAAGTCCGTCTCTGGGATTCCCCGCTCGATGTCCTGCGCGACAGCTACGCAGGCGGAGAGCCCGCCATCGGTGGCACCCGGTGCGTGTCGGCGGTCTTCGAATGCAACGCATGGTTCAACGCGGTGACCTGCGGTGACCTGCGGGGACCTTTGGTGGCAAGGCCGTGTTCGACGCGGCGATCTTCCAGGGCGACGGCTGGTTCGAGGGGGCGGTCTTCGAGGGCTGCGCCCGGTTCACGGAGGAGACCTTCAATGCCGTCGAGGGCCTGCGCTCGGCCAGGTTCAGGTGCGATCCGGCGACCTGAGGGGGCAGCCTCGGCCCCTCGGCCCTCAGCCTTTGCCTCTCGCCTCTCGGCCCTTGGTTTCGGAAGGTTCTTCGTGACGTGGATGTGGCGGTTCGGTGCCCGGCAGGGCCTGCCGGGAGTGTGGTGGAAGGGGGCTGCAGATGATCGGCATGGGCGGCATCGATGTCTTCCCCGGCCTGGATGCAGGCAGGGGCGAACACCGTGTCATTGCCGTCCTCTTCCCTTGCCTCCAATGGCATGTGCTGATGTCACGTGGTCTTTGCCCCTGCCCCGGAACCGGCCAACCGGCTGGAGACGCTGATGGAGGTCAGCCAGGAGCGAGGAGGCAGAACTCGTTGCCCTCCGGGTCGGTCAGAATTGTCCAGGAGATTGCGGACTGGTCGATACCGGGGTCGGCGGCACCCAAGGCGCGCAGCCGGGCTTCTTCTGCCTCCGGGTCGTCACCGGGGTAGGGGCGGACGTCGAGATGGACGCGGTTCCACACGCTCTTGGTGTCGGGGGTGGGGATGAACTCCAGGTAGGGACCGACGCCCTTGGCGGATCGCATGCTCGCGTGGTCGTCGGTGACCTCGTGCAGCGTCCAGTCCATCGCCTGGCCCCAGAACTGGGCCATCCGCCGTGGGTCGGTGCAATCGACCACCACCGCGGCGATCGGTCCGGTGTCCTGGTAGATCGGGCGGGGCTCCAGGACGCAGAACTCGTTGCCCTCCGGGTCGGCCATGACCGTCCAGGGAACGTCGCCCTGCCCTACGTCGGCGAGGGTCGCGCCGAGATCCTTCAAGCGTGCGACCAATTCCTCCTGGTGGGCGGTCGAGGTGGTGGCCAGATCAAGGTGGACCCGGTTCTTCACCGTTTTGGTTTCCGGGCGGGCGATGAGGTCGATGCAGACGGCCGCGGGGTCGGGGTAGGCGAAACCCACGGGTTCGAGGTTGGTGACGCCGGGGGCCTCGCTGTCGACACCCCAGCCGAGTGCCTCTGCCCAGAACCGGCCGAGCGCGGAGTCGTCCTGGGCCTTCATATTGATCTGCACGAGTCTTGTTGCCATGCCGCAGATCCTAAAGCTGCTGCCGACCCTGGCTGCCGTGGTCAGACGTGTGCTGGCCTTGGCTGAAGTGGTGTGAGCCTTTTGTGGGTGAAGGCGGGAGTCGGCCGCGCTTGCCGGTGTCTGGCTGGT